>DASSSH010000179.1:0-2273 GCA_035708525.1 Candidatus Methylomirabilota bacterium
CCCCTGCTCAAGGCCGAGCAAGAGGTCTCCATTGGCCGGCGCATCGAGGTCGGCCAGATCGCCCTTCGACGCGCCCTCGGCAGCATCCCGATGGCGACGGCCAAGCTCCTGGCGCTGGTCGACCGGGTTCGCCACGAGGAGCTTCCCCTGGACGAGGTGATCCTGCTGCCCGAGGGGGGTGAGCCCGCGCCGGACGAAGTCAAGCCGATGCTGGCGGCGTTCGCACGCATTCGCCGGCTCGAGCGGGAGATCGAGAGGCTCCAGGCGGCGCTGGCCGACCGGCGACATCGCAGCAAGGCCACGCGCGCCAACTACCATAAGTGGATCGCCCAGAACCGTGGCGCCATCCAGGGCGTGCTGGAAGGGCTGCCGCTCAAGCCCGCGCTGGTGGACGAGATCGTCCGCGACATCCGCATGCATGCCAAGCGCATGGGGGAGAGCAGAAGCCGCAAGGAGCTCGCCGCGCTGGAGGCGCAGTCAGGCCTGTCCCGGAAGCCGCTGCTGGCAGCGCTGCGCGAAGTCGAGCGCCACGATCGCGTGGTGCGCCAGGCCAAGCGGGAGCTCATGGAGGCCAACCTCCGGCTCGTGGTGTCGGTGGCGAAGCGCTACCTGGGCAGCGAGCTCACCCTGCTCGACCTGGTCCAGGAGGGCAATATCGGCCTGATGAAGGCCGTGGACCGCTTCCAGTACCGGCGCGGCTTCAAGTTCTCGACCTACGCCACCTGGTGGATCCGCCAGGCCATTACCCGCGCCATCGCCGATCACTCCCGGACCATCCGCATCCCGGTCCACATGGTGGAGACGCTCAACCGGATCTCCCGCGTCAACCGCAGCCTGGTCAACGAGATGGGCCGCGAGCCCACGCCCGAAGAGCTGGCGCAGCGCACCGGCGTCCCGGCCCGGAAGGTGCGCCTCATCCTCGAGTCCTCCCGCAAGCCGCTCTCGCTCGAGACCCCCATCGGCGAGGATTCGGAACTGGGCGACTTCCTCGAGGACAAGCAGGCCGAATCGCCCAACGAGAGCCTGATCACCCAGGACCTCACGACTCAGGTCGAGCGCGCGCTCGGCACGCTCTCTCCGAAGGAGAAGGAGATCCTGCGACTGCGCTTCGGCATCGGGGAGGAGGGCGAGCACACCCTGGAAGAGGTGGGCAAGCGCTTCTCGGTGACGCGCGAGCGCATCCGCCAGATCGAGACGAAGGCGCTGCGCAAGCTGCGCCACCCACTCCGCGGCCGCGCGCTGAAGGCGTTCGTCGAGAATTAGCCCTGCCGCCGGCCCTCTCCCCCCTGGGGAGAGGGCCGATGCACGCCGGATCCGACGGGCCGGCGAAGCCGGCGGCTCGCGCCCGCCACCCACGCCGGCGCCCACCAGTTCCAGCGACCCATCAGCCGCATCGTGGCCGGGACGAGCAGGGTGCGCACGATGGTGGCATCCAGCACCACCGCGATGCCGATCCCGATGCCCACCGCCTTGATGATCACCGAATCGGCCAGCGCGAAGGCGAAGAAGACTCCGGCCATGATCAGCGCGGCCCAGGTGATCAGCCGGCCGGTCCGCTCCAGGCCCGCACCCACGGCCGCCGTGTTGTCCCCGCTGCGCTCGAACTCCTCCCGGATCCGGCTGAGCAAGAGCACCTCGTAGTCCATGGAGAGGCCGAACACCAGACAGAACATGATGATCGGCGTGGCCGTCTGGATCGGGCCGGGCGTGAAGTCGAGCCAGCCCGACAGGTGACCATCCTGGAAGATCCACACCAGCGCCCCGTAGGAGGCGGTGATCGACAGGAGGTTCATCGCCACCGCCTTGATCGGCAGGAGCACCGAGCCCAGCAGCAGGAAGAGCGCGACGTAGGTCGCCAGCACGACGAGACCCATGGCCAACAGCGCGTTGTCGGCGACCACGGTCGTGAAGTCCAGATCGAACGCCGTCCGGCCGGTCACCAGCAGCTGGCCCTCGACGCGTGGATGCGAGCTCCGGATCGTTCGCACGAGGTCGCGTGCCTCCTCACTGCCAGCCTGCGAGGGCGTGTAGGCGATCAGCATGAGGATGTGCGGCCCGACCAGTTGCCGCATGGCCGCCCGCACCCATGGCGGGCGCCTGGAGGGAGACAGCGCGGCAAGCTGCTGGTACTGCGTCCGGGTCATGCCGGGCTGGAGATCGACGATACTGTCCACGCGGGTCACGCCGGCCTGACGGGCCAGCCAGCGGCTGACGTCGTAAGCCTCGCCGATCCGCGTGCCGGCAAGCGGGGACCCATCGCGATAGCGCAGCAC
>DASSSH010000180.1:0-60872 GCA_035708525.1 Candidatus Methylomirabilota bacterium
GCGAGGAGCCTGGACATCCTGACTGCGCGGGGCCTGGATGTTCTGGCTACGCGGGGCCTGAACATCCTGGCTGCGAGGAGCCTGGACATCCTGGCTGCGCGGGGCCTGCACATCCTGCGACTTCGCGCCGGCCAGCGACCGAGGAGCCTGAACATCCTGGCTCTTGGCCGACTGCGTGAGCATAGCCTTCGCGGTCGCCACCTCAGGGGGGCAGCTCGTCTGCGCCGAGCTGACCGTCACCGAGAAGGTCACGACCATCAGAAGGCTCAACACCGCTGCGAGCAGCTTTCTCATCTCATCCTTCCTTTCTTACTGCGTTAAGGGCGTTTGACTCTCCCACCGGCTCCATCGAAAGCCGAGGGCCCTTCCTCATGACACGTCCTACATTTCCTGGACCCTAGGGTCCGAATCCGCGCCGTATGTGTGCAGGACGGGTGCCAGCACTCGGTTCGACCTGAGAACCCTTATAAGTCGCTAAGTTACACTCCATGAACCCGGCCTTTCGGGGGCTTTCGGCTGGCGTTCTGCCCGACGGCCTAATTCTACCAAGCCCGACAAACTGCCCTCACTGGGTAGGCCCCACAACGCGTGCTAAGCCCCGGTCTAATTGAGCCGGGGAACCCGCTCTGGTAACTTGTGACGCCTATGGCCCGGTTCCGCCTCACGGTCCGATGGGCCTGGGTCCTGGTGCTGGGTGCCCTCGTCTATGGCTGCCTGACTCAGCGGCCGAGCCAAGAGGCCCGCGTCCCGGTCAGACCTGCCCGTGAAGTCCTGCCCAACGGCGTGCGGCTGATCATTCAGCAGCACCGCGCGTCCGACGTTGTCGCGCTCCAGCTCTGGGTCGGCGTCGGATCTCGCGACGAAGCCCCGGGCGAGCGTGGATTCTCCCACTTCGTCGAGCACATGCTGTTCAAGGGGACGGAGACCCGAGGCCGGGGCTTCGTGGAGCAGGAGGTGGAATCGATCGGCGGGCGGACCAACGCCGGCACCTCCTACGAGTACACCTTCTATTACATTCTGATTCCGGCCCGCCATGCCGTGCGCACGGTCGAAGTCCTGGCCGACATGGCCTTCAACTCGCGGTTCGATCCGGAGGAGCTGGCGCGCGAGCGCGAAGTGGTCTTCGAGGAGGTCCGGCTGGGCGAAGACAACCCGCGAAGCTTCCTGTTCCGCCGGCTGTACAACCTGGCCTTCGATGGTCATCCTTACGGCTTCCCCGTCCTCGGGGATCCGGCGGACCTCCGGAGCGCCACTCAGGCCAGCCTCCGCGGCTACTACAAGCGTCATTACGTCGCCGGGAACATGACTCTGGTCGTCGTCGGTGCAGTCGATCCCGGTGAGATCCGGGCCGCCGCGCTGCGGAGCTTCGGCGCTGTGCCGACGACGGGGCTCAACCGAGTGTCGGTGCCTCCGCAGCCGCCCATTCGGGGCGTACGCCCCCAGGTGGTGCAGCGGCCGGAGCGCCAGGGATCCCTCGCGCTCGGATGGGTCGGTCCTCCGCTGGGCCACCCCGACATGTACGCCGTGGATCTGCTGGCGCACATTCTCGGCGGCTCGCGCAGCTCGCGGCTGAACCAGGCCTTGCGCGAGCGAGCGCAGATCGTCTCCTCCGTCAGCGCGGGGTACGGAGCGCTCCAGGGGGGTGGGCTGGTGACGGTTTCCGCCCAGTTTGAGCCAAGAGAAGAAGCCGGGGTGGAGAGCGGAGTGCTCGCCGAGATCAGGCGGCTTCAGCAGGAAGGGGTGACCGAGGTCGAGCTGAAACGCGCTCTGACCGCGTCAGAGGCCGGACACGTCTTCTCCCGAGAGACAGCCGAGGGCCTGGCCCTGGCCTATGGACGCGCCGAGACCACCTGGAGCCTGGACGGAGAGCGCCGATACCTCGAGCGGCTGCGTGCAGTGACCCGCGACCAGATCCGTGAGGTCGCCCGCCGGTATCTCACCGAGTCCTACGCCCGGCTGCTCTTCGTGCCGAAGGGGAGAGGACCGTGAGGTGTTCCTGGCTGGGCCTGACCGCGATCCTGGCGGCCCTTCTCGGAGCGCTTGCCGTGTCGGTCCCCGCACAGCAGGCTGTCCTCGCCGAGCGGCTCCCCAACGGGTTGACGGTTCTCGTCAGGGAAAATCCTGCGGCGCCCGTCGTGGCCGTCTCGCTCTTCGTCCGCGTCGGGAGTCGCTGGGAAACGGACGAGAACGCCGGCGTCAGCAATCTGCTCCAGCAGCTACTCGTCAAGGGCACACATAGTCGGTCCGCGCTGGAGATCGCCGAGGCGGCCGAGCGGATCGGTGGGAGCCTCGGCGCATCGGCTGACACCGACTTCTCCGAAGTGCGGGGCACGGCCCTCGCGAGGCACTGGTCGCGCCTGCTAGAGCTGATCGCCGACGTCACGCTCCGTCCCTCGCTGCCGGCCGCGGAGCTCGAAAGCGAGCGCCGCATAGTGTTGAGCGGGATTCGGAACCGCCAAGACCAGCCGTCACCCCTGGCCTTCGACACCCTGATGACGCGTCTCTATCCGGAGCACCCGTATGGCCGTCCGAGCGCTGGCCGCGCGCCCAGCGTTCAGCGCCTGGATCGGGACGCCGTCGTAGCGCACTACCAGCGGTACTACCGTGCGAGCCGGATGGTCCTGTCGGTGAGCGGGGACGTTCCCGGGCGGGAGGTCGCCAGGGAGGCCGCGCGTCGGTTCGCCGATGCTCGGGCCGGCGACGGCGGACCGGACCCCGCGCTGTCGGAGGCGGTCGCGCTCGCCGACCGGACGGTGGTGGCGCGGCCGTCCGCGCAGACTCAGGTGCTCATCGGCTTTTCGGCTGCCCCGATGTCGCACGGGGATTACGCGGCGGTCAAGGTGCTGGCGACCACGCTGGGAGGGGGAATGGCGGGGCGGATGTTCACCGAGATCCGTGACAAGCAGGGCCTCGCCTACTCGAGCGGGGCGGTCTACCCCTCGCGGGTCGGGCAGGGTTTCTTTCTTGCCCAGCTCGGTACGGCGCCGGCCAACGCGGGACGCGCCGAGGCCGCCCTGCTTCGGGAGATCGACCGGCTCCGCCAGGAGCGACTCGAGGTGGCCGCCCTGCAGCGGGCCAAGAGCTATCTGCTGGGGCAATTCATGCTCGACCGGCGGACCAACGCGCGGCTGGCATGGTACGAAGGCTTCTTCGAGATCATGGGCGTCGGGCACGACTTCGCCGACCGCTATGTGCGGGCGGTGGAGGCGGTGACCGCCGAGGACGTTCAGCGGGTCGCCGGTACCTACTTGTCGCGTCCCACCAGCGTGATCCTGGGCCCCACCACGCCCTAGCCGCCGGGCTCGGACCGTCGGTCGCGCCCCATGTTCCCTCTCAAGGACGACAATCCCAGCGGATCGACGCCGTTCGTCACGATCGGGTTGATCGTCATCAACCTGATCGTCTTTCTCTACGAACTCTCACTGCAGGCGAGCGACTCGCCCGACGCCGGCCGGGCCGCCGTGGCCTTCGTGTCCGAATTCGGGATGGTGCCGTGCCGGCTCACCGAGCTGTGCAAGAGCGCCCCCGGCCTTCCTTCGCCGGTCTTCACCATCTTCAGCTCGATGTTCATTCATGCCCTGGGTCTCGGCGGCTTTCTTCATGTCGGCGGCAACATGCTCTACCTCTGGATCTTCGGCAACAACGTGGAGGACACGCTGGGTCGCGCACGCTTTCTCCTCTTCTATCTGGCCTCGGGGGTGGCGGCGGCCCTGACCCAAACCGCCGTGGGCCCGTCTTCGGACATTCCGATGATCGGAGCGAGCGGGGCCGTGTCGGGCGTGCTCGGCGCCTACCTGCTCCTCTTCCCCCGAGCCAACGTGCTGACCGTGCTCGTGTTCGGGTTCTTCATCCGCGTCGTCCCCATCCCGGCGATGGTTGTGCTCGGGTTCTGGTTCGTGGTGCAGGTGCTGAATGGGCTGGGCTCCTTCGGGGCCAGCGGGGGTGTCGCCTTCTTCGCCCACATCGGCGGGTTCGTCGCGGGCATGGGGCTCCTCCGGCTGCTTCGGCCGCGTCCGAGGCCGCGGCCCTGGTGATTTCCGTCCCCGGCGCCTTTCCGCTATAATTGACCGTTGTGATTGCCGGCCCTGTCTTCTCTCCTGGAGAGCCCGCATGAGAGCCGTGATCATGGCCGGAGGGTTCGGGACGCGTCTCCGGCCGCTCACCACCCACGTTCCCAAGCCGCTGGTGCCGGTGGGCAACGTGCCGATCATGGAGCACATCGTTCGCCTGCTCCGGCGCCACGGCTTCACCGACCTGACCGTCCTCCTGTACTTCCTGCCCGAGACCATCACGGAACACTTCGGCGACGGCGCTCGCTGGGAGGTCAGGATCGACTACGTCACGCCCACCGCCGACCTCGGCACGGCCGGCGCCGTGAAGTTCGCCGTCGGGGATCTGGGGGAGCCGGTGCTGGTCATCTCGGGGGATGTGCTGACCGACTTCGACCTCGCCGAGGCGGTGCGCTTCCACCAGGAGCGCCGCGCCGAAGCGACCATGGTCCTCACCCGCGTGGAGATGCCGCTCGCCTACGGCATCGTCATCACCGACGAGGCTGGGCGAATCACCCGCTTCCTCGAGAAGCCGGCGTGGGGCGAGGTCTTCAGCGACACCATCAACACGGGCATCTACCTCCTCGAGCCGCCGATCTTCGACGCGATCCCCGCCGGCCGCTCCTATGACTTCGGCAAGGAGCTCTTCCCCGCGCTCCTGGCCTCAGGCCGCTCGCTGTGGGGCCACGTCGCCACCGGCTACTGGAAGGACGTTGGCGACCTCGCCGAATACCGCGCGGCCCATCTGGACCTCCTGCAAGGACGCATCGGGGTCGAGATACCGGGCACGCGCACCGAAGGAGCGGGGCACGTCGTGTGGCTCGACGAAGGCGCCAGGGTAGACTACACGGCCAAGCTCAGCGGCTCGGTCATCATCGGCCACGGCGCCCAAGTCGCGCCGGGGGTGCGCCTGGCCAACTCGGTCGTGGGGCCCGGGGCGGTCATCCAGGCGGGGGCGGACATCGAGGGCAGCGTCCTCTGGGACGGTGTCGAGGTCGGACCCGGCGCGGTCATCCAGGAGGCCATCGTCGGGCGCAAGAGCGTGATCCGCGCCAACGCCTTCCTCTCGGAGGGCGTCGTCATCGGGGACTTCTGCCGCATCGGCGAATCGAGCGTGGTCAAGGCCAACGCCAAGGTCTGGCCTTACAAGGAGGTCGAGGACGGAGCCACCCTGGCCATGAGTCTGGTCTGGGGCGAGCGCTGGAGTCGCTCGATCTTCGGCCGGTACGGGGTCTCGGGGCTCGCCAACATCGAGATCTCCCCGGACTTCGCGGCCAAGCTGGGGGCAGCCTTCGGCGCCACCCTGGGCAAGCGGCGGGTCGTGGTCACCAGCCGCGACCACCACAAGGCGTCCCGGATGATCAACCGGGCGCTGATGGCGGGACTCCTCTCGGTGGGCGTGGATGTCCAGGACCTGGGGCTGGCGCCCATCCCGGTGGTGCGCTACCAGGTGCCGGCCCTCGGGCTGGCCGCGGGTACCCACGTGCGCAAGTCGCCCTACGACCCGCAGCTGCTGGACATCAAGTTCTTCGATCACCGGGGCCTCGAGTGCGCCTCCGACCGGGAGAAGGCCGTCGAGCGCCTCTTCTTCATGGAGGACTTCCACCGCGCCTCCATGGACGAGACGGGGATCCTGTCGTTCCCGCACGCCGGGACCGACCGGTATCGCGACGGCTTGCTCAAGACCGTGGAGGCCGACGTCGTGCGCAAGGCCGGCATGCGGATGGTGCTCGACTACGCCTTCGGCTCGGCCTCCTCGATCTTCCCGGCGGTTCTTGGAGTCCTCGGCGTCGACGTCATCGCGCTGAACGCCTACCTCGACGAGAGCCGCATCTCCAAGACCGCCGACGAGTTCCAGCGCTCGCTCCATCAGCTGTCAAACATCGTGCGAACCCTCGGCGCCGACCTCGGGGTGCTGCTCGATACTGGCGGCGAGAAGGTGTTCCTCGTGGACGAAAAGGGCGAGATCCTGCCGGGCGAGCTGGCCCTCTCGTTGGTGGCGCTGCTCGTGATGCGCACGCAACCGGCGGGACGAATCGTCGTGCCGGTCACGGCGCCGCGGGCCATCGAGCGGCTGGCCGAGGAGCATGGCTTCCAGGTCACGCGGTCCCGCGGCACGCCACGAGCGCTGACCGAGGCCGCCCTCGCCCCGGACGTGGCGCTCGTGGGGGAGGAGCAGGGCGGGCTGATCTTTCCGAAGTTCCAGCCCGCCTTCGATGCCATGGCCGCCATCGTGCGCATCCTCGAGATGATGGCGCGGCTCGACGTGCGCCTGCACCAGCTGACCCGCGCGGTCCCCGAGACGTATATGGCTCGGGGCGAGGTGCCGTGCCCGGACGAGCGGAAGGGGACGGTCATGCGCCGGCTCATCGCGGGCACGAAGGGCGAAGTGGTGGACCTGGTCGAGGGAGTCCGGGTCCGGCGGGGCGAGGAGTGGGTCGCGGCGATCCCGGACGCGGATCGAGCGTGCTTCCATATCGTGGCAGAGGGCACCGACGGTGAACGTGCCCGCGCCCTGGTCGCGGAGTTTCGGGACCGGATCGCGGGCTGGAGAAAGGAGCCGGCGTGAAGAGGTCTCCCCAGAAGAGAGGTGTCAGCGAGACCGCGATGGCGCGCAGAGCCACGAAGCGGGCGCAGGCCGTGGGGCCGAGTCGGCGGGGCGGACAGAGCGGAGGCAGAAGCGGCGAGCGGCCCGGCGGTGAGCCCCGCGCCAAGACGAAGGAGCGGCTCGACGTGCTGCTCGTGGCCCGCGGACTGGCTGACTCGCGGGAGAAGGCCGCCCGGCTCATCATGGCGGGTTCGGTGCTGGTGGAAGGCCAGCGCACGGATAAGGCCGGGGCGCTCGTGGCGCCCGGCGCGGCCGTCGAGGTCGCCGCGCGGCCCAGGTTCGTGAGCCGCGGCGGCGACAAGCTCGCTCATGCCCTCGACGCGTTCGGGCTCTCCCCGAGCGCGCGCGTGTGCCTCGACGTGGGGGCCTCCACCGGCGGCTTCACTCACTGTCTGCTCGAGCGCGGCGCGGCCCGTATCTACGCCGTCGACGTCGGCCAGGGGCAGCTCGACGCAAAGCTGCGGGCCGACGGACGCGTGGTGGTGATGGAGAAGACCAATGCTCGTCAACTGCCGCCCGAGGCCTTCCCCGAGCCGCCCGACCTCGCGACCATCGACGTATCGTTCATCTCGCTGGAGAAGGTCCTCCCGTCGGTGTTCGGCGTTCTCGGGCCCGGCGGCGAGGCCGTGGCGCTGGTGAAGCCGCAGTTCGAAGTCGGCAAGGGCATGGTGGGCAAGGGCGGCGTCGTCCGCGATGCGACCCATCACCGCGGGGCGATCAGCAGCATCGCCCGGTTCGCCGTGCTCCACGGCTGGCACGTGCGCGGCGTCACGGCCTCGCCGCTCAAGGGGCCCAAGGGCAATCGGGAGTTCTTCCTGCACTTGACCAAGACCGGCCGCACGGTGCCCGAGCTGGACCAGCAGATCGCGGCGGTCACGGCCGAAGACCTCCCGGCATGAAGCGGATCGGCATCGTCGCCAAGACGGACCGGGAAGACGCGCGGACGGTGGTGCCCCGGCTGCTGCAGTGGTGCCTGGCGCGCGGCTTCCAGCCCGTCGTCGAGAAGGAAACGGCCGGGCTCTGCCCGGACGCGGCCGTGGCGACGGCGCGCAAGCCCGATCTCCCCGGTCAGGTGGACCTGTTGCTGGTCCTGGGCGGCGACGGGACCCTGCTCTCGGTGGCGCGGCTGGTCGGCGATCTGGGCATCCCCATCCTCGGCGTGAATCTAGGCGGCCTCGGCTTTCTCACGGCCCTCACCGTGGAGGAGCTGTTCCCGGCCCTCGAAGCCTACCTGAACCGCGAGCTGGTCATCGAGGAGCGGATGATGCTCGGGGCCGCCGTCTTCAGGCAGGGGGAGCGGCTCTCGGAATACGTCGCCCTCAACGACGTGGTCATCACCAAGTCGGCGATGAGCCGGATCATCCGGCTCGAGGTGGCGGTGGACGGCCACTTCGCCACCGGGTACCGGGCCGACGGGCTGATCATCTCGACACCGACGGGCTCGACGGCGTACTGCCTGTCTGCCGGCGGGCCGATCGTCTTTCCCACCATGGACGCCGTGGTGCTCACTCCGATCTGCTCGCACACCCTCACCAATCGCCCCATCGTCCTGCCCGCCACCCAGCAGATCGAGGTCACCCTGCTGACCGACCAGGACGTGATGCTCACGCTGGACGGGCAGGTGGGCTTCGCCCTCAAGCAGTCCGACACGGTGCTGGTCTTCCGCGCCACCTCCCGTATCCGGCTCCTGCGCTTCCCGCAGAAGCACTTCTTCTCGGTGCTCCGGACCAAGTTGAAGTGGGGCGAGCGGTAGAGCACCGTTCATCCTCAGATACAGGTTGAGCCCGGGCCCGGCTTGGCCTTAGCATGGCGGCGACCGCCATGCTGAGGGAGCTTTCCATCCGGAACCTGGCCGTGGTCGAAGAGGCCGTGGTCCCGTTCGCTCCCGGCTTCAACGTCTTGACCGGCGAGACCGGCGCCGGAAAATCCATCCTGATCGACGCCCTCCTGCTGATCATCGGCGCACGAGCCCATCCCGACGTGATCCGGTCCGGCGTGGAGACGGCGGTGGTCGAGGCCATCTTCGACGTGGACCCGTCGGGACCTGTCGCCGCCCTCCTCGACGAAGCGGGCCATGGCCTGCGCGACCCCCAGGTGCTGATCAAGCGCGAGCTGTCGCGCGCCGGCCGGCATCGCGTCTGGGTCAACGATTCGGCGGCCACTGTCGGGCTGCTGGAGCGGCTCGGCGATCTGCTGGTCGAAGTGCACGGCCAGCACGAACACCAGCGCCTCATGGAGCCGGCCCGCCAGCTCGAGCTCCTGGACCGGTTCGCCGGCTGCGCCGAGCAGCGCGAGCGGGTCGGCGCCCTGGTGCGGCGCTGGGAGGAGGCGCGCGCCGCCCTCACCCGGGTCCGGGACGAGCTTCGAGCCACGGTCCAGCAGGAAGATCTCTATCGCTTCCAGCTTTCCGAGATCGACGCCGTCCGGCTCAAGGAGGGCGAGGAGGAGGAGCTCCGGGCCGAGCGCACCCGGCTCCAGCATGCCGAGCGCATCTATGGGGCGCTGCAGGAGGTCCTGAGCCAGCTGTACGAGGACCAGGCCTCCGCCGCGACGCGGCTCGCCAAGGCCACCACCCTGCTGCACGATCTGACCCGCTTTGATCCCGACGCGGGGACGCCCATGGAAGCGCTCGAGGGGGCTCAGGCCTATGTGGAGGACAGCGTGGCCCGCGTCCGCGCCCTGCGCGACCGAGCGGTCTTCGATCCCGAGCGCCTCGAGCAGATCGACAGCCGCCTGGATGGGATCGTCAAGCTCAAGCGGAAGTACGGCGACACGGTCGCCGCGATCCTGGCCCGCCGGCAAGAGATCGCCGCGGCACTCGAGCGGGTCGACCGGCAGGACGCCGTGCTGGAGGAGATCGAGCGCGAGGTGACCGTGGCCGCACGATCCGCCGCGACCGAGTCAGTCGCGCTCTCGGGAGCGCGAACGGAGGCGGCCGGGCGGCTCGAGCGCCTGATCCAGAGGGAGGTCCGCGCCCTCGGCATGGAGCACGGGCGATTCCACGTGGCGCTGCGGCGTGAGCCCGCGGGAGCCGGCGAGCTCGCCAGCGGCGACGGCTCCTGGCGAATCGGTCTTCGGGGCACGGAGACGGCCGAGTTCCTCCTCTCGGCCAACCCGGGCGAAGAGCTGCGGGCGCTGGCCAAGGTGATCTCGGGTGGCGAGCTGTCGCGCGTCATGCTCGCCGTGAAGACCATCCTGGCCGCCGCCGACGAGGTTCCGACGCTGGTCTTCGACGAGGTGGACGCGGGGATCGGGGGCCGCGTCGCCGACATGGTCGGGCAGAAGCTCCGCGCCACCGCGACGGGGCGGCAGGTCCTCTGCGTCACCCACTTGGGCCCCATCGCCGCCTACGCCTCGCACCACCTGCGGGTCGAGAAGCGGATCAGCCGGGGCGCGACGCGCACGACGGTGACCGCCCTCGGCGGCGAGGCGCGGATCGAGGAGCTGGCGCGCATGCTGGCCGGCGAGCAGGTCACCGAGACCTCGCGCCGTCACGCGCGCGAGCTTCTCCGGACGGCGCGCGCAGGGGACTAGTGTAAGATGAAGTGCTGAGATGCTTGCCGCCATCTTCCGATCGATCTTCGGCACGAAGCACGAGCGTGACGTCAAGCGCATGCTCCCGACCGTCGAGGCGATCAGCGCCCTCGAGCCCGGCATGCAGGCGCTGTCCGACGCGGATCTCCGAGCGAAGACCGAGGAGTTCCGCAAGCGGCTGGCCGACGGTGAGGAGCTTGACGCCATCCTGCCGGAGGCCTTCGCGACCGTGCGCGAGGCGGCCCGGCGCACGGTTCGGATGCGGCACTTCGACGTGCAGCTCATGGGCGGCATCGTGCTGCACGAGGGCAAGATCGCCGAGATGGCCACCGGCGAAGGAAAGACGCTCGTCGCCACGCTGCCCGCCTACCTGAACGCGCTGCCGGGCCTCGGCACCCACATTGTCACCGTGAACGACTATCTCGCCCGGCGCGACGCGCAGTGGATGGGACCGATCTACCACGCGGTCGGCCTCACGGTCGGCGTGATCCAGCACGAGGTCCAGTATCTCTACGACCCGTCCTACGCGTCGCCCGACATCCGCCTGGCGGGCCTTCGGCCCTGCACCCGCCGGGAGGCGTACCACGCCGACGTCACGTACGGAACGAACAACGAGTTTGGCTTCGATTACCTCCGCGACAACATGAAGTTCAGCCTCGACGACGTGGTGCAGCGGGAGCATCACTACGCCATCGTCGACGAGGTCGACTCCATCCTCATCGACGAGGCCCGGACGCCGCTGATCATCTCCGGTCGCGACCCCGCCGCCGAGAGCAAGGCGCCCATGTACGAGAAGGTCAACCGCATCGTCCAGAAGCTCAAGCGGGCGGCCACCATCGTGGAGGGCAAGCTGTCGGAGATCGAGGAGCAGGCCGAGGGCGACTTCATCGTGGACGAGAAGGCCCGGGCGGTTTCCCTGACGGAGCAGGGGGTGGCCCACTGCGAGCGGCTGCTCGGCGTCGAGAACCTGTCCGATCCCGCCCACATGGAGCTCGCCCACCACATTCACCAGGCCCTCAAGGCGCATCACCTGTTCCAGCGGGACGTGGACTACGTGGTCAAGGAGATCGAAGCGGTGGACGACGACGGGCGCGCGTCGGTCCAGCCGCAAGTGGTGATCGTCGACGAGTTCACCGGGCGAATGATGCCGGGGCGGCGTTGGTCGGATGGGCTCCACGAGGCCGTTGAGGCCAGGGAGGGCATCAGGATCGCCAAGGAGAATCAAACTCTTGCGACGATCACCCTCCAGAATTACTTCAGGATGTACGACAAGCTCGCTGGCATGACCGGCACCGCCGCCACCGAGGCGGAGGAGTTCGCCAAGATCTACAAGCTGGACGTCACGGTCATCCCGACCAACCAGCCCCTCATCCGGATCAATAACCCCGACGTGGTCTACAAGACCGAGCGGGAGAAGTTCGAGGCCGTGAGCAGCGAGATCGCCGAGCGCCACGGCAAGGGACAGCCGGTGCTGGTCGGCACGGTGTCCATCGAGAAGTCCGAGCGACTGTCGAAGCTGCTCAAGCGGCGCGGCATCCCGCACCAGGTGCTCAACGCCAAGTACCACGAGCGCGAGGCCGAGATCGTGGCCCAGGCCGGCCGGGAGGGCACCGTGACCATCGCCACCAACATGGCAGGGCGGGGCACCGACATCCTGCTGGGCGGCAATCCCGACTTCCTGGCCAAGGGCATCCTGAGCAAGCGCGGTTTGGATCCGGCCACCGCGCCGTCGGACGCGCGGCAGTCGGCCTGGGAGGAAGCCAAGACGGCCACGGACCCTGAGCACGAGCGGGTGGTGGCGCTGGGAGGCCTGCACATCATCGGCACGGAGCGGCACGAGTCCCGGCGCGTGGACAACCAGCTCCGCGGCCGCTCGGGCCGTCAGGGTGATCCCGGGTCGTCCCGCTTCTACCTGTCGCTCGAGGACGACCTCCTGCGGATCTTCGGCTCCGAGCGCATCCAGCGCATCATGGACCGCCTGGGCATGGAGGAAGGCGAGCCCATCGAGCACAAGCTCGTCACCCGCGCCATCAGCACGGCGCAGAAGCGCGTGGAGACCCGCAACTTCGAGATTCGCAAGCACCTGCTCGAGTACGACGACGTGATGAACAAGCAGCGCGAGATCGTCTACGGCCTCCGGCGCGAGATGCTCGAAGAGGGCAGCCAGGAGGAAACGGTCCTCGAGTGGATCGAGGAGCTGGCCGCGGGCCTCGTGGGACGCTACGCGCCCCCGGACTCCCACCCCGAAGACTGGGATCTGGTCGGGTTGAACGAAGGGCTCCACCGCCAGTTCGATTTCCGCCTGCCGTCCGGGGCGAAGGTCGACGACCTGCCGTCCCACGAGGCCCTGGTCGAGCTGGTCACCGGTGAGGCCGTGCGTGTGTACCGGGAGCGCGAGCACGCGATGGGCCCGGAGATGTTCCACCGGCTCGAGCGCTGGATCATCCTGGGGCTCGAGTGGGAAGGCGGCGGATTCCGGGGCATCAACCAGCTGTGGCGCGAGCACCTCCTGAACATGGACCACCTCAAGGAGGGCATCGGCCTCCGGGGATACGGGCAGCGGGATCCGCTGACGGAGTACAAGAAGGAAGCCTTCGAGATGTTCCAGGAGACGATCGACGCCCTCAAGGAAACCGCCGTCGAGCAGCTCTTCAAGGCCCGGATGACCCAGGAAGAGCCCGCCCCTGCGACGCGCACGGCCTTCCTGGCCCCCGGCGACCTCCAGGAGGGGCGGGGACACGAAGGCGGCCGCGGGACCATCAGGCCCGCGGGGCGAGCCGAGCCTCGGACGGCCGACGGCCAGAAGGTGGGACGCAACGACCCCTGTCCCTGCGGCTCCGGCAAGAAGTACAAGAAGTGCTGCCTCCTGAAAGGCGCCTGAGGGTCAACATTTAGTGCGGCGGCCCCTCCACGCCCCCCACGCGTGGGGTTTTTTCTTTGGTGGCCCGGCAGGCCCTGTGGTATCAATACCTAGCGCCGTGCGGGCGCGGCGCGACTATGCGTCTTGAAAGCATCCTGATCCACGGCTTCAAATCCTTCGCCGAGAAGACGGAGCTGCAGGTCTTCCCCGGGGTCACCTGCATCGTCGGACCCAACGGCTGCGGCAAGTCCAATGTCGCCGATGCCGTTCGCTGGGCGCTCGGCGAGCAGAGCCCCAAGATCCTCCGTGGCCAGAGGATGGAAGACGTCATCTTCCACGGCTCGGCCTCCCGCAAGTCGCTGGGCATGGCCGACGTGAGCCTCCTCTTCAACAACGACGGCGGGCTCAACGTCCCGTGGAGCGAGGTGGCGGTGGCGCGCCGGCTGTACCGGACCGGGGAGAGCGAATACCTGCTCAACGGCGGCGTGTGCCGGCTACGCGACATTCAGGATCTGTTCGCCGGCACCGGCGTCAACCCCAAGGCGTATGCCCTCATGGACCAGGACCGTCTCAACCACGTGCTGACGGCCAAGCCGTGGGAGCGCCGGATCTTTATCGAGGAAGCCGCGGGCATCGCGCGCTACAAGCAGCAGCGCGCCGAAACCCAGGGAAAGCTGGACGCCGCGCGCCAGAACCTCCAACGGGTCCGCGACGTGATGGAGGAGGTGCGCCGCCAGCTCGGCTCGATCGAACGGCAGGCGCGCAAGGCCCAGCAGTACAAGGCCCTGAACGCGGAGCGGCAGGCGCTGGACTTGGCGATGCTGGCGGCGGACTTCGTGACACTGTCCGCGCTCGCCGAGGTGCTGACCCGGCAGATGGGCGAGCTGCGGGATACGGAGACGCAGCAGCGCATCCGCATCGCGAGTCTGACTGGGCGTCTCGCCCTGCAGGCTGCCGAGATCCAGGACACGGAGTACCGCCTCGGTGATCTGCGCCAGTCCGTCCAGAAGATCCAGGGAGAAGCCGAGCGACTCCTGGAGCGCCGGGAGCAGATGGGGCTGCAGATCCGCGACCTGGCCGACGAAGAGGCGCGGCTGGGCGAGGAGATCCAGAGCCTCGGCGAGCGCCGCGCGGCGCTCGGCGCCGAGCGCCAGGGCAAGCTGGCCACGCTGGCCGAGGGTCGCCAGCGCCATGCCGACCAGGCCGCGCGGTTGCGCGAACTCCTGAGCGGGCTCGAGAGCTGCCGAGCGGCCCTCACCGCCCAGCGGCAGCGATTCGAGCAACTCCGGGAAGAGCGGATCGGCGTGGCGGGGTCGAGGGCCGACCTGACCCGCTCCAGTGGGGAGCTGAGGGAGCGCGGCGTGCATCTGGACCGGCGCAGCGAGCGGCTCGAAGCCGAGACGGCCGCCGCGCGCAGTGAGGCGGAGCGTCTTGCCGGCGCCCGGGCCCGCCTCGAGGCGGCCCGGCGGCACACCGGGGCGCAGCTCTCGCTCCTCAGCGTCGAGCTCCAGCAGCTGGAAGCCACGCGAACCGCATGCGAGGCCCGCCGGGCCGAGGCGCAGCAGGCGCTGGCCGAGCTTCGCCTCACGCTGGCGGCACGTCAATCAGCGCTCGAAGCGCTGGAACGGCTGGAGGGCGAGCGGGAAGGCTACGGCGCGGGGGTGCGGGCCATCTTCTCGAAGGCCGCCGCCGCGGAGCTTCGCGGCGTGGTGGGAACGGTGGCGGACCTCCTCGAGGTGCCGACGGGGCTGGAGGCCGCGGTGGAGGCGGTGCTGGGTGACCGGCTCCAGTGGGTGGTGGTCGAGCGCTTCGACCAGGCCCGGGCCGCGTTGAGTTATCTCGGTCGCGAGGGAGCCGGTGCCGCCACGCTCCTGCCTCTGGAGACCCTCCCGAGCGCCGAGGCGGTGCCGGAGGATTCGGCCGAGGTCCGCTGGGCCGCGCGGCTCGTGGGTGGGGCGAGGCGCGAGCTGCTGCACTACCTGCTCGGACGAGTGGGGGTTGTGGCCCATCTCGATCAGGCCGAGTCGCTGTGGCGGCGCAACGGGGTGGTGGCCACCTATGTCACGCCGTCGGGCGAGGTGCTGTCGCCCACCGGTCGCTTGACGGGGGGCAGGCGTGACAGCGAGCGGCAGAGCAACGACCACTCCATCCTCGGGCGCAAGCGCGCGATCCGGCAGCTGGGTGAGGAGATCACGGCGCTCAGGCGCCAGGTGGACGCGGCGACGACGGCGCTGGAAGGGCTCGACGGCGAAGTCGCGGGGCTGCGGGCGCGCCAGGAGAGCCTGCACTCGAACTACCAGGCCCAGGAGACGGCCCGCCTGACCGGCGACAAGGACTTGGAGTCGCTGCAGCGGGAAGAGGAGCGCGTGGCGCGCCATCTGGAAACCCTCGCTGCGGAGGGACGCCAGACGGATGAAGAGCGCGCCGACACGGTGCGGCGACTCCAGGACCTCGAGGGCTCACTCGCCGCGGCCGCCGAGCGGGAGACGGCGCTCGATCACGCCATGGCCGAGCTGCGTGAGACCTTGGACACCGCCCAGGCGGCAGAGGCAGCGCTCGGGCGCGATGCGACCGCCTGCGAGGCCGAGTTGGCAGCCGTTGCCGAGCGCGTCGAGGCGCTCGGTCGTGACATCGAGCGGCTGAGCGAGTTCGAGCACGACTTCGCGCTGCAGCTGGAGCAGGCGACACAGCGTCGGGCGCAGACCGCCGACCGCCGCGCGGACCTCGCTCAGGAGCGCGAGCGCACCGACGCGCAGGCCCGTGAAGCGGCCGGAGAGCGCGACCGTCTCGAGGCCGAGGTCCGGGTGATCGCGGACGAGCACCAGCGGCAAGTCGAAGAGCGCGAGCGGATCGAGGGGGAGCTGCGCGAGGTCCAGGGGGAGGTCAACGGGCTGGTGAGCCGCCTCCACGAGCTGGACCTGCAGGCCACGGAGAGCCGCGTGCGCCGCGAGGAGCTGCTCCAGGAAGCGCGCCGCCGGCACGCGCTCGAGAGCGCGGAGGCGCTGCTCGCCGCCCACGATGCGTCACGGGATCCGGAGCAGGTCCGGGCCCGCCACGATGAGCTGGCGGCGAAGCTGGAGGCCATGGGGCCGGTCAACCTCGTGGCCGATGAGGAGTACCGGGAGTTGGAGGAGCGGCTCGCCTTCCTAAAAGCCCAGCACGACGACGTGGTGGCCTCCATCAAGGACCTCGAGAAGGCGCTCCGGGGCATGACCCACACGGCCCAAGAGCGATTCCAAGAGGCCTTCAACGACATCAACCGGCACTTCGGCGATATTTTTTCCCGTCTCTTCGAGGGTGGCCGCGCCGAGCTGCGGATGGTACCGCCGGAGGAGGGCGACGACGACCCGCTCGAGCTGGGCATCGAGCTCATGGCCCAGCCGCGGGGCAAGCGGCTCCAGGCGGTGACGCTGATGTCGGGAGGCGAGAAGGCGCTGACCGGCTTGGCGCTGCTGTTCGCGATCTTCTATCACCGCCCGAGCCCCTTCTGCGTGCTCGACGAGGTGGACGCTCCGCTCGACGACGCCAACATCCACCGCTTCCTGCGGGTCCTGCGGGAGCTCTGCTCGCAGACCCAATTCATCGTCATCACCCACAACCGCAAGACGATGGAAGCCGCCGACGTCCTCTACGGCGTCACCATGGAGGAGCCGGGACTGAGCCGGCTGGTCTCCGTGCGGCTGACTGAGGCGTAACCCCGCTCGCTGCTTGACTTTTCCGCTGACCCGCCCTTACACTCCGACCCATGGAGCAGGCGGAAGCCGCGCGCTCTTTGGGGACTTATCTGCGCTCGCTTCGAGAGATCAAGGGCGGCTCTCTCGAGGAGATGGCCCGCTCCACCCGCGTCGGCGTCCGTCATCTCGAGGCCCTCGAAAACAATAATCTCGCCGAGCTTCCAGCCCCGGTCTTCGTTCGAGGCTTCATCCGTGCCTACTGCAGCTTCCTGAACGAGCCGGCCGACACTGCCCTGGCGCGCTATCGCGAGCTCCTGGGAGAGCGTGAGTCCGCCGAAATCGGAGGCGCACCGCCGAGCCGCCAAGCGGAATCGTGGCGCAGCAGTCCGGTGCTGATCAGCCTCGCGCTGCTCGCGGCCTTCGGGATCGGGCTGCTCGCGCTCAACGGGATCCTCCGGCGGCCGCCCAAGGCCCCCGTGCCGGTCGTCACCGCGCCCGCCCCCGCCGAAGCGCCGAGCCCGATCGCTGCCGCCGGGACGCCGGCGGAAGGTCGGCCGGGCCTGGTCGCTGGCGCTCCACCCGCCTCGACCGCCGCGGCGACGCCACCCGAGAGCGCGGGAGTACCTGCGGGCGCTCAGCACCGGCTGGTCGTGAAGGCGGTCGAAGCCACCTGGATTCGCGTGCAGACCGACGACGGCCGCGTGGCCGAGGAGCTGCTACCCCCGGGCGCCACGCGGGAGTGGACCTCGACCAAGCGCTTCGTTCTCACCATCGGCAACGCCGGCGGAATCGAGATCGAGTTGAACGGTCGGGTGCTGGCGCCGCTGGGCGCCAGGGGTGCGGTGATTCAGCGGCTCGAGCTGCCCCAGGGCGGCTCGTGAGCCTCTTCGGGGCTTTCGCCGACCGGGTCCGAGATGGGCTGCGCCGGACCCGAGCGGCCGTCGAAGACGGCCTCGACCGCGTCCTGGCCGTCGGGCGGCCGGTGGACGCGGCCCTGCTCGACGAGCTGGAAGAGGCGCTGATCGCCGCGGATCTGGGAGCCGCGGCGGCCGCGGCGTTCGTCGAGCGGGTGCGAGAGCAAGCGCACCGCGGCCGATCCGGCTCGGCCCAGGACGTCAAGGCGCTGCTCCGGCGCTTTCTCGAGGACACGCTGGCCGGCGCGGCGGCACCCCTGAATCTCGAGGCCAAACCCACAGTCATTCTCATGCTCGGTGTCAACGGCGCCGGCAAGACCACCAGCATCGGAAAGCTCGCGGCGGCGCTCCGGAGCTCGGGCCGCAGCGTCCTCATCGCCGCGGCCGACACCTTTCGCGCCGCGGCCATCGAGCAGCTCGAAGAATGGGGCCGCCGGGCCCAGGTCGAGGTCGTTCGGCAGGGGACTGGGGCCGATCCTTCCGCCGTCGTCTTCGACGCCGTCAAGGCGGCGACCTCCCGCGGAATCGACGTGCTGCTCGTGGACACGGCGGGTCGGCTGCACACGAAGTCCAACCTCATGGACGAGTTGGCGAAGCTCAAGAAGGTGGTATCCCGCCAGCTTCCCGGCGCGCCTCACGAGTGCCTCATGGTCCTCGAGGCGCCGACGGGCCAGAATGGGCTGCAGCAGGCGCGCATGTTCCACGACGCCATCGGCCTGACGGGGCTGGTGCTGACCAAGCTGGACGGCACGGCCAAGGGCGGCATCGTCGTGCCGATCTGGGAGGCGCTCCACGTGCCGATCAAGCTGATCGGCGTCGGAGAGCGAATCGAGGATCTGCAGCCGTTCGATCCCAAGACCTTCGTGGACGCCATCGTGAGCGAGTGATGTCGGCCGGGGCCCACGCCGAGGACGAGCGGTGGATGGCCGAGGCGCTGACGCTGGGGGCCCGCGCCCGAGGCCTCACGTCGCCGAATCCCATGGTGGGCGCGATCGTGGTCCAGCACGGCGAGGCCGCGGGTCGCGGATTCCACGCGCGCGCCGGCGGGCCGCACGCCGAGATCGAGGCGATCCGGCAGGCGGGGGACCGCGCGCGCGGGGCCACGCTCTACGTGACCCTCGAGCCATGCAATCATACCGGCCGCACCCCGCCGTGCGCGGAGGCGATCGTGGCCGCCGGGATCGGCCGCGTGGTCGCGGCCAGCACCGACCCGAACCCACGGGTGAGCGGGGGCGGGGCCGAGGCGCTGCGGCGCGCTGGCGTCGACGTGAGGCTGGGATGCCTTGAAGCCGACGCGCGGGCGCTCAACCGCGTGTTCTTCACGGCCATGGAGCGGCTGCGGCCGCACGTGACACTCAAGTGCGCCATGACGCTGGACGGAAAGATCGCGGCCTTCGATCGCTCGTCCCGCTGGATCAGCGGCGAGCCTGCCCGGCGCGAGGCCCACCGATTTCGCAGTGAAAGCGACGCCATCATCGTCGGGATCGGCACGGCCCTGGCCGACGATCCGGCGCTCACGGTGCGGACCCAGCCTCCGTGGCCGAGAGAGCCGCTCCGGGTCGTGGTAGACAGCCGCTGCCGGCTGCCACTCACGGCGCGACTGATCGCTTCGGGCACTCCCGCGCGGGCTGTCGTTGCCGTCGGCGACGAGGCGCCGGCGGCGAGGGTGGAGGCGCTGGCGTCACGCGGCGTGACGGTGCTGCAGTGCAAGTCGCGTGAGGGACGGGTGGACGTGGCCGATCTCAGCGCCCGTCTCTTCACCCTGGACGTCCACGGGGCGCTGCTCGAAGGGGGAAGCGAGCTCAGCTGGGCCTTTCTCGAGGCGGGCCTGGTCGACCGCGTCGCGGTGTTCATCGCACCCATCCTCCTCGGGGGGACTGGGGCGCCCACCCCGGTGGGCGGGCGCGGGTGGCCCCTGGACGCCGCGCGGCGGCTCCGGTCGGTCGAAGTCCGGCGCATCGGGGAAGATTGGCTGATCGAAGCGGACGTGATGCGCTCGGGCGGGAACCCGTGAGATGTTCACGGGGCTGATCGAGGAAGTGGGTCAGGTCGTGGACCGCCGGGGCTCGCGGCTCGTCGTGAGCGCCCGCGCCGTGCTCGACGACGCCCCGGTCGGCGCCAGCATCGCCGTCAACGGCGTCTGCCTCACTGTCGTGGATCGCGCTGTCGGGCGACTGGGATTCGATCTGGGACCGGAGACCCTGGCCCGCACGACTCTGGGCGATCTCGCCCCCGGAGAGGGCGTCAACCTCGAACGGCCGCTTCGCCTGGGTGGCTCGGTCGGAGGCCATCTGGTCCAGGGGCACGTGGACGGAGTGGGGGTCGTGGCCGATCTCATGCGGGAGGGCGACGCCGGGCGACTCAGGATAGAATGGCAGGAGCCGGCGCTCGGGGCTCTGTTGATTCCCCAGGGCTCCGTCGCCGTGGACGGGGTCAGCCTGACCGTGGCGGCTCTGGGCGATCACGTCTTCGAGATCATGTTGATCCCGCACACCATGGCGGCGACCACGCTGGGCGTGTTCAAAGCCGGGCGGCGGGTTAACCTGGAGATGGACATGATCGGCAAGTACGTGCAGCGCATCCTGTCCCTGCGAGGTGACCGATCGTGACGACGGATCGGGTCCGGGAATTCGCCACCATCGAAGCGGCTGTCGAGGAGATTCGCGCGGGCCGGATGCTCGTCGTCGTGGACGATGAGGACCGCGAGAACGAAGGCGATCTGCTCATGGCAGCCGACAAGGTGACACCCGAGGCCGTGAACTTCATGGCCAAGCACGGGCGGGGCATCATTTGCATGCCGATGCTGGGCGAGCGGCTCGACGAGCTGCAGATCTCCATGATGGTATCCGACAACACGGCGCCCCTCGGGACGGCGTTCACAGTCAGCGTGGACGCCCGTCGCGGGGTGACGACGGGCACGTCGGCCTACGACCGCGCGGTGACGATCCGGACTCTGGTCGATCCCCGGACGCGCTCCGACGACCTGACCCGGCCCGGCCATATCTTTCCGCTCCGAGCCATGCCGGGCGGCGTTCTGCGTCGTGCCGGCCACACCGA
Organism: Candidatus Methylomirabilota bacterium; assembly: GCA_035708525.1. Classification (GTDB taxonomy): domain Bacteria; phylum Methylomirabilota; class Methylomirabilia; order Rokubacteriales; family CSP1-6; genus DASSSH01. The sequence goes on from DASSSH010000180.1 coordinate 20,697, forward strand.
GGCCGCCGTGGACCTGGCTCGCCTCGCGGGGTGCTCGCCCGCCGGCGTCATCTGCGAGGTCCTCGATCACGAGGGCGGGATGGCCCGAGTCCCGGAGCTGATGGAGCTCGCCCGGGCCCACGGTCTCCGGGTGATCACGATCAAGGACCTGATCGAGTACCGCATCCAGAAGGAGAAGCTGGTGCGGCGCGCCGCCACAACGCGGCTGCCCACGGATTACGGGGAGTTCACCGTGATCGCCTACGAGACGACGGTGGACGATCGCCTTCCGCTGGCGCTCGTCATGGGCGACGTCGCGGGCGATGAGCCGACGCTCGTGCGCGTCCACTCGGAGTGCCTGACCGGCGACGTGTTCGGCTCGCGCCGCTGTGACTGCGGCTCGCAGCTCTACAAGGCATTGGCCATCATCGAGCGCGAAGGGCGGGGGATCCTGGTCTACATGCGGCAGGAAGGGCGGGGCATCGGGCTGCTCAACAAGCTGCGCGCCTACGAGCTCCAGGACCAGGGGAAGGACACCGTGGAGGCGAACCACGCGCTCGGCTTCCGCGCCGACCTCCGGCACTATGGCATCGGGGCCCAGATCCTGGTGGACCTCGGAGTCAAGAACCTGAGGATTCTCACGAACAATCCCAAGAAGATCGTGGGCATCGAAGGCTACGGGCTGCACGTGGTCGAGCGCGTGCCGATCGAGATCCCGGCCACCGACGCCAACCGCCGGTACCTGCTGACCAAGCGCGACAAGCTTGGTCACCTGTTCAGCTCCTTCCCGGACTAGCTTCCATGGCCGGACGGGCCCCCAAGGCGGCTGTGCGCTCCAAGACCGCCGGCGAGCGCTTCGCGGTCATCGTCGCGCGGTTCAACGAGGCGATCTCCAAGAAGCTGCTCGACGGCGCGCTCGAGGCCCTCGCGGCTCACGGCGTCGGAAGTGAGGCCGCCGAGGTGCACTGGGTCCCGGGGTCCTTCGAGCTGCCCCAGGCCGCCGCCGCGCTGGCGAAGACGGGGCGATACAGCGCGATCATCTGCCTCGGCGTCGTCGTGAAGGGCCAAACCCCCCATTTCGAGCTCGTGGCCGGCGCCGCGGCGCAGGGCATCACACGAGCGGCGCTCGCCAGTGGCGTGCCCGTGAGCTTCGGAGTGGTGACGGCCCTGACGGAAGAACAGGCCTGGGAGCGGGCCGGGGGGGCGGTTGGCAACCGCGGTGAGGAAGCCGCCGCCGCCGCGCTGGAGATGGCACGGTGGACGCGGGGGCTGACCACCGGCCGCGCGGGGCGCGGCGGGGTCGGTCGACGTCGGCGGGGCGCCCGGTCCCCACGGAGAAGATAAGTGGGCCGCCGCCGCAAGGCCCGTGAGCTCGCGCTGCAGCTGCTCTACCAGCTAGACGTGCAGGGCGAGTGCAGTGCCGAGCCGCACCTCGAGGAGTTCTGGGCGCGGCACCCCGTCGACCGCGAGGTGCGGGAATTCGCCGAAGCGCTGGTCCGAGGCACCAAGCAGCACGAGGCAAAGATCGACGAGATGATCTCCCAGTCCGCCCAGAACTGGGAACTGGACCGCATGGCCGTGGTGGACCGCAACATCCTCCGGCAGGGGATCTTCGAGCTGCTCTGGATGGGCGACGCGCCTCCCAAGGTCGCGATCAACGAGGCGCTCGAGGTCGCCAAGAAGTTCAGCACGCAGGAGTCTAGCCGGTTCATCAACGGCATTCTGGACCGGATCCACAAAGAGCTGGGCCCTCCTTCCTGACGACCGATCTCGACGGGCGGCGACCATCCGGTACGCGATCCTCTCGGACATCCACGCCAATCTGGAAGCCCTGACCGCGGTGCTGTCGGACGCGTCGCGCGAGGGCGCTCAGACGGTGCTCTGCCTCGGCGACGTCGTCGGCTACGGAGCCGATCCGGTCCCGTGCGTCGAAGCCCTCGGCGAGCGGGCCGCGGCAATCGTGGCCGGCAACCACGAGCATGGCGCAATCGGCCGCCTCGACCTGCGATGGTTCAACCCGTACGCGCGCGCCGCGGCCGTCTGGACCGGCGCCCGGCTGAGCGAGGATCACCGGCGGTACCTCGAGCGACTGCCGCTCACGACCGTCGTCGATGACTCGACGCTGGTGCACGCCAGCCCGCGCAATCCGGACGAGTGGGATTACCTCATGTCGCCCGATGACGGCTTCGCGGTGTTCGGCGATTTCGACACGCGCCTCTGCTTCGTCGGGCACTCCCACCGACCGGGCCTCTGGTCGCTCGGCAGCAGCGGGCCGGAGTACGTGGGCCGTCTACCGGGCGGGGAGGCCAGCATCCGCCTCGAGGACGGCCGACGCTACATCGTCAATGTGGGCAGCGTGGGCCAGCCGCGTGATCGGGACCCACGCGCGGCCTACACGCTCTGGGACCGAGAGGCGCGGACCGTGACGATCCGGCGCGTCGCGTACGATCACCGGACCGCGGCAGAGAAAATTCTCGCGGCCGGGCTGCCGAGGCTGCTGGCCGACCGCCTGGCTGATGGAGTCTGAGCGCCCGGGTCTTCTCGCCCAGGAGCGCGTCCGCCAGACCCTGCTCGTGGCCTCCGGGGTCATGGGCGCGCTGGCCTTTCCGACGACGGACTGGTCGCTCTTCGCCTGGGTCTGGCTGATCCCGACCCTACTGGCCGCCCTCGAGCGGCAGCCGCGCGAAGCCCTGGCCGACGGCTGGCTCGCCGGGACGACTTTCTTCCTCGTGCTGCTGCGCTGGCTCGATTTCACCTTCCGCAACTACAGCGCGATCCCGTGGCCGGTGACCTGGCTGCCCATCCTCGCCCTGTCCGCCTACTGCGGGCTCTATGTCGGGCTTGTGGCCTGGAGCGTAGCGCGCTTGACCGCCGTCGTGGGACCGGGCTGGGCGCTGACCCTGGGGCCCGCCCTGTGGGTCGGGGGAGAGTGGATCCGCGGCCGGCTCATGGGCGGCTTCCCGTGGGGACTGCTCGGCTATTCCCAGCACGCGACGCTGGCGGTGATCCAGGTCGCCGAGCTCGGCGGCGTCTACGCGATCTCGCTCCTGGTCGTGGCGGTCAACTGCGCCCTCGCAGCCGTGCTCGGGCTCGGCCTGCGCCGCGCCGCTCCCGGCATGACGGCCACGGCTCTGCTGTTGCTGCTCTCGCTCGGCTTCGGCTGGTGGATCCTGAGCCGCGAGTCCGCGCCGGCCGGCGGCCGGACCATTCGATCGGTCGACGTGGCGGTGATCCAGCCCTCCATCGAGCAGACGCTGAAATGGGATCCGACCCGGCATGCCGAGACCATGGCGATCTACGAGCGACTCACCCGCGAGGCCGCGCAGCCCAAGGGCGATGCCGTCCCGGCCGCCGTCCTGTGGCCCGAGACGGCGGCGACCATTTTCCTGCGCGGCGACGGGGAGCTCCTGGCTCGACTCACCCAGCTGTCGGCCGAGCTCGACACCCCCCTGCTGATCGGCTCCCTCGACCGCCAGCCGGGGCCCCGGGGGAAGTACCTGAACAGCGCATTTTTCCTGACCGGACAAGGGATTAGGGCCAAGTATGATAAGATTCACTTGGTGCCGTTCGGGGAGTACGTCCCGCTGTCCGGACTGATCGGTTTCGTCCGCAGCTGGGCGGAGTTCATCTCCGACTTCGGCGCGGGCGAGACGCACACCGTCTTCCCCTTGCCCGGAGCACCCTTCGGGACCGTGATCTGCTACGAGGTCATCTTCCCGGAGCTGTTCCGCGAGTTCGTCGTGGCCGGCGCCAGCTTTATGAGCAACATCACGAACGACGCGTGGTTCGGCGAGACGAGCGGCCCCTGGCAACATCTGGCGATGCTGCCGCTCCGGGCGGTGGAGCATCGTGTGGGGATCGCGCGGGCGGCGAACACGGGCATCTCGGCGTTCGTGACGCCGACTGGCCGGCTGGCCGGTTCGCTCCCACTCTTCGAGCGTGGGGTGCTCCGGATGCCGGTCGAGCTGCGGTCCCGCGCCACGCTCTACACGCGCTGGGGCGACTGGCTGGCGTATCTCTGTCTCGGCCTGTCGGCCCTGGGGCTGGGCCTGTCACGTTCTCGGAGGACTTGAGCCACATGCTGAGCGATCTGAAGCGCAACATCCAGGAGCTGGAGAAGCGGCTCGACGACCTCCGGAGCCATCTTTGACCTCCCCCGGAAAGAAGCCCGCCTGAGCGAGATCGACGCCGAGATGTCTTCGGCGAATTTTTGGGACGACAGCCGGAAGGCGCAGTCTGTCGTCCAGGAACGGGCCGAGCTCGCGCGGACGGTCGCCACCGTCACGGACCTGGCCACCCAGGCGGAAGAAGCGCGACTGCTGTGGGAGATGGCCAGCGAGGCCGGGGACGAGAGCGTCGTCCCGGAGATCGACGAGCGACTCGGTGCGCTGGGCCGCGGTCTCGAGGCCTTCGAGCTCAAGGTCGTGCTCTCGGGCCCCCAGGACCGGAAGAACGCGATCATGTCCATTCACCCGGGCGCCGGCGGCACCGAGTCACAGGACTGGGCTCAGGTGCTCGTGCGGATGTATCTGCGGTGGGCGGAGCGCGCCGGGTTCAACGCGGAAGTCGTCGACCTGCAGGTGGGCGACGAGGCGGGGATCAAGTCGGCGACCATCGAAATTACCGGGGAGTACGCGTACGGGTATCTCAAGAGCGAGATCGGCGTGCATCGGCTCATCCGCATCTCGCCGTTCGACGCCTCCAAGCGGCGCCACACGTCGTTCGCGTCGGTCGCCGTGATCCCCGAGGTCGAGGACGTGGAGGTGGTCGTCAAGGACGAGGATATCCGCGTGGACGTGTATCGCTCATCGGGTCCGGGTGGGCAGGGAGTCAACACGGCAGACTCGGCCGTGCGCATCACCCATCTGCCGACCGGGATCGTGGTCGCCTGCCAGAACGAGCGCTCGCAACTCCGCAACCGCGACACCGCGATGCGGATCCTGAAGGCCCGGCTCTTCCAGCTCTACGAGAAGAAGCAGAAGGAGGAGCTAGCCGATCTCACCGGCGAGAAGAAGGAGATCGCCTTCGGCAGCCAGATCCGCACCTACACTTTCCACCCCTACCAGATCATCAAGGACCACCGGACGGGTCTCGAGGTGGGCAACGTGGACACCGTCATGGATGGCGGGCTCGATCCGTTCATCCAGGCCTTCCTCAAGGGCCAGAGGCTGGGCTCCTAGGCCGATGACCCAGCCGCCCGGCCCGCCCGCGGCGCCGCCGCCGGATTTCAACGAGCTCATCCGGCGCCGGCTCGAAAAGCTCGAGGCCTGGCGGGCGCGGGGGGTGAATCCGTTCGGGGGGCGCTTCCCGGTCAGTCACTGGGCCGGTCAGCTCCAGTCCCGATTCGCGCGCGCCTCGGAGGAGGAGCTCAAGAGCGCGGGGTCGATGTCCCTCGCCGGACGGGTGATGGCGATGCGGCATCACGGCAAGACCTGCTTCGCCGTGCTGCGCGACCAGACGGGCCAGATCCAGCTCTACGCGCGCGCCGACGTGCTCGGAGACCATTACCCGCTCTTCGTCGACCTCGACGTGGGCGACTTCGTCGGCGTGACGGGCGATCTCTTCCGCACACGCACCGGCGAGCTCACCGTGGCCGTCAAGCAGTTCGAATTCCTCGCCAAGTCGCTGCGGCCACTGCCCGAGAAGTGGCACGGGCTCAAAGACATCGAGACGCGCTACCGCCGGCGATACGTGGACCTGATCGTCAACCCCGAGGTCCAAAAGACCTTCATCATGAAGAGCCGGATCATCGCGGCGCTACGCGCGTTCCTGGACGTGCGCGGGTTCCTCGAAGTCGAGACACCCATGATGCAGCCGATCCCAGGCGGCGCCGCAGCCAAGCCCTTCACGACCTACCACAAGGCCCTGGACATGCCGCTCTACCTGCGCATCGCGCCAGAGCTGTATCTCAAGCGCTTGCTGGTCGGCGGGATGGACCGCGTGTACGAGATCAACCGCAACTTCCGCAACGAGGGGATCTCGACCCAGCACAATCCCGAATTCACGATGCTGGAGTTCTATCAGGCCTATGCCGACTACAACGATCTCATGGAGCTGACGGAGGAGATGTTCCTCCATCTAGCGCACACCCTGCTGGGCGGGAGCGTGCTGACCTACCAAGGCGAGACGGTGCAGCTCACACCCCCGTGGCGGCGGCTGCCGTTCTTCCAGGCGCTCTCGGATGCCATGGAAGTCCCCGTGACCCCCGAGACCGACGCCGCCACGCTGGCCGCCGCGGCGCGCACGCGAGGCGGCTTCGCCACCGACAAGAAAACCCAGGCGACGCTGGCGGGCGAGGCCGGCCTCGTCGCCCTCTGGAAGGAGATCTTCGATACGCTGGTCGAGCCCACCCTGGTCCCACCAACTTTCATCGTCGACTTCCCCATCGAGCTGTCGCCGCTCTCGAAGCGCAAGCGCGACAATCCACGGCTGGTGGACCGGTTCGAACTGTTCATCTGCCGACGCGAGCTGGCCAACGCCTACTCCGAGCTCAATGACCCCATCGACCAGCGCCACCGCTTCGAGGAGCAGGCCCGCGAGCGGGAGCGCGGCGATGAGGAGGCGCACTTGATGGACGAGGACTTCGTGCGCGCGCTGGAGTACGGGATGCCGCCCGCGGCGGGCGAAGGAATCGGGATCGACCGGCTGGTCATGCTCTTCACCGACTCCCCGTCCATTCGGGACGTGATCCTGTTCCCGCACCTCCGCCCCGAGCGTGGCGAAGAGCGCATCGAGGGCGGCGAGGAGCCCCAGGTCTGATGGCCGGCCGCGGCCTCCCCTTTGAGCTGTTCCTCGGGCTGCGGTATCTGCGCGCCCGGGGGCATCGCGCCAACCTCTCGCTGTTCGTCTGGATCGGTATCGGGGGCGTCTTCCTGGGCGTGAGCGCCCTCATCGTGGTGCTGGCCGTGATGACCGGCTTCCAGGAGGGAATCCGCGAGAAGATCATCGCCGCCAACCCCCACATCCTGATCATGGAGGCGGCCGGCCAGGGGGTGGCCGATGCGGGGGCTCTCGCGGCTCGCGTGGCGCCCGTCAAGGGCGTCAAGTCCGCGACCCCGTTCGTCCTGGAGCAGGCGCTGTTCACGGCGCGGGGCGGGCGCGCCACGGGCGGACTGCTCCGCGGAGTCGACCTGGCGTCGCCCACGGTCCGCGGGGCCCTCGCCTCCGCCATGAAGCTCGGCAGCGTCGCGCCGCTGCTGCGGCCCAGCGGAGAGCCCGCCATCCTGCTCGGGCGGGAGCTGGCGCGTACCCTGGGCGTCGTCCCCGGCGACTTCGTGACGGTGATCTCGCCCAAGGGCGCCATGACGGCCGTCGGCCTCGTCCCCAAGATGCGGCGCTTCGAGGTGGCGGGTCTCGTCGAGGTAGGCATGTACGAGTACGACGCCTCGCTCGCCTACACGACGCTGCGGGCCGCCCAGGAGTTCGCGGGGCTGGGGGACCGCGTCACCGGCATCGAGGTCAAGCTCGACGACCCGTTCGAGGCCAAATCCATCGCCCCCAGGATCCTCGAGGCGCTCGGCGGCCTCTACTGGCTGCGCGACTGGATGGACATGAACCGGAACCTGTTCGCGGCCCTCCAGCTCGAGAAGCTGGCGCTGTTCGTCATCGTCACGATCATCGTGCTGGTGGCCGCCTTCGCGATCATCGGTCACCTCGTCCTCCTGGTAGCCGAGAAGCGCAAGGAGATCGGCATCCTCAAGGCGATGGGGGCGAGCGCGGGGAGCATCGGCGCCGTCTTCCTCGTGGCGGGCATGCTGATCGGTGTCGTGGGCACCGTCGCGGGCAGCGTCTTCGGGCTGCTGCTCATCTGGGTGCAGAACACCTATCACATCATTCGACTGGCCGGCGACGTGTACCAGATCAGCTACTTGCCGATGAAGCTGACGGGCGTCGACTTCGCCATGGTAGTGGGCGCGACCCTGGTGATCTCCTTTCTCGCGACGCTCTCGCCCGCGCGACGGGCCGCACGCCTCGATCCGGTGGACGTGCTCCGCTATGAGTGAGCCGCTGCTGGTCGCTGAGGATCTCGAGCGCGAGTACCGGATGGGGCCCGAAGTCCTCCGCGTGCTGCGCGGGGTGAACCTCACGGTCAACCTCGGCGAGAGCGTGGCCGTGATCGGCGCCTCGGGCGTGGGCAAGTCCACGCTCCTGCACCTGCTCGGCACACTCGATCGGCCGACCGCCGGGCGAGTGTTCTTCGCGGGCGAGGACGTCTTCGCGCGGTCGGAAGCGGGGCTCGCGCGCCTGCGGCGCAGTGAGGTGGGCTTCGTCTTCCAGTTCTACAATCTGCTGGGCGAGATGACCGCGCTCGAGAACGCCATGCTGCCGGCGCTGCTTCAGCGCCAGGGCATGGTCGAGGCGCGCGAGAAGGCCGCGGCCGCGCTCCAGGAGGTCGGTCTGGCCGACCGCCTGAAGCACCGGCCCGGCGAGCTGTCGGGCGGCGAGCAGCAGCGCGTGGCCATCGCGCGCGCGCTGGTGGGCAACCCGCGCCTGATTCTCGCCGACGAGCCCACGGGGAATCTGGATCCCAAGACGAGCGAGGTCATCTGGGATCTGTTCCTGCAGCTGCAAGCCGCGCGGGGATTGTCCTTCGTGATTGCCACCCACAACCATGACCTGGCGCGGAAGGCCGACCGGGGCTACCGGCTGATCGACGGCCGGGCTGTCCCATGGCCCTGACCCCCAAGCCCTAGGGGGAAAGAGGGCATCGCTGCCTATTCGGCAGCTTAGGGCGATCAGCAGGATCCCCAGCCAACAAAACCCTAGGAGGCGGGACCCAGCAAGGTTATACTGTTCGCAGGGTTAGACTCCACGCAGGCCACCTGAATCCCCGGCGGGTTACCGGGTCCTCCGGGTGAGGGAGCGAGGTCCGAAAGTGTTCGAGCGATTCACCGAGCGGGCGCGGCGGGTCATCATTCTGGCCAGGGAAGAGGCGGGCCGTTTCCGCCACGACTTCGTCGGGACCGAGCACATCCTGCTCGGGCTGATCCGCGACGGGGAGGGGATCGCGACCGCCGTCCTCCAGCGCCTCGGGCTCAGGCTCGAAACCGTCAAGGCCGAGGTCGAGCGCGCGCTGGCCGGCTTCCCCAAGACCCTGACCTTCGGCGAGGTCCCGTTCACCCCGCAGGCCAAGCGCGTCCTCGAGCTCAGCATCGAGGAAGCTCGCCAGCTCGGCCACAACTACATCGGCACCGAGCACCTCCTCCTGGGCCTGATGAAGGAGGGCCAGTCCATCGCCGCGAAGATCCTCGAGTCCCTGGGCGCCCGTCTCGACGAGGTCAGGCAGGAGACGCTGGCGCTGCTGGGGGATCAGTACTACCCGCGGCCGAAGAAGCGCTCGCAGACTCCCGTCCTGGACGAGTTCGCGCGCGACCTGACGCAGCTCGCCCGGGAGAACAAGCTCGACCCCGTCATCGGGCGCGAGATGGAGATCGAGCGGGTCATCCAGATCCTCGCGCGGCGGACCAAGAACAATCCCGTGCTGATCGGCGAGCCTGGCGTGGGCAAGACCGCCATCGTGGAAGGCCTGGCCCAGCGCATCGTGACGCATGAGGTCCCGGACGTACTGGCCCAGAAGCGCCTGCTGCAGCTCGACCTGGGCGCCCTGGTGGCCGGCACCAAGTACCGCGGCCAGTTCGAAGAGCGGCTCAAGGCGGTCATGAAGGAGATCCGGCAGTCCGAGAACGTGGTGTTGTTCCTGGACGAGCTGCACACCCTGATCGGGGCCGGGGCGGCCGAGGGGGCCATCGACGCCTCCAACATGCTCAAGCCCGCGCTGTCGCGCGGCGAGATCCAGACGATCGGCGCCACGACGCTGGACGAGTACCGGAAGTACATCGAGAAGGACGGCGCGCTCGAGCGCCGCTTCCAGCCGGTCATCGTCCGGGCCCCCTCCGTCAGCGAGTCCGTGGAGATCATCAAGGGGCTGCGCCACAGGTACGAGGCGCATCACCGCGTGAAGATCACCGACGAGGCGATCGACGCGGCCGTCAAGCTCGCCGACCGCTACATCACCGACCGGCAGCTGCCGGACAAGGCCATCGACGTGATCGACGAGGCCTCATCGCGGACCCGACTCATGGCGCTGACACCACCGCCGGAGATCAAGGAGCTCGGCAAGGAAGTCGAGCGTGTGGTGCGCGAGAAGGACATGTACCTCGAGGCGCAGGAGTTCGAGAAAGCCGCCTCGCTGCGCGAGAAGGAAAAGCTGCTGCGCGGGCGTGACGAGGAGATGAAGCGCGAGTGGGACAAGCGGAAAGGCAAGGGGCCGCAGACCGTCGGCGAAGAGGACGTCGAGTACATCGTCTCGCGCTGGACGGGGATCCCGCTCTCCAAGCTCGAAGAGAAGGAGTCCGCCAAGCTCGCGCGCATGGAAGACGCGCTCCACCAGCGCATCGTCGGCCAGCGCGACGCGGTGACCGCCGTCTCCCGGGCCATCCGTCGCTCGCGCGCCGGTCTCAAGGACAGCCGGCGGCCCGTGGGCTCGTTCATCTTCCTGGGCCCGACGGGCGTGGGGAAGACGGAGCTGGCGCGGACGCTCGCCGAGTACCTGTTCGGCGACGAGAACGCGCTGATTCGCGTGGACATGTCCGAGTACATGGAGAAGTTCTCGGTCTCACGGCTCCTCGGAGCCCCGCCGGGCTACGTGGGCTACGAAGAGGGCGGGTTCCTCACCGAGAAGGTCCGCCGCCGGCCGTATTCGGTGGTGCTGTTCGACGAGATCGAGAAGGCGCATCCGGATGTCTTCAACATGCTGCTCCAGGTCCTCGATGACGGCCGCCTGACCGATTCGGTCGGGCACGTGGTGGACTTCAAGAACACCATCCTCATCATGACCTCCAACCTCGGCACGAGCTTCATCGGCAAGCGCACCACGCCCGGGTTCATCCCGGAGGGGGACGAGACCACCCACGACCGGATGAAGGAGAAGGTGCTCGACGAGATGAAGCGAGCGTTCCGGCCGGAGTTCATCAATCGGGTGGACGACATCATCGTCTTCCACGCGCTCAGCAAGGAAGATATCACCAGCATCGTGCGCATGATGATCACGCGCGTCAATGCGCAGTTGACGGACAAGGGCATTCAGCTGGAGCCCACCGAAACCGCGCTCGAACTGCTGGTCCAGAAGGGGTATGACGCGACCTACGGAGCGCGGCAGCTCCGGCGCACCATCCAGAAGCACGTCGAAGATCCCCTGGCCGAGGCCATCGTCCGCGGTCAGTTCGGAGACGGTGCTAGGATCGAGCTCGACGCCGAAGGGGACAACCTCGTCTTCAGGGAGATCCAGATCGCCGAGCCCAGGCTGGCCCTGGCGGAACACTAAACGAAGGCGCGCGAGCCACTTTCTTGATGCGCAAGCAGGGGAGAACTTTTCTCTCCATTTTTTTTGCCCTCCTGCTGGCGGGTGCCGGGATCAGCTTCGCCCAGGCTCCGCCTCCGCCGGATCGGCAGATCCTCGTCAAGGAGCTCGCCGTCCAGGGCAACCGCCGCGTGCAGGAGGCCGTGATCCTGGGCCGGGTCAGCGCCAAGGTCGGCCAGCCATTCTCACCCACCCGCCAGGCTGAAGACATCCGGAACATCTTCGCCCTCGGTTTTTTCGACGACGTCCAGCTCAAGGTCGAGGATTTCGAGGGCGGCGTCAAGCTGACCTTCGTGGTCGTGGAGCGGCCGTTCGTCCGTGACATCCTCTTCGCCGGGAACAAGAAGCTCGACTCGTCGGCCCTCCAGGAGAAGATCGACCTCAAGCTGGGGAGCGTGTACAACCCGGTCGCGGTGACGCGGGCCGCCGAGAAGCTCAAGGAGTACTACGAGGAGGAGGGCTACTTCGAGGTCGCGATCACGCCCGATGCCGAGAAGCTTCCCGACGGGGACGTGACGGTCACCTTCCGCATCGCCGAAGGGCGGAAGATCACCATCGAAGAGATCGTGATCGAGGGGACCAAGGGGCTCAAGCCCAAGCAGGTCAAGGACATCATGCTGACGCGGGAACGCGAGTTCTTCATCCTGCGCGGCACGGTCCAGCGGCAAAAGCTGGACGAGGACGTCGAGCGGATCATCCAGCTCTACAACGACCACGGCTACGTCCAGGCGCGCGTCGAGTCCTCCGACATCCAGGTCGACCGCGCCAAGGCCCGGGCCACGATCAAGATCGTGGTCGTCGAAGGCGCGCAGTTCCACGTGGGCGGGGTCGACATCACCGGAAACAACGTCCTGCCCCTCGAGGAGATCAAGCGCCGGATCCTCCTCGTGCCCGGGGACGTGTTCTCGCGCTCGAAGCTGCGGGAGAGCGTCAAGGGCATCACGGACGTCTACGGGACCATCGGGCGCGCCTCGGCGGACGTCAACCCCAACGTCACCCAGGACCTGGCGAATCTCAGGATCAACGTGACGTTCGAGATCTCCGAAGGCCCCGAGGTCTTCGTCGAGCGGATCAACATCAGCGGCAACACGCGGAGCGAGGAGAAGATCCTGCGTCGCGAGATCCCCATGGCCGAAGGAGAGCTGTTCACGACCCCCAAGCTGCTGCGCGCGAAGCAGCGCTTGACGAACCTCAACTACTTCGACAAGGTCAGCGCGACCACCGCGCCCGGCTCCTCGAAGGACAAGATCATCGTCAACATCGACGTGACCGAGAAGCCCACGGGCCTGTTCTCCATCGGCGGCGGCTACAGCTCCCAGGACGGCGCCCTCGGCACCCTGGACCTCTCCCAGCGCAACTTTCTCGGCAAGGGCTGGGAGGTCTTCCTCCGCCTGCGCGGCGGTGAGAAGGTCCAGCAAGGGCAGATTGGCTTCACGGAGCCCTGGCTGTTCGACCGACCCCTCGCGGCAGGGTTCGACCTCTTCAACAACCGACGCATCCTGTCCGATTACACGGTCAACTCCCTCGGTGGCGACATCCGATTCGGCTACCCCGTCGGGGACTACTCCCGGGCTGCCGCTATCTACCGCGTCAGCAACGACCGCGTCAGCGACATCCCGTCGACCGCGAGCTCCGAGCTCCAGGACGCGAAGGGTGATCACCTCATCTCGCTCATCGGCACGTCGTTGAGCCGGGACACCCGGGATAGCGCCTTCGAGACGACCAAGGGCAGCACCCAGGGTATCGGCGTGGACTTCGCGGGTGTCGGCTTCGGTGAAAAGTTCGTCCGCACTGTCGCCAGCGCCACGTACTTCCACCCGCTCTGGCTCGACCACGTGATCAGCGGACGGATCCTGGGCGGGTACATGTTCGGGTGGGCGGACGAGCCGGTGCCGCTCTTCGAGCGCTTCTACCTGGGCGGCTCCAACACGCTGCGCCAATTCAAGGCGCTCCAGGTGTCGCCTCGGGACAGCAGCGGGACGCGGATCGGCGGCAACGTCGAGCTGGTCGGGAACATCGAGTACCTGATCCCGCTGTTCTTCGGAATCCGGGCGGCGCTGTTCTACGATGTGGGCAATGTGTGGGGGCCTGACGAGGCAAACCGGCCCCGGTTCGATCCGACCGACCTCCGGCACGGCGCAGGCCTCGGGTTCCGGTGGAACTCGCCCTTCGGTCCCATCCGGGTCGACTACGGCGTCAAGCTCGACAGGAAGAAGGGCGAGAGCTTCGGCAACTTCAATTTCTCCGTGGGTTCCGCATTCTAGTCGAGGAGGGCGGGCAGCGATGAAGGGTCTAAGGCTGGTCAGTGCGGCAGTGCTCCTGGGCGCCGGCATGGTCGCGGGCATGTGGATGGGCGCGCCGGCGATCTCGGCGCAGAGCGCCTCCGGGGGGCGCGTGGCGATCATCGACGTCCAGCGGGTCCTGGCGCGGTCGGCCGCCGGCGTGGCGGCCAGGGAGCAGCTCGAGAAGGAGAAGGCCGCGATGCAGAAGCAGGTGGACGGGCAGCGCGTCGAGCTCGAGAAGATGCGCGACGAGCTCGAGAAGAAGGGCCAGCTCCTGTCCGCGGAGGCCCGGCGGGAGAAGCAGGAAGCGCTGGAGCGGAAGGTGCGGGACACCCGCCGCCTCGTGGACGACCTGCAGGCGTCGCTGCAGAAGAAAGAGGAGGCCCTCCTGTCCAAGGTCCTCCAGGACCTGAGCGGGCTGGTCCAGAAGGTCGGGAAGGAAAAGGGCTACGCCATCATCCTGGAGCGCCAGCGCGCCGGCGTGCTCTACGCGGCGGCCGAGGCCGACGTCACCGACGACGTCCTCAGGGCCTACGACGACGAAACCAAGAAGGCCAAGAAGTAGGTGAGCGCCAGCGCCTCGTTCACGCTCGGTCGGCTCGCCGAGGCGCTCGGGGCGACCCTCGAGGGCGACGCGGCTCGCGTCATGACCGGTGTGGCCCCGCTGGAGTCCGCCGGGCCGGCCCAGGTCTCGTTCCTGAGCGGCAGCAAGTACCAGCGCCTGGCCGAGTCCACCCAGGCCGGCGCGCTGGTCGTGCCGCGGGACGCGACCGGTTTGCGATGCGCGCTCCTGCGCGTGGATTCCCCGCAAGCAGCGCTCATCACGCTGCTGCGCCTCTTCCACCCCGAGCCGCCGACGACGCCCGGCATTCACCCGACCGCGGCGGTGGCCGAGGGCGCCCGCGTGGATCCCACGGCGGCCGTGGGCCCCCAGGCGGTGATCGAGAGGGGGGCCGTCGTCGGCGCCCGCAGCCGGATCGGGGCGCTCTGCTTCGTCGGCGTCGACGCGGTGATCGGCGAAGACGTGCTGCTCTATCCGCGCGCGGTGGTCCGCGACGGTGTCCGCATCGGGCACCGCGTGATCGTCCACCCCGGAGCCGTGCTGGGCGCCGATGGATTCGGCTACGCCTTCGACGGCACCACGCACCGCAAGATCCCTCAGGTCGGCGGTCTCCGCGTCGAGGACGACGTCGAGATCGGCGCCAACACGACCATCGACCGGGGGACCCTCGGGGATACGGTCATCGGGCGGGGCACCAAGATCGACAATCTGGTGCAGGTGGGGCACAACTGCGAGGTCGGCGAGCACGTGATCCTGGTCTCGCAGGTCGGCATCTCTGGCTCCTGCCGGATCGGCAGCCGTGCCATTCTGGCGGGGCAGGTCGGGATCGCCGATCACGTGACGGTGGGAGAGGGCGCCATCCTCACCGCCAAATCGGGCGTGCCCAGCGACATCCCGGCGGGCGAGGTCTGGAGCGGCATCCCGAGCCGGCCGAGCGGCCAGGCACGCCGCATCTGGGCGGCCGAGGCCATGCTGCCCGATCTGATCAAGAAGGTGCGCGCGCTGGAAAAACGGGTGCGCCAGCTCGAGGAGAGGCGGAGCGGCTGACATGATCCATCCCACGGCGGTGATCGATTCCAAGGCGGAGCTCGCCGCGGGCGTCCGGGTCGGCCCCTACGCGGTGATCGGGCCCGAGGTGTGGATCGCAGAGGCGACCGAGATCGGTGCCCACGCGGTCCTCGAGGGGCGGGTGCGGATCGGCGCCCGCTGCCGCATCGGTCACGGCGCGGTCATCGGAGGCCGACCTCAAGATTTCAAGTTCCGCGAGGGCACACCGGTGGGCGTCCGAATCGGTGACGAGACCGCGATCCGGGAATATGCCACGATCCACCGCGCGACCCATGAGGGTGAGGACACGCGCATCGGCGATCACTGCCTCATCATGGCCTCGAGCCATGTCGCCCACGACTGCGTCGTCGGCAACCACGTGGTCATCATCAACTACGCGGGGCTCACGGGCCACATCACGGTGGAGGACTTCGCGACCATCGGCGGCCTCACGGGCATCCACCCGTTCAGCCGCATCGGCGCCTACGCCTACATCGGCGGCTGCTCGAAGGTGACCCAGGACGTCCCGCCGTTCATCATCGCGGACGGGATCCCCGCGACCGCGCGGGCGGTCAATGTCATCGGCATGAGGCGCGGCGGCATCGCCGCCCCGGGCCGCCGGCAGGTCCAGGCGGCGTTCCGGATCCTCTACCGCTCCGGACTGGCGCCCGGGAGCGCGGTGAAGCGGCTGAAGGAGGAGCTGGCGGGCGACCCGCTCGTGGCGAAGCTGGTGGAGTTCATCGAAGGCTCCAAGCGCGGCATCGTGCCCGCGGCCCGTGCCGCCGGGACGGAGGCCGACGCGGAGCTCGAGGAGAGGATCTTTTGAAGCCACCGACCGAACCGAACATCCGCGGGGCCGTCGTCGGCGCCGGCCACATGGGGCAGTACCACGTCCTGGCGCTGGCCGAGATCTGGGGCGTGGATCTCGTGGGCGTCGTGGACTCCGACCTCGAGCGGGCTCGGCAGGTGGCAGCGCCGTACGGCGTGCGCGCCTTCCACGATCACCGCGAGCTGGTCGGGCAGGTGGACTTCGTCACGGTCGCCGTGCCGACGGGGCGCCACTTCGAGGTGGCCCGCGATCTGCTCGAGACCGGTATCCACGTGCTGGTCGAAAAGCCCATGTCCTCCTCGCTGGAGGAAGCCAAGGAGCTCTTCCGGCTGGCGCGCCAGCACAACCGCGTCCTGCACGTGGGCCATGTCGAGCGCTTCAACGGCGCCGTGCAGGAGCTCCGCAAGATCGTGGAGCGACCGATCCTGATCGAGTCCCGTCGCCTGGGGCCCTTCGTGCCGCGCGTGCAGAACGACTCCGTCGTCATGGACCTGATGATCCACGACATCGACATCGTCCTGGGGTTGGTGGACAGTGAGCCGCGGAAGATGACCGCCGTGGGAGCGTCAGTCCACTCGCGGGTGACGGACGTGGCCACCGTGCAGATCGTCTTCGACTCGGGCGCGATGGCGACCATCACGGCCAGCCGCGCGACGGAGGAGAAGATCCGCACCCTCGCCATCACTCAGCCCGACGCCTACATCGTGCTCGATTACGGCACCCAGGACATCCAGATCCACCGGCGGGCCGACCAGGAGTACACCCTCAACCGGGAGTCCATCCGTTACCGACAGGCGTCGTTCGTCGAGCACCTCCTCGTCCACAAGGACAATCCCCTCAAGCTGGAGATCCGCCATCTTGTCGGCGCGGTGCGATCGGCCCAGGCCAGCGGCCAGGTGGAGCTGCCCGAGGCGGAGGACCTCCGGTCGCTCGCCGTCGCGCTGGAGATCGAGCGGATGATCCGCGAGGGCCGGGGTGAGATCGCCTGGCCGAAGGATCTTCCGTGGAGCGTGTCCTCGGTCTGATGGCCGGCGCCGGGGTGCTCCCCGGCCGGGCGGCCGCCGAAGCCAAGCGCCACGGCTGGCGCGTCGCCGCCTTCGCCTTCGACGAAGCGCCGGGGCTCGCCGAGGTAGCCGACGATTTCGTCCCGTCCAGGATCACCGACATCCAGTCCGTGCTCCAGGGACTCGCCGCCCGCCAGGTCAGCGCCGCGGTGTTCGTCGGCAAGTTCGCCAAGGAGCGCGTCTTCTCCGATGTCGAGCGCACGGATGTGGCGGGGCGCCGGATGGCGCGCCTCGGGCTGTCCGACGCCGCACTGGGGGAAATGGTGGTGGCGGCCCTCAAGGGCATCGGCGTCGAGGTGCTGGACCAGCGCGAGTTCCTCTCGCCGTGGCTCATCGCCACGGGGCGGCTGACGCGCCGGGCCCCATCCGCCGAGGAGACCGACGAGATCCGCGCCGGCTTCGCGCTCGCGCGGCACCTGGCTACCTTCGGCGTGGGGCAAACCGTGGTGCGCTCACGAGGGGTGACCGTGGCGGTGGAAGCGGCGGAGGGAACCGATGAGACGATCCGGCGCGGCTCGCGCCTGGCAGGGCCGGGCACCGTCGTGATCAAGGCCGTCGCCGCCGCGCATGACTACCGTTTCGACGTCCCCACGATCGGATCGAGCACGCTCGAGGCCATGGTCGCCGGCGGTGCGACGGCCCTCGCCGTGGACAGTGGCAAGCTCCTGCTGGTGGATCGGGACGAGGTCGTCCGCATGGCCGATGCCGCCGGCATCGCGGTGGTGAGCGTCGATGCCCAAGGCTGACACCCCCCTCATCATGCTGTCGGCGGGCGAGGCCTCGGGCGATCTGCACGGCGGCACGCTCTGCCGAGCGCTGCGCGAGCTCGTGCCCGACACGCGGCTGGTCGGCATGGGAGGGCCGCGGATGGCCGAGGCCGGGATGGAGATCGTCGCCGACCCGACGGCTCACGCCGTGGTCGGCATGAGCGAGGCGGTCGGTCGGATCCCGGGACTCTACCGCGCCTACCGTACCCTCGTGCGGCGGATCTGCGACGAGCGCCCGCGCGCCCTGGTCCTCATCGATTTCCCGGAATTCAACCTGCGGCTGGCGCGCCAGGCGCGCCGGGCAGGGATCCCGGTGGTCTACTTCATCCCGCCCCAGCTCTGGGCCTGGCGGCGGGGGAGGATCCGCCAGATGGCGCGTCGGGTGAGCCGGGTGCTGGCGGTCTTCCCCTTCGAACCCTCGCTCTACGAGCAGGCGCACGTCGCCGTGGAATTTGTCGGTCATCCGCTGCTGGACGTCCTGCCGCTCAGCCTCTCCCGCGAGGAAGCGCGGCGGCGGCTCGGTCTCGATCCCGCCGTCACCCTGATCGGACTGCTGCCCGGAAGCCGGCGGGAAGAGGTCGCGCGACTCTTGCCCGCGATGCTCGAGGCAGCCCGCCGGCTCGCGGCCGTCGATCCACGCCGCCGCTTCCTGGTCGGCGCCGCGCCGAGCGTGGATCGGTCCCAGCTGGCCGCCCTGCTGGCCGCCGCCGCCGGTGCCGGAGGGCCGCCGGTGGAGGTCGTCGAAGGACTCACCCACGAGCTGATGGCGGCCTCCGACGTGGTGCTCATCGCGTCGGGAACCGCGACACTCGAGGCGGCACTGCTGAGCGTCCCCATGGTGGTCTGCTACCGCGTCTCGCGACTGACCGAAGCCATCGCGCGCATGCTGGCCCGGGTCCGGTGGATCAGCCTGCCGAACATCGTGGCCGGACGTCAGGCCGTGCCCGAGGTTCTCCAGAACGAGGTGACCGGTCAACGGCTGGCCGACGAGGCGCTGAAGCTGCTCGAGGACGCGCCCGCCGCCACGGCCCAGCGCGCGGCCTTCAAGGAAATCCGCAGCCGGCTGGGCGAGCCGGGAGTCGGCCCGCGGGCCGCCCGAGCCGTGCTGGAGGCCGCGCGGGTGGCATGAAGCGCTGGCTCACGCGGTCCCTGGGCCCGGTGCTCGGCGCCTGGGCCGTCAGGCTCCTGGCCCTCACCCTCCGCATCCACCGCGAGGAAGGGACCGTCCAGCCCCTGTGGCGGATGCAGACACCGACGATCTATGCCGCCTGGCACAGCCGGATTCTCCTGCTGCCGTATCTGTACGGCTGGCGGCGAACGCGGGTCCTGGCCAGCCGCTCCGAGGACGGGGAGCTGGTGGTCCGCTTCATCGCCCGCTTCGGCATGCGGGCTGTTCGAGGATCATCCAGCCGGGGCGGGGCCGGCGCCCTGCGCGCGCTCAGACGCTTGCTGTCGACCGGCGCCGACGTCTTCGTCGTTCCCGACGGCCCCACGGGGCCGCGCGAGATCGCCAAGCCCGGCATCGTGATGCTGGCGCGGCTGAGCGGCGCCCCCATCGTGCCGATGGCGCTGGGCGCCTCGCGCGAATGGCGCCTGGCCTCGTGGGACGAGTTCAGGATCCCCAAGCCGTTCGCCCGGTGCGTGATGCGCTTCGGCGAGCCCATCCACATCGCCCGCCATATCGGACGCGACGGTGAGGAGGCCGCGCGGAAGGAGGTCGAAGCGGCGCTGCACGCGCTGACCTCCCAGGTGGACGCGGAGGCGCGCGGCTGATGTACCTCCTCTACTCGGCCGCGCTCGCCGTCGTGCTGCTCGCCTACCTGCCGGTCTTTCTCGTCCGCCGCCTCGGGCGCAGCGGCTATGGCCGCGCCTTCGGCCAGCGGCTGGGTCGACTCGACGGTCTGCCGCCCGAGCCGCGCTGCTGGATCCACGCCGTCTCCGTGGGCGAGGCCGCGGCGGCGGCGCCGCTCGTCGAGGGCATCCGCCGCCGCTGGCCGGAGCTCTCCGTCGTGGTGAGCACCGTGACGCCGACGGGCGCTCAGATCGTGAGGGACCGGCTGGACGGCCTGGCGACGCACCGGTTCTTCCCACTGGATCTGCCGGGGCCGGTTCGTCGCGCGCTCCGGGCCGTCAACCCGCGCTTCTTCATCGCGATGGAGACGGAGCTCTGGCCAAACTTCCTTCGCGCCCTCGCCCGTCGCGGCGTGCCGTCCATGGTGGCCAACGGTCGCATCTCCGACCGTTCGTACCGTCGCTACCGATTGATCCGGCCCGCCATGGCGCGCATGCTGGCCCATGTGTCGGTGTTCGCGATGCAGTCGGACGAGGACGCGCGGCGCATCATCGGGCTCGGAGCCTCCCCGGAGCGGGTGGTCGTCACCGGAAACCTCAAGAGCGATCTCCAGCCGCCCGACGCCCGCGCCGACGCCATCTGGGAGCGGCTCCTGGGCCTGCGCCCGGGTGAGCGGCTCTGGGTAGCCGGCAGCACCCACCGGGGCGAGGAAGCGATCGTGCTCGACGTCCTGACGCGGCTCAAGCCGCGCGTCCCCGATCTGGCCCTGCTGCTGGCGCCGCGCCATCCCGAGCGCGTCGAGGAGGTCGAGCGGCTGGTCCGCGAGCGCGGGCTCTCGCCCGTGCGCCGCACGAGCCTGCCGCGGGAGCGCGCGGCGGGCGCCGTGATCATCCTCGACACGGTGGGCGAGCTGGCCGAGTGCTATCGGCTGGCGGACGTGGTGTTCGTGGGTGGAAGCCTCGTCCCGACCGGCGGGCACAACATGCTCGAGCCGGCGCTGCGGCGCAAGCCCGTCCTCTTCGGACCGCATACGAGCAACTTCCGCGAGAGCGCCGAGCTGCTCCAGGCGGCGGGTGCCGCCCTGGTGGTCAAGGACGCCGATGGGCTGGAAAGCGAGATGGCCCGGCTCATGGAGTCCGAGGAGCTGAGGCGCCGGATGGGCGAGGCCGGCTTCGGCGCCGTCGTGGCGCGACAAGGCGCGTTGAAGCAGACCCTCGACCTGGTCGAGCGCTTTCTCCTCGGCGCGGGCGTGGACGGGACGCGGCGGGGTGGGACACGATGCTGACGCCGCGCCGAGACCCCGAGATGCTGCTGCGGAAGTGGTGGGAGGAAGGCGCCCCGCGCCCGGTGGCGGCTGGGCTCGCCGTGCTGAGCGTCGGATACCGGCTCGGTCTAGCGGCGCGGGAGCGCGCCTACGGCTGGGGACTGCTCCGGACCGGACGGCTGCCGTGCCCCGTGATCTCGGTCGGCAACATCACCCTCGGAGGCAGCGGCAAGACGCCCACCGTCGAGCTGGTCGTCCTCGCGCTGCGCGAGCTCGGCGCCACCCCCGCCGTGGTCAGCCGCGGCTACGGCCGCCTGAGCCGCGGCGTGGAGGTGGCGGCGGATCGGGATGGCGTCAGGCTCGATGCCCACCGGGCCGGGGACGAGCCGCTGATGCTTGCCGAGCGGCTCCCCGGCACTCCGGTGGTGGTCGGCGAGAACCGGTTCGAGGCGGGGCAGATCGCGCTGGAGCGCTGCGGAGCGACCGTGGTGGTGCTGGACGATGCCTACCAGAACCGCACCGTGCACAAGGACCTCGAGATTCTGGTCCTCAACGGACGGGCGCCATGGGGCAACGGTCGCCTCTTCCCGCGCGGGACGCTGCGGGAGCCGCTCGCGGCCCTGGCGCGGGCCGATCTGGTCGTCGTGACCAACGGGACCGATGTCGACGCCCGCGCCGTGGGTGAACGGCTGGGACGCCACAACCGCCGCGCCCCCGTCATTCGCGCTTCCTATCACGTGACGGAGGCGCGCGACGGGCAGAGCGGCCGCCGCGCCGAGCCGCGCACCCTCGCCGGCCGCCGGCTGCTCGCCTTCTGCGGGCTCGGCTCGCCGAGGAGCTTCGCGGACACCTTGCTGGGGCTGGGCGCCCGGGTCAGCGGGATCATCGAGTTCCCCGACCATTATTGGTACACGGCCGCCGATCTGGACGGGTTGACGCGGCAGGCGACCGCGATGGGGGCCGAGCTGGTCACCACGGAGAAGGACTGGATGCGACTCCGCAGCCTCGGGCTGCCGCAGGCGCCGCTCTGGGTCGTCCCGGTCCGGCTGACCCTCGAGACCGGGCACGAAGAGTGGATCGGAGCGCTCGGGCGAACCCTCGTGTCATCGGGTATCCGGCACTCGTAGCGATGGAGGATTCGCCGGCCGTCATCGTTGTCAGGGCGCCGAACTGGCTGGGCGACACGGTCATGGCCTTGCCCGCGCTGCGCGCGCTCCACGCCGCGCGGCCCGCCTCCCGCATCACCGTCGTCGGGCCCTGGGCCCCGCTCCTCTCCGGCCAGGGAGTCGGCGACATCCTGCTGCCCTATCCGCACGGTCTCGGAGAGCGGCGGCGACTCGCCCGCGCCCTCAGACCGGAGCGGCCCGAGTTGGCCGTCCTGCTGCCGAACTCCTTCGAGTCGGCACTGGCGGCCTGGCGGTGGGGCGCCCGGCGTCGCGTCGGCTTCGACGCTGACGGACGTGGCGCGCTGCTGACGGACGCGATTCCGCTTCCGTCACCGCGTCAACACCAGGTCGACGAGTACGCCACCTTGATCGCGTTCCTCGGTGTCCCCGTCGAGGAGCGGTTGCCCGTCTGGAGGCTTCCCGAAGATCGCTTGGAGACTCAGAAGGTGACTGCGCTGCTGGCCCAGGCCGGCGCCGCGGCGGACAAGCGACTGGTCGGGCTGCACCTGGGCGCGGCCTTCGGCAGCTCGAAGCTCTGGCCGTCGGAGTTCTTCGGCCGCCTCGCCGGACGCCTCCTCGAGGAGGGCGCTCAACCCGTGCTCATGGGCGTCCCCGCCGACGAGCGCACAGCCGCCGCGGTCGTCCAGTCTGCGAGATGTGCGGTGCCCTCCCTGGTGGGCCGCGACCGGGCGGCGTCCCTGCCGCGGCTGCTCGCGCGGTTGGACTGTCTCGTGAGCGGCGATACCGGCGTGGCGCACCTGGCGGCCGCGCTCCGGATCCCGACGGTCACGCTCTTCGGCCCCACCGACAAGCGCCTGACGGCGCCCCGCTCGGTCTCGGCCCAGGTGCTGGACCACGACGCGCCGTGCGCGCCGTGCTTTCTGCCCGCGTGCCCCATCGACCATATCTGCCTGCGGGGCATCGGGCCCGACGAGGTGCACGCGCGCGTGAGGCAGGCGATCCGCGCATGAAGGCCGTGCTCCACACCGAGTCCTCGCCGGGCCTGGGCGGCCAGGAAATCCGCACCCTGGACGAGGCGCGATGGATCGCAGAGCGCGGCTGGCGCGTGGTGCTCGCCTGCCGCCCCGGCGGCCGGCTGCTCGAGCGCTGCCGCGCGGCCGGCGTGGCGGCCGCGCCCGTGGCGATGCGAGGGGCGTGGGACGTGAGCGCGGTTGGGCGACTCGCCTCGCTCATCCGCCGCGAGCGAATCAGCCTTGTCCACACCCACAGCTCGATCGACGCATGGGTCGGCGGCCTGGCGGCGCGTCTCACGCGGGTGCCGGTGGTGCGGACCCGCCACGTCTCGATCGGCATCCGGCGCGGCTGGAACCCCGTCTACACCCGGCTGGCCGACCGGGTGATCACCAGTGGCGAGGCCATCCGCAGCATGGTCATCGACGCCGGCGTTGCCCCGGAGCGGGCGGTCGCGATGCCGGCGGGAGTGGATCTGGAGCGGTTCCCGTTCGGCGCGCGCTCGAGCGAGCTCGCGGCCAGCCTGGGGCTGGGCTCGCCGGTGGTCGGGTCCATCGCGATGTTCCGGGGATCCAAAGGCCACGCGCACCTCATCGAGGCGTTCGGCCTGCTTCGCGCCGCCCATCCCAAGTCGAGCCTGCTCCTCGTCGGCGACGGCATCCGTCGCCCCTGGGTCGAAAGCCTCGCCCGGCAGGCGGGGCTCGGAGAGGCCGTGCTCTTCACGGGATTTCGGCCGGACGTGCCGGCCCTGCTCGGCTGCATGGACTGCTTCGTGCTGGCCTCGACCCGCACCGAAGGTGTGCCGCAGTCCCTGCTGCAGGCCTTCGCCAGCGGAGTTCCCGTGGTGGCCAGTAATGTCGGCGGGGTTCCCGAGGTGGTCGCCGACGGCGTGACCGGGCTGCTGGTCAAGCCGGAGTCCGCTCCGGCGCTGGCCCAGGCCGTGGAGAATGTCCTCGCCGATCCGATCGCCGCCGCCCGTCGGGCGCGGGCCGCGCGCGAGCTGGTCGAGGCCCGCTTCTCCCACGCGGCCGCCGTGGCCCGGCTCCTGGCGCTCTACGAAGAGCTCCTGGGCGGGGGTGGGGAGCGGAAACGCCCATGAGCGGATCTCCGAGCCTCACCGTTCTCCACTTGGTCTCCAATCGGTGGTGGACCGGCAGCGCAGAGCCCGCCCTGCGACTGGTCAGCGCGCTGCGCGACCGGGGCCACCGGGCCCTCCTCGCCATCATTCCCGGAGAGCGCTTCGAGCAGAAGGCCCGGGAGGCGGGGATCGAGCCGGTGTCCGGACTTGCTCTCGACGTCGGCTTTCGTCCGCTGCGCCTGCTGGCCGGGCTGGCGCGGTTGCGGAGCCTCGTCCGGAGTGAAGGTGTCGACGTGATCCACTGTCATCATTCCCACGACCACTGGCTCGGCGGGCTGGGCCGAGGCGGCGCCGCGCTGGTCCGAACCTTCCACAACGCCCGCGCCGTTCGGTCGGGATGGCCGTCCTCGGCGTTGTACCGCCGCACCGATGCCGCCATCGCCGTCAGTCGCGAGATCGAGGAGCGATGCCTGAGGGCGGGATTTCCGCCGGCGCGCCTCCACCGCGTCGCCGGGGTCGTGGAGGTCGCGCGCTTCCGCGGCACGGGCGACGGGGCCGCCGTGAGAAAGGAGTTCGGGATCGCCGCCGGCCCGGTGCTGGGCTCGGTGGCCCGGCTCGCGCCCAATCGCGGTCACGAGCTGCTGATCCAGGGCTTTCGCCTCCTGCTGCCCCGCCATCCTGGCGCCCGGCTGCTCTTGGTGGGGAAGGGGGAGGCGCGGCCGCGCCTGGAGGCGCTCGTTCGCGAGCTGGGGCTGACCGAGCGGGTGCTCTTCACGGGCTACCGGGACGCCGATTTGCCAGACGTCCTGCAGGCCGTGGACGTCTTCGTCTTGATGGGAGCGGGGTCGGACGAGTCCTGTCGGGCGGCGCTGGAGGCCATGGCGGCCGGACGGCCGGTCGTCGCGCGACGAGTGGGAGCGCTGCCCGACACCGTGGTGGACGGGGTGACGGGGCTGCTCGTCGAGGGAGAAGAGCCCGACGCCGTGGCCGCGGCGCTTCACACCCTGCTGACGGAGCCGTCCCTGGCGCAGCGAATGGGCCGCTCAGGGCGCCGTCGGGTGGAGGAGATCTTCAGTCCGGAGCGCCACGCCGAGACGATCGAGGCCGTCTACCGCGCCGCGCTGGCCGGGAGGACTCCGGTGGCATGAAGGTCCTGCAGCTCATGTCCTGCCGGGGATGGTCCTCCGATGCGTACTGGGCCGCGCGGATCAGCGCGGAGCTCGAGCGCGCCGGGCACGAGGTGACGCTCGTCTGCAAGCGCGGCAGCGAGACGCGGGTGATGGATCGCGCGCGCGATGCCGGCGCCCACCGCATCGAGACTCTCGCCTTCGCCGCAGGGCTGAGGCCCGCCGCCGACCTGGCCGACCTGCGGCGTCTCAGGAGCCTGCTCCGTGCCGGCGATGTCGTGCACGTCCACCGCGGGAAGGAGCACTGGCTGGCGGCCCTCGCCGTGCGCGCCTGGCGAAGTCCGAGACCCGTCGTCAGAACGCGGCACATCGTCCAGCCGATCCGGGCCCACCCACTCAACCGCTGGCTCTACCGTCGGGGCACGGATCTCGTTGTCACGGTGACCGAGGCGATCCGGACCCAGTACGTGGCCTCGGGGCTCATGACGCCCGAGCGCGTGGTGGCGCTGCCGGGCGGGGTGGACGCCGAGCGCTTCGACCCGAAGACCGACGGGGCGGGCTTCCGGGCCTCACTGCCCGTCGAGGCGGACATCCCGCTCGTCGGTCTGGTCTCGGGCTTTCGCGTGATGAAGGGGCATCTGATCGCGGTCGAGGCCCTCAAGCGCCTCGCCGCAGAGGGCCGGCGGTTCCGCGCCGTCTTCATCGGGGAAGGGGCCTTGGAGCCGATCGTGAGCCGGGCCGCGGCCACCGCAGGGCTCGAAGAGCGCATCGCGTTCGTGGGCTTCACTCACGATCTGCCCACGGCGATGGCCGCGTTCGACGTGGCCCTCTATCCCCCGCTGGAGTCCGACGGGATGTCGCGCGTGCTCTTCGAGTACCTCGCGATGGGCCGCGCGGTGGTCGCCAGCCGGGTGGGCGTCGTGCCCGAGGTACTGGCCGACGGCAGGAGCGCCCTGCTCGTCCCCGCTGGGGAGCCCGGCCCCTTGGCCGCGGCCATCGGGCGGCTGCTCGCCGACAGCGCCCTGCGCGCGAAGCTGGGCGCGACCGCCGCCGAGCTGGCGCGGACGCGCCTGTCTGGCGCCTGCGTCGCACGGAAGCTGGGAGAGCTCTACGCGACGCTGATGTTCGAGCCGAGTCGTGGCCGGCGAGGCAGTTGCGAGCCGCACGTGGCCGTTCGAGGTGAGCGGCGGAGCCGCAAGCCGAGGGCTGAGTAGGAGGCGAGGGCTGAGTAAGACCCTAGGGGCGCGCAGGGTGAAAATCTCCATCCTCTGCTTCGACCTGGCCGACAACGCGGCCGGGCGCGCCCACCTGCTGGCCCATCTGCTCGAGCCCATCGCCCGCGTCGAAGTCGTGGGACCCTGCTACGGCGACCGGGTCTGGGAGCCGGTCGCCGGGGACGGCGTGGCTCAGCGCACCGTGTCGGGTCGGCGCCTTCCGGCCTTCGCGCTCTCCCTCCGCGCGCTCCTGGAGATGGCCGACGGCGATCTCCTCTACGCCTCCAAGCCTCGGCTCACCAGCGCCGGAATCGGCTATCTCAAGCGTCTGATCGCGCGGCGGCCGCTGCTGCTCGACATCGACGATTGGGAGGTGGGCTTCTTCCTGCGCTCGGGGTTCTGGGGGACGGCGGGGCGCGCGCTCAACCTCGCCAACCCCACCAGCCTGCCGTGGACCTGGCTGATGGAGCGCTTCAGCGGCGCGGCCGACGGCATCACCGTCGCCTCGCGCTTTCTCCAGCAGCGCTTCGGTGGCGTGCTGATCCCCCACGTGCGCGACACCGAGGCGTGGAAGCCGGGCGGCGTCGATCCGGCGGGCGCGCGCCGCCGTCTGGGCATCGGCCCCGAGCGGGTCGTGATGTTCCTCGGCACCCCGCGCGGGTACAAGGGCGTCGACGATCTCGCGGCCGCCGTGGCCCGCCTCGGGCGGCGCGACGTGGTGCTGGCGCTGGTCGGCACGGATCCGGCTTCGGCGACGGGCCGTGCGCTTGTCGCGCGCCTGCCCTGCGTGCGGCTGGTCGGTCGCGTCCCGTTCGCCCAGGTGCCGGAATTCCTCTCGGCGGCCGACGTCGTCGCCGTACCCCAGCGGGACACGCCGGACACGCGCGGCCAGGTACCGGCCAAGATCTTCGACGCCATGGCCCTGGCGCGTCCCGTGATCTCGACGCGCGTGTCCATGATTCCCGAGATCCTCGAGGGCTGCGGCCTGCTGGTGGCGCCGGGAGACGTGGCGGCGCTGGCCCAGGGCATTGCCCATCTGCTGGATCGCCCCGACGAGGCGCGCCGGCTCGGACAGCGGGCGCGCGAGCGATGCGTGGAGCGCTACAGCTTCTCCGCCGCGCGGCGCGACCTGTTCCCGTTGGTCGAGCGGACGCTGGAGCGCCGATGAAGATCGCCGTGATCTGCCGGCCGTACTCCTTCCATGGGGGCATCGAGACATCCACCGCCGGATTCATGCGGGAGCTCGTCGGCCACGGCCATTCGGTGGAGCTGATCACGACGGTGGGCCAGCCCGAGGTGCCCGGTGTGCGCGTGCGCCGCGTCCCGGTCCTTCGGCATCCCTCGGTGCTGAGAGTGCTGTCCTTCGCCCTCGCCGCCCGCCGTGCGGTCCAGGACGGCGGCTACGCGATCGTCCAGAGCCACGAGCGGGTGTTCCGTCAGGACATCTACCGCGCCGGCGAGGGCTGCCACCGCGCGTACCTGGCGACGATGGGCCGTCGCTGGGCTCGAGCAAATCCGCACCATCGACTCATCTTGTCCCTGGAAAAGAAGATCTTCAGCCTCGAGACCGCGCGGCACATCGTCGCCATCTCGAACCACGGGAAGGCCGAGATCGAGGGGCTCTATGCGACCCCGGCGGCGCGGGTCAGCGTGGTCTACAACGGCGTGGACCTCCAGCGATTCCATCCCGACCACCGCGAGCGACTCTTCACGCCGGTCCGCCGCGAGCTGGGAATCGGCGAGGACCTCTGGCTAGTGCTCTTCGTCGGCTCGGGCTTCGAGCGCAAGGGGCTGGGCCCGCTGATCGAGGCGGTGGGCCGGCTCGGCGACCGCGGATGCCGGCTCGTCGTCGCGGGCAAGGGCGATCGCCGACCGTACCGCGCCCTGGCCGAGCGGCTGGGCCTCGCTGAGCGGATCCACTGGGCAGGCGCCGTGCAGGCGATCGAGCGCCTCTACGCCGCGGCCGACGTGGTGGCGCTGCCCGCGCGCTACGAGCCATTCGGCAACGTTCACCTCGAGGCCCTGGCTTCGGGACTGCCGGTGCTCACGAGCGCGGCGGCCGGTGGCGCCGAAGTCATCCGGAATGGCGAGAATGGGTGGATCGTCTCTGAACCGCAGCCGGAGGCCATCGCGAAAGGGCTCGAGGAGCTGAGAGCCGCCGATGCCGGCGGCTTGAGGGTCCGGGCCCGCGCCTCGGCCGAGCCCTTCACCTTCGGTGCCCAGGCCGACCGCTACGCCGCTCTCTACCGCCGGCTCGGGGCCTGACCCGGGCCTCCGGCGCTCACGAACCCTCGATTTTCATTGATCATTCAGGGGGTCCGCATTACACTGCCTTCCGATGCCCCGACGCCCCGCGGTGTTCATGGACCGGGACGGCTGCCTCACCGAGGAGGTCGGCTACGTCAATCACCCGAGTCGTATCCGGCTCCTGCCCAGAACAGCCGAAGCGATCCGGCGGCTGAACCAGGCTGGCGTGGCCGCCGTCATGGTGACCAACCAGACCGGCATCGCCAAGGGCTACTTCTCCACGGACACCCTCGACGCCGTCCATGAGGAGATGCTTCGCCAACTCACCGCGCGCCGGGCGCGACTCGACGGCCTCTACATCTGCACCCACCATCCGGCGGAAGGCGAGCCGCCCTACCGCGCCGACTGCGAGTGCCGCAAGCCGCGGCCGGGTCTGCTGCAGCGCGCGGCGTCCGAGCTGGGACTCGATCTCGATTCCTCGGTGACGGTCGGCGACAAGATCTCCGACGTCGCCGCCGGCCACGCCGCGGGCGCCGCCGGTGTGCTCGTGCTCACGGGCTACGGTCGAGGGGAGTGGGAGCAGTTCCACCCGCGCTGGGCCGTGAAGCCGGACCACGTGGCCGAGGATCTCCTCGCCGCGGTCGAGTGGGCGCTGGCCGGCCGGTCGCGAGAGAGACCGCGGTCGTGATTCCCCGCAAGCGGCTGCTCGAGACCGTGGGACGCCTCAAGGGCAAGCGCGTGGTGATCGTGGGCGACGTGATCACCGACGAGTACCTCTACGGCAAGCCCGCGCGCATCTCCCGGGAGGCGCCGGTGCTCATCCTGCGCTTCACCGATCGGGAGGCGCGGCTCGGCGGGGCGGCGAACGCCACGCACAACGTCCATGCGCTCGGCGCGGCGGCGGTGCCGATCGGCGTGCTGGGTCGGGACGCCGCCGGCGACGAGGCCGAGCGGCTCTTCGAGCGCGCGGGAATTGCCATCGGGGGGTTGCTCCGCGTGCCGGGCCGGCTGACGCCGATGAAGACGCGGATCATGGCCGGCGGGTACGAGAGCACACGCCAGCAGGTCGTGCGCCTCGACCGGGAGCCGGATGGGGGAATTACCGGCGACACCGAAGACGGCCTCATCGAGCGCCTGCACCGGTTGGGAGCGGAGGCCGACGCCTTTCTCGTCTCCGATTACGGATACGGCACAGTGACGCCGCGGCTGTACGACGCGGTGCTGGCTCTGGGACGGCAGCGGCAGGTCCCGGTCACGGTGGACAGCCGATACGATCTGCCGCGCTTCAAGGGCGCGACCGCCGCGACGCCCAACGAGCCCGAGTTGGAAGCCCTCACCGGACAGGATCTCAGTGACGAGCCCGCGGTCGAGAAAGCCGGCCGCGCGCTGCTCGAGCGGCTCGACGCGCGGCTGCTCCTCGTCACGCGCGGCAGTCGCGGCATGGCGCTCTTCGAGCGTGAGGGCCCGGTGACATTCATCCCGATCCACGGCAGCGACCAGATCGCCGACGTCACGGGCGCCGGCGACACGGTCATCAGCGCCTTCACGGTCGCCCTGGCCTCCGGCGCCTCGCCGGTCGAGGCGGCCTGGCTGGCCAATGTGGCGGGCGGGGTCGTGGTGATGAAGCGCGGCACGGCCACCGTCACGCCTCAGGAGCTGGCCGACTCGCTCTCGTCCGATGGCGGCGCTCGTCAGCCTTGAGGAGGCCGAGCGCCTGGCCTCAGCCTGGCGCCGCGCCGGCAAGCGGATCGTGCTGGCCAACGGCTGCTTCGACCTGCTCCATGTCGGGCACGTACGGTACCTCCGGGCGGCGCGCGCGCTGGGAGACGCCCTCGTGGTCGGGCTGAACTCCGATGCGTCGGTGACGCGCCTCAAGGGAGCCGGCCGGCCAGTGATGCCTGTGGCCGAGAGGGCCGAGATCGTCGGCGCTCTGGCGGCAGTGGACGCGGTGGTCGTCTTCGACGAGGACACCGCCGACGCGCTCATCGCGCGGCTGCGGCCGGACGTTCACGCCAAGGGCACCGACTACACCGCCGACGACGTGCCCGAGCGTAACGCGGTGCTGGCGGCGGGGGGCCGCGTGGCGATCGCCGGGGACCCAAAGGATCATTCCAGCAGGGATCTCATCGCCACGATCGTCGAGCGCTTCCTGGCCCGGGATAACAGCGGACAACATTGAAGATCGCCATCGTCAAGCTCTCGTCCCTCGGCGACGTCGTCCACGCGCTGCCGGTGGCCCGCGCCCTGCGCCAGGGGCTTCCGCAGGCTCAGCTCACGTGGATCGTCGAGGCGCGCGAGTACGCCATCCTGCGGGACCACCCCGACCTCGACGCCGTCGTGCCGGTGGATACGCGGCTCTGGCGGCGGCTCATCTGGCGGCCCGCCGGGGCGCGCCAGGTGTGGGAAAAGCTCGGGCGGCTGCAGACCCGCATCCGCGCGACGCGCTTCGACGTCGCGCTGGACCTGCAGGGGCTCATCAAGAGCGGGGTCCTGACGGCCTACACGGGCGCGCCGTTGCGCATCGGGTTCGGCCCGGGCCGGGCGCGCGAGCGGCTGAGCGCGCTGTTCACCAACCGCCACGTCACGCCGCCCGCGACCGCCGTTCACGTGGTGGAGCAGTACCTGTCCCTTCTGGCGCCGTTGGGCGTGGCCGCCGGAGCGCCCGAGTTCCATGTGCCGGTCCGCCCCGAAACCGAGCGGCGGATGGAGGAGTTCCTGGGAGAGCGAGGGGTGAAGCGCCAGGACCTGCTCGTGGCGATCAACCCGGGGGCAGGTCGCGAAAGCAAGCGCTGGCCGGTCTCCCACTTTCGGACACTCGCCGCTCGGCTGGCCAGCGAGCCCGGGGTGCAGCTGCTGCTGCTCTGGGGCCCGGACGAAGTGCACATGGCGCGCCAGATCGGTGAGGGGCTGCCGGTGAAGGCGATCCTGGCGCCGCCCACCGACCTCGATGAGCTCGCCTCGCTGCTCCGTCGCTGCGCGCTCATGATCGCCAACGACACCGGCCCCCTGCATCTGGCCGCCGCGCTGGGGACGCCCGCCCTGGGTCTCTTCGGCCCCACCCGCGCCGAGCGCAACGGCCCCTACGGGTCCCATTGCCGCGGGCTGCAGAGCCCGGACGGCACCATGGCAGCCCTCGACCCAGCCCTCGCGTTCGAGGCGGCCCGGGATCTGCTCGAGCGCCAGGCGAGGCGGGGATGAGCCGGCTCTCGGTCGCGATCATCGCCTGGAACGAGGAGGAGCGCCTGCGGGCGTGTCTGGAGAGCGTGGCGTGGGCCGACGAGATCGTCGTCGTGGACGCCGAGTCCACGGACAAGACGGTGTCGCTGGCGCGAGAGTTCACCGACAAGGTCTACGTCCGTCCCTGGCCCGGCTTCGCCGTCCAGAAGAACTTCGCCCTCGAGCACACCGCCGGCGACTGGGTCCTCTCGCTGGACGCCGACGAGCGGGTGACCCCGGAGCTCCGGCAGCGGATCGAAGCCATCGTGAAGGCCGGCGGGCCGGCCGACGGCTACTCCGTTCCGCGGCGCAACATCTTCTGGGGCGCCTGGGTGCGACACGGTGGCCTGTATCCCGACTATCAGCTGCGGCTGTTCCGCCGCGGGGCGGGGCGCTTCGTCGACGATGCGGTGCACGAGTCGGTCCACGTCCAGGGGCGGGTGGACACCCTCACGGAGCCGCTGCTCCACCACTCCTACCGCGACCTGGAGGACTTCGTCCGCCGCTCCAACCGCTACTCGACGCTCTCGGCCCGGGACTGGGTGCGGCGCGGCCGGCCGGCGCGGCTGCGGGACCTGATCGTGCGGCCCCTCGGCCGGTTCGTTTCGATGTACATTCTGCAGCGGGGCTTCCTCGACGGCTGGCGCGGCTTCGTGCTGGCCGTCCTGTATGCTGAGTACGTGTTCCTGCGCATGGCCAAGGTGTGGGAGGCCAGCCGCGCCGGGAGCGGGCGGGAGACGGGATAGGACCCATGGCGACGACTCGCGAGCGGGTGCTGTCGGGCATGCGCCCGACGGGCAAGCTGCACCTGGGCAATTATCTGGGCGCGCTCGATAACTGGGTGCGGCTGCAATCCGACTACGACTGCTTCTTCTTCGTGGCCAACTGGCATGCGCTGACCACGGACGCCCACAACAGCGCCGAGGCGCCGGAGAACACCATCGAGATGGCCGTGGATTGGCTCGGCGCCGGCCTGGATCCCGAGCGCTCCACCCTGTTCATCCAGTCGCTGGTGCCCGAGCACGCGGAGCTGCATCTGATCTTTTCCATGGTCACGCCGCTCGGCTGGCTGGAGCGCGTCCCCACGTACAAGGAAATGGTGGAGCAGCTCGGTCTGGAGTCGCCGTCCTACGGGCTGCTGGGCTACCCGCTGCTGCAGGCCGCGGACATCCTCATGTACAAGCCGCGCTGGGTGCCGGTGGGCGTGGATCAGGTGCCCCACGTGGAGCTTACCCGTGAGGTCGCCCGGCGCTTCAACAACACCTGGAAGCCGGTGTTTCCCGAGCCCGATGCCATGCTGACCCAGATCCCCAAGGTGCCGGGGACCGACGGGCGCAAGATGTCCAAGTCCTACGGCAACGCGATCTTTCTCGCGGATTCCCCGGAGGAGATCACGGCCAAGGTCAAGCCGATGGTGACCGATCCGGCCCGCAAGCGGCGCTCGGATCCAGGCAATCCCGACATCTGCCCCGTCTTCGACCTGCACCGGATCTTCACGCCGGACGGTGACCGCGAATTCTGCGCCACCGGCTGCCGGACAGCCGGAATCGGCTGCCTCGACTGCAAGGGCGTGCTGCTCAAACACCTGCTGCCGCCGCTCGGCCAGATCCGTGAGCGTCGCCAGCGGTTCGCCGAGAGGCCCGCCCAGGTGGTGGAGATACTGCACGAGGGATCGAAGCGGGCGCGGAGGTTCGCCACGCAGACCATGGAGGAAGTCCGCGCCGTGCTGAAGCTGGAGCCATGACCGACGCCGCGACCGCCACCGCTGGCGAGCAGCCCGGTCTCACGGTCCGCGTCGAATCCTTCGTCGGTCCGCTGGATCTCCTGCTCCATCTCTGCCGCACCAACGAGATGGATCTCTCCCGGCTGTCGGTGCGGACCATCACCGACCAGTACCTGGCCCATCTGGAGGCGGTGCGCTTCCAGGATCTGGAGACGGCGGGCGCCTTCATGGTGATGGCCGCGACCCTCATCTACCTCAAGTCGAAGCTCCTGCTGCCAGCGGGCCCCGAGGAGGCCGAGGAGGCGCTCGACGAGGAGGGGCTCCTGCTCAAGCAGGAGCTGGAGCAGCGACTCAAGGAGTACGCCCGCATCAAGGCGCTGGGGGCCTGGCTCGGCGAGCGGGAGTCCGAGCAGGCGCTGCTCTTCGGGCGGACGGTGGCCGAGCTGCCGCCGGCCGAGGACATCCCGCTGGAGGACCTCTCGGTCCATCTGCTCCAGCGCGCGCTGCAGCGGCTCATCGACGAGCAGAAGCGCCAGGCGCCGCGGGACGTCGAGCCGAACCCGCTCTCGATCCTGGAGCGGATGAACGAGATTCTCGAGCTGCTGCGCCACACCTGGTCGCTGCTCTTCTCCTCCGTGGCCGGCGCCGACCGCATCCGCGGCGAGTGGGTGGTGACGCTGCTGGCCCTGCTCGAGCTGGTGCGACTCGGCCAGGCGCGGGCGCGACAGGCCGACCTGTTCGGCGAGATCGTGATCGAGAAGCACGCGGTGAGCGTGAGGGAGCCGGGGCCCCAGGACCCGCAGGCGCAGGGGGAGCCAGCGAATGACTGAGCCCATCGACGTGGTGGAAGCCCTGCTCTTCGCCTCCGATTCGCCGGTGGAGGCGGAGCGCATCCAGGAGGTCCTCGAGCTGCCGTCGACCGCCGCGGCCCGCGACCTGGTCGGCCGGCTGCGTGAGCGGCTGGAGGGCGAGGGGCGGGCCCTGCAGGTGATCGAGGTGGGCGGGGGGTTCCGCATGGTGACGCGGCCGGAGCTGGCGCCCTGGCTCGTCAAGCTCGCCCGCAGCCGCACGCGCTCGCGCCTGTCGCGTCCCGCGCTGGAGACGCTGGCCATCATCGGCTATCGCCAGCCGGTCTCGCGGCCCGAGGTCGACGCCATCCGCGGCGTGAACTCCGAGGCGGTGCTCGACAACCTGCTCGACCGGCGGATGATCCGCATCGCCGGCCGCAAGGAGTCTCCGGGCCGACCGTTCCTCTACGAGACCACGCGGGAGTTCCTCGTCGCCTTCGGGCTGCGCGATCTGGCCGACCTGCCCAGGGTGGACGGCGAGCTGATCGTGCCCGAGCCCATTTCCGCGGGCGGCGCCGAGGGCGCGGAGTCCGGCGCCGGGGAGGTCACTGCTGCCGCCGATTCGCCTCAGCAAGATCCTGGCGCAGGCGGGCCTGGCGTCGCGCCGCGGGGCTGAAGCCCTCCTCGCGGCCGGCCGGGTCACCGTCAACGGCCGCGTTCGGCTCGAGCCGGGCGCCCAAGCCGACCCCGAGACCGACGTCATCGCCCTGGACGGGCGGCGGCTGCCGCGCGCCGCGCCCCGCCACTATTTCCTCCTCCACAAGCCGCGCGGTTATGTGAGCAGCCGGAGCGACCCCGCCGGCCGCCCCGTCGTGGTGGATCTGCTACCGCCCGAGGCGGGGAGGCTCTATCCCGTGGGACGGCTCGATTACGACGCCGAAGGGCTGCTCCTGCTCACCAACGACGGCGAGCTGAGCAACCGGATGCTGCATCCACGCTTCGAGATCCCGCGAGTCTACGAGGTCGAGGTCGCCGGTGTCGTGGCGGCCGGGCAGCTCCTGCGCTGGCGGCGGGGTGCGATGCTGCCCGACGGGCCCGCGGTGCCGCGCGAGGTGCGACTCCTGCGCCGCGGCGCGCGCAGCACGTGGCTCAGCCTGACCTTCGCCGAGGGGCGCTACCGCGAGGTGAAGCGGTACTGCCTGGCGCTGGGTCACACCGTGCTGCGGCTGCGTCGGGTGCGGTTCGGGCCCCTGAGACTTGACGATCTGCCGGTCGGACGCTGTCGCCCGCTCACCCGGGCCGAGCTCGCCCGATTGAACGACTTGCGCGGGTCGTGAGTTTCTCCTATACTCGCTGGGATTAGGCGACCGATGCGCTTCAGGAGCTTCTATGAACCTGGACGATTGGCGATCCAGGATCAATAACCTCGACGAGCAGATCCTCAACCTCCTCAACCAGCGCGGTAGCGCCGCCCTCCAGATCGGCGAGCTCAAGAGGCAGAAGGACCTCCCGTACTTCGTCCCCGAGCGCGAGGCCCAGATCCTCGAGCGCCTCGTCGCGCTGAACTCCGGACCGCTGAGCGCCGAGGCCGTGCGGGCGATCTGGCGGGAGATCCTCTCGGCCTCGCTGGCGCTGGAGCACCCGCTGCCGGTCGCCTACTTCGGGCCGCCGGGGACCAACACCCACGCCGCCGCGATGCGCCGGTTCGGGTCATCGATCCGCTTCGTGGCGGTGCGGAGCATCGCCGAGGTCTTCGACGAGGTCGAGCGCGGGCGTGCCGCTTTCGGCGTGGTGCCGGTCGAGAACTCCACGGAAGGCGCGGTCAATGTCACGCTGGACCGGCTGATCGACGCGGAGGTGTACATCACGGGCGAGGTGACGCTCGACATCACCCACTATCTGCTCTCCCGCGCCACCGACCTGGGCGAGATCAAGGTCGTCTGCTCGCACCCGCAGGCCCTGGCCCAGTGCCGGCAGTGGCTCAACGCCAACCTGCCCGACGTCAAGCCCGAGGAGGTATCGTCGACGTCCGCGGCGGCCGAGCGCGCGCGGGACGACGCCACGGTCGCGGCCATCGCCTCGGAGCTGGCGGCGCGGATGTACGACGTGCCCGTGCTGAGGCCGCGGATCGAGGACAACCCCTCCAACTCGACCCGCTTCCTCGTGATCGGCCGGCAGCCGGCCCCGCCCACGGGGCGGGACAAGACCTCCATCCTCTTCTCCATGAAGAACGAGCCGGGCGTGCTCTATAGCATCCTGCAGCCTTTCGCCGCGCGCCGGCTGAACCTGACCAAGATCGAATCGCGACCGACCAAGCGGCGGCCCTGGGAGTACGTCAACTTCGTCGATTTCGAGGGCCACCGCGATACCGAGGATGTCCGGGCCGTTCTTGGCGAGGTCAAAGAGCGGTGCCAGTTTCTCAAGATCCTCGGGTCGTACCCGGCCGCCTAGCAGCATGCTGAAACACTCGCAGGCCGATCAAAAAGGTCCAGATGCAAGGCGGCGAGGGAGGCCGCTGCCCGAGGCGTACTCTCTGTACGTTGAGGGCGGCGGCGATCGAGCCAACGACGCAGATGGGCCTTTCCGAGCGGCCTGCTAAGGAGCCCCGCATGCCAGTCCCCTGGGAATCGCTCGCCAACGACCACATCCTCGGCATCGCGCCTTACGAGCCCGGGAAGCCGATCGAAGAGCTGGAGCGCGAGTTCGGGCTGACGGACGTCATCAAGCTCGCGTCCAACGAGAACCCGCTGCCCCCGTCCGAGCGGGTGCTCAAGGCCATCACGCAGGCCCTCCCGCACCTCAACCGCTACCCCGACGGCAGCGCCTACTATCTGCGCCAGGCCCTGGCCCGGCGGCACGGCGTCACGGGCGACCAGGTCATTCTCGGCAACGGCTCCAACGACCTCATCGAGCTCGTGGTGCGGGGCTTCCTGCGCGCGGGGGAGGAGGCCGTCATCCCCCATCCCTCCTTCGTGGTCTACCCGATGGCGGTCCAGGCGGCGGGCGGCATCCGCGTCGTGGTCACGCTGAAGGATCACCGGCTGGATCTGGAGGCGATGGCGCGGGCCATCACCCCCATGACCAAGCTGGTGTTCATCGCGAATCCGAACAACCCCACGGCGACCATCGTCACGGCCCACGAGGTCGAGGAGTTCATGTCGCGGGTCCCGGACAAGGTGATCGTGGTCTTCGACGAGGCTTACGTGGAGTTCGCCCAGGGACCCGACTTCCCCGATTCCTTCACGTACATGAAGCAGGGGCGGAAGGTCGTGATCCTGCGCACCTTTTCCAAGGCGGCCAGCCTGGCGGGGCTCCGGGTGGGCTACGGCGTGGCCGACGCCGACTGTGTGGCGCTGCTCAACCGGATCCGTGCCCCCTTCAACGTCAACTCGCTGGCCCAGGTCGCCGCGCTGGCCGCGCTCGAGGACGACTCGCATATCCTGGAGTGCCTGCGGATGATCGAGGCGGGCCGCCATTTCCTCTGTGACGAGTTCAACTCGCTGGGACTCAAGTACGCCCCCTCGCGCGCCAACTTCATCCTGGTCGACGTGGGCAAGAACGCCTCCGATGTCTTCCAGCGGCTGCTCAAGGAAGGCGTCATCGTCCGGCCCATGACCAGCTTCGGCATGGAAAGCGCCTTGCGCGTCACCATCGGCACCCCGGAAGAGAATCGCCGGTTCGTCAAGGCCCTCAAGAAGGTCCTGGCCGAGGGCAGGGGCGCGTGATCCGACGGCTCTGCATCGTCGGGCTCGGCCTCCTCGGAGGCTCGATCGCCAAGGCCGCGCGGGCGGAGGGGCTGGCGGAGGAGATCGTGGCGGTGGGCCGGCGTCTGGAGAGCCTGGAGCCGGCCCGACGCGACGGCGTCGTGGACCGGATCACGGTCGATGTCGCCGAAGGAGTCAGCGAGGCGGACTTTTGCGTCCTCGCCGCGCCGGTTGCCACGGTGACGGCGCTGCTGCCCGTCGTCTGGCCCGCCCTGCCGCCGGACGCCGCGCTCACGGACGTCGGCAGCACCAAGGCGGCAATCGTCGCGACCGCCGAAGACCTCGATCGCTCGAGGCCCCGGCACTTCGTCGGCAGCCATCCCATGGCTGGCTCCGAGCAAAGTGGCTACGCGATCTCACGGGCCGACCTCTTCCGGGGAGCGCTGGTGATCCTGACGCCGACCGAGC
The DNA here is from genome assembly GCA_035708525.1 of Candidatus Methylomirabilota bacterium. Classification (GTDB taxonomy): domain Bacteria; phylum Methylomirabilota; class Methylomirabilia; order Rokubacteriales; family CSP1-6; genus DASSSH01. Next base: position 59,345 of record DASSSH010000180.1, read on the forward strand.
GCTCCGACCCGCAAGCCGTCAAGCGGGTGAGCGAATTCTGGGAGGCCGTGGGCGGCCGGGTGACCACCATGGATCCCGCCAGCCATGACCGCGCGGTGGCGGCGATCAGCCACTTGCCGCACTTGGTCGCCGATGCGCTGGTGGACGGCGTACTCCGGATGGACCCGCATTTCCTCGACGTGGCGGCCCGCGGCTTCAAGGACACCACGCGGATCGCCGCCTCCAATGCGAGGGTCTGGCAGCAGATCTTCCAGGAAAACCGTGGAGCGCTCGTCGAGGCGCTGGGGGCGTTCCGCCAGGCGCTTGATCATCTGGAGCGGCTGATCGCTTCGGGGGATGCCGCGGCGGTGGAGCGCGAGCTGGACCGCATCCGGCGCGAGCGGGAGCGGCTGTCGTGAGGATCACGGTAAAGCCGGTCGCGCGCTTGACGGGAGCTCTCGAGGTCCCGGGAGACAAGTCCATCTCCCACCGCGCGGCGCTGTTCGGCGCCCTCGCCGACGGCCGGACCGAGATCACCGGCTTCCTCGAAGGCGAGGATTGCCTCAGCACCCTCAAAGCCGTCCGCGCGCTCGGCGCCGGCGTCACGCGCAAGGGCCCGGGCCATTACCTGGTGGACGGCGCCGGGCTGACCGGCCTGGGCGAGCCCGACGATGTCATCGACTGCGGCAATTCCGGGACGACGGCGCGGCTGCTCCTGGGGGTACTGGCGGGCCAGCCGTTCTGGACGGTGCTCACGGGCGACGACTCGCTCCGGCGGCGTCCCATGGGGCGAGTGGTCGAGCCGCTCAGACAGATGGGCGCGACCGTGGTCGGCCGAGACGGCGGCAAGCGCCTGCCGCTGGCCGTCTGCGGAGCCCGCCCCCTGAGGGCGCTCCGCTATTCGTCGCCCGTGGCGTCGGCGCAGGTCAAGACGGCGCTGCTCCTCGCCGGGCTCTGGGCCGATGGCCCGGTGACCGTGGAGGAGCCGGCCGCCTCGCGGGACCACACGGAACGGATGCTCGCGGGCTTCGGCGCGCGGCTCACCGTCTCCCCGCGGCGCGTGAGCATCACCCCCGGCGGCCGACTCACCGGCCAGCCGATCGCGGTGCCGGGGGACATCTCCTCGGCGGCCTTCTTCCTCGTGGCCGCGGCGATCCTGCCGGAGGCCTCGGTCACGGTGAGAAACGTCGGTGTCAATCCTACCCGCACGGGCGCGCTGGACGTGTTGCAGGCCATGGGAGCGCGGATCAGCCGTCCCGAGGGCGGCGCCAGCGGCAGCGAGCCGGCCGCCGATCTCACGGTGCAGGGCGGGACCCTGAGAGCCACGGCGATCGCAGGCGACCTGGTCCCGCGGCTGATCGACGAGGTGCCGGTTCTCACCGTCGCGGCCTGCGTCGCCGACGGCGTGACCGTGATCCGGGACGCGGCCGAGCTTCGGGTCAAGGAATCCGACCGCATCGCGACTGTCGCCACGCAGCTGGCCCGCATGGGCGCCGATGTCGCCGAGCGCCCCGACGGGCTCGAGATCCGCGGGGGACGGCGGCTGCGG
>DASSSH010000181.1:0-6102 GCA_035708525.1 Candidatus Methylomirabilota bacterium
CCGCGTCGACCGGATGGATCTGCGAGTACATGCTGGAGATCTTGACGCTGACATTCGCGCGCGGGATGGGGCCGAGGTGGTTGCGATCGATCAGATCGTCCCCGGGCCACGCCCGCACCTCATCGGCCAGATGATCGATCAGAGCGCGATAGCGGCTCTGGTATTCATCCGCCTCGCGCTCGCTCACCGTCGCCTCGCCTAGGAGGTCGACGGTGAACGCGATGCCGGCCTCGTGAAGGCGCCGGAGGCCCGAGAGCGCGTCGCCGACGCTCTCGCCTACGATGAAGCGGCGGGCCAGGCCCTCGATCTGGCTCCTGATCGTCGCCTGCGCCAGTGGGGCGGCGAGCCCCGAGGCCGACGCCTTGAGCGCGGCCGAGAGCAGGGTGGGCAGGGAACGGCCGGGCCGGAGCAGATACTCGCGGACATGCTTCTGGACCGCGTCCCTGCTCTGGAGCACGGGGAAGACGTCGACGAAGCGGAACATGTCGACCTTGAAGGAGGGGTCCTTCATGGCCCACTCGAGGATCGCGCCCTCCCAGTAAGCCCGGTCGAAGATGCGCGGCCGGTCGGCCTGGATCGCCTCCCAGAGCTCCCGGCCGGCCCGCTGGATGGCCTGGTCGAGCGTGGTGTGGGGATGGGTCGTCATCTCAGCCTCACTCGTCGCCGGATAGCGTGGCCTGGAGACCTGCGCCGTCTCTTCCCAGCCTACCAGCGAACGCGACCTCGGTCCGGACGCCCTGAGCCGGCGCGACTGCCGCGTTTCGTCAGCAAATGTCGTATTTCAAGACCTGACCCCAGCGCGTGTGCCACGGCCTCCTCCGCCGTGCGGGCCCGGATGATCGGCACGCGACGGCGCTCGGGCTGGTGGAGGCGCCAGGTGCCGAGGCCCACCACGGGCGTGCCGAACTTGAGCGCGAGCGCGATCTCGGACAGCGTGCCGAAGCGGCCGCCGACAGCGATGACGGCGTCGCACGAGCGGACCAGGATCACGTTGCGCGCCTGGTCCATCCCGGTCACCACCGGGATCGTCACCCACCGGTTGGCGTCACGCCGATCGAAGCCCGGGAGCAAACCGACGACAAGTCCGCCTGCCCGCGCCGCGCCCCGCGAGGCCGCTTCCATCACGCCCGTGAGGCCACCGCAGAGCAGGACGGCGCCGGCCTCCGCGATCGCGCGGCCGACCCGCTCGGCGAGCAAAGCGGTGCGCCGCGAGCATCGACCCTCGCCGATCACGCCGAGATGAAGCGCCGGGCGCGATCGCCGCGCCGCCGGGCTCATGCCGCGCCCACGACACGATCCACGAGGGCCGGCGCCAGTCCGAGATACCCGCGGGGGTCCAGGAGGGCTTCGAGGGCCAGGCGATCCAGATGCGGGGCCACACGCGCGTCGGCGAGGAGCGCATCGCGAAAGGCAATCCCCTCGCGCTCGGCCTTGACGGCGACCTCGTACACCACGTCGTGCGCCGTCTGCTTGCCGATGCGCTGGCCGAGCGCCAGCATCACGCGCTCGGAGAGAAGCAGGCCGCCCAGCAGGTCGAGATTGTGCGCCATCCGCTCTTCACGCACGTCGAGGCCGTCGACCACGCCGCGCATGTGATGGACGACGGCGCCCGTGTACACCCAGGCCTCGGGGAGCGCTGCCCATTCGATGCGCCAGCACGCGGCGTCGCGCTCGTGCTCCTGGAAAAGCGCGTCGCTGAGCGGCACGAGCGTCCCGCGCACCAGCCGCGCCAGGGCCACCACCAGCTCGCACGTCGACGGGTTCTGCTTGTGGGGCATGGTGCTGCTGCCCACCTTGCCCAGGTGGAAGGGCTCCCGCAGCTCGTCCACCTCGGTCTGCTGGAGAAGTCGGATCTCGTTGGCGATCTTGCCGAGCGTGCCCGCGACCTGGGTGAGCAGGCACGCGATCTCGACGACGCGGTCGCGTGAGGAATGCCAACAGATTCGCGGCACGCCCAGGCCGAGGCGCGCCAGCGTCCTCGACTGCACCTCGAGCCCCTGCGAGCCGAAGGCGGAGAGCGTGCCCACCGCTCCGGTCAGATTGCCGACCAACACTCTGGGCGCGGCCTCGCCCAGCCGCTCGAGCTGGCGGTCGATCTCGTCCACCCAGACGGCGAGCTTGTAGCCCAAGGTGATCGGCAGCGCCTGCTGGCCGTGGGTGCGACCGGCCATGGGCGTGGCGCGATGGCGCCGCGCGCGCTCGGCCAGGCTCGCGCGGATCGCCTGCAGGTCGCGGCGCAGGATCGCCCAGGCCTCGCGCACCTGGAGCATCATGCCCGTGTCCACGATGTCCTGGGTGGTGGCGCCCCAGTGAACGTACTCCCCCGCCCCGCGCTCGCAGATCCGCTCGAAGGCCCGCAGGACCGGCACCAGGAAGTGCTGGACCTGGGCGGTTTCGCGGGCGACGGCGGTGAGATCCAGCAGCTCCACGCGCGCCTTCCGCGTGATCTCCTCGGCCGCCCAGGCTGGGATCAGCCCGAGCCCGGCCTGCGCCTGGGCCAGTGCGGCCTCGACGTCCAGCCACTTCTGGAGACGGTTGCGGTCGCTGAAGACGGCCGCCATCTCGGGCGGGGCGAAGCCGGCTCCGTGCACCTCGGAGTCCATGATGTGGCTGGCCATTCTGATCTCCTCTGGTGGACGCGGGATCAGCCGTCCGATAGCACGCCGGTGAGATGGAAGCACGACGCCGGGAGGTGAGCAACAGCGAGCCCTCGAAAAGAAGAGCGCCCGGAGGCGGGACCGGTGCTCCGCCTCCGGGCTTCGGTATGTCGCGCCGGGCCCTCAGGCCCGGGCATGGCCCGGCGGATAGGCCGGGCGTTGGGTGTTGCTACGTGGCCTTAACGCGCGCCATCAGGGATAAACCTCACCCGATGGCACGCCATGTAAGCCGGGTGGAGTTTTCTCCATGCTGACCTCCCTGATTGTTAACGCCACGACAGGGGCTGGCGCCTCAGCCTCCGTCACCCCCTAGCAGACCGCGGTCGAGGGCTCGTTGTCAAGCCGTCTGCGGCGCAGCGCTCCACGTCGTGGCGTATCAGCGCCCCGCTTCCTTCTCAGCGGGCGCGGCGTTATGATTCCGGGCGAATTCCCACATCCGACCAAGAATCTCCAGGAGGCACCATGCGCGGCGTCGTATTCCTCGGAAACCGGAAGCTCGAGCTGAGAGAGTTCCCCGACCCCACGCCGGGGCCGGGCGAGGTCGTCATCCAGATCAAGGCCTCGGGGATGTGCGGCAGCGATCTCAAGTTCTACCGCGCCGCGGGCAATGAGGCGGCGGCCCTGGGGCTGGGCGGCACGGGCGGGCCGGTCATCGCCGGCCACGAGCCCTGCGGCGTCATCGCGGCGCTGGGGCCCGGCGTCAGCGAGACCGAGGCGCGCGTCGGCCAGCGCGTGATGAATCACCACTACAAGGGCTGCGGGCAGTGCAAGCACTGCCGCCAGGGCTGGTCCCAGCTCTGCCCGAAGGGGATCGTGGTCTTCGGCGTCACGGGCGACGGCGCGCATGCCCCCTACATGAAGGTGCCGGCACGCACCAATGTGCCGCTGCCCGAGGAGCTCTCCTTTGAGGAGGGCGCGGCCGTCTCGTGCGGCACGGGCACCGCCTACGGCGCGCTCAAGCGGCTCGACGTCTCCGGGCGCGACACCCTCGTGGTCTTCGGCCAGGGGCCCGTCGGGCTCTCAGCGACCATGCTCGGCAGCGCTATGGGGGCGCGCGTGATCGCGGTGGACATCAACGACGAGCGGCTGGCGCTGGCCAAGGAGCTCGGCGCCGATGCCCTGATCAACTCCAAGGATAGCGATCCCGTGGCGGCCGTGAAGCAGCTCACACGAGGCGAAGGGGCCGAGACCACCATGGACTGCACAGGGATCGCCGAGGCGCGGCTGGCGGCGGTGAAGAGCGCGGCGACCTGGGGGCGCGTGGCCTTCGTCGGCGAGGGCGGCGCCACGACCTTCGACATCAGTGCCGACCTGATCCGCAAGCAGCTGACCCTGGTCGCCTCGTGGACCTTCAGCGCCATCGGCCAGTGGGAGTGCGCGCGCTTCATCGCCGATCGGAAGATCCCGCTGAGCCGGCTGCTCACCCAGCGCTACCGGCTCGAACAGGCCGTCGAGGCTTACCGCCTCTTCGACACCCAGACCACGGGCAAAGGCGTCTTCGTCTTCTAGTCAGCCTCTTACCTTGAATCCCCTCACCCGAAATCCCCTCACCCTGCCCTCTCCCCTCCGGGGAGAGGGTTCTTCCTCTCGGAGAGGTGTTCCTCTTTCCTCTCCCCCTATGGGGGAGAGGATCAAGGTGAGGGGGATCCGGTCTCGACGGGAACCCAGCCGCCGTCGCGTTGCGCCCGGAGCACGGCGTCGAGCACCAGCTGGGCGCGCAGGCCGTCCTCGAACGAGGGCGACGGGCTCTGTCCTTTGCGCGTCGCCTTGAGGAAGCGCTTGACCAGCGGCCCGATGGTCGCCTTGCCGATGACCTCGAGCTGGTCGCCTTCGCCGGCGGAGTGGGGCAGCCCGGCCTTGACCTTCACGGGCTCGAAGCCGCCGCTCGTGGCCGCCTCGAGGGCGCCCAGATGCCAGCGCTTGCCCTGCCGGACGAAGCTGTACCGGAGCGCCCCGGCGCTCCCATAGGCCTCGAGGGTCTGGTCATTGGCGCCGCGGGCGGCGCGGCTCACGGTAAAGGAGACGAGGGCGCCCGAGGCGAGCTCGCCGATCACCGAGCAGAAATCCTCGGCGTCGGTAGGCCGGCCGCCCGGGGCCTGGCGCGAGGGATGGGCGATGCCGGCCGCCGCCTTGACGCGGGTGAGCTCGCCGAAGTGCCAGCGGAGGAGATCGATCACATGCACGCCCATGTCGCCCATGGCGCCGTGGCCGGCCTGAGCGCGGTCCATCCGCCAGGTGGCCGCAGCGCCCTCATCGGCCCAGCGCGATCCCAGCCAGCGCATGTTGACGTGAAAGAGCCGGCCGAGCTGCCCGGCCTCGACCAGCTCGTGCAGCTGCCGCATCGCGGCGGGGAAGCGCCAGTTGAAGCAGGTCATCGCGGTGCGCTTGGCGCGCGCTGCGGCTTCGACCATGGCGCGGCACTGGGCCGCGTCCATTGCCAGCGGCTTCTCGCACAGGACATGCGCGCCGCCATCGAAGGCGCGCAGCGCGACATCCCGATGGAGATCGGGCGGCGACGCGATGACGACGATCTCCGGCCGCGCCTTGTCCAGCATCTCCTCCCAGCGCTCGAAGACCTGGGGGATGCCGTACTGCTTGGCCAGCTGCTGGGCGCTCTCGACATTGCGCTGGCAGACCGCCACCACCTCGCAGCCATTGGCCTGAAAGGCCGGAATATGGGCGCGGCCGAAGCCCAGCCCGATGATGCCGACCGTACGCGCCTTCGCCATCAGGGAACGCTCCTTTCGACTTCGAAAATGGAGTACAGTTTCGGGGTCGTCACCCGCAGGGCCTAGACGCAACTCAAGGAGACGCTCATGAAGGCCGCCGCCGCCGTCGCCGAGATTCTCAAGCGCGAAGGAATCGACTTCCTCATCGGCTACCCCGTCAACCCTATCATCGAAGCCGCCGCCGAGGCCGACATCCGCACCATCATCGTCCGCCAGGAGCGGACCGGCCTGCACATGGCTGATGCCGTGAGCCGCCTCACCTCGGGGCGGCGCATCGGCGTCTTCGCCATGCAGCACGGGCCCGGCTCCGAGAACGCCTTCGGCGGCGTGGCCCAGGCCTTCGGCGACTCGGTTCCCATCGTGGTGCTGCCGGGCGGCTACCCGCGGCGGCTCACGAACATCCCGCCGAACTTCAACTCGTTCCTGAATTTCCGCCACGTGACCAAGTGGTGCGAGCAGGTGACGATGCCCGATGCCGTTCCGGCCGCGATGCGGCGGGCCTTCACCCAGGTGAAGAACGGCCGGCCGCGTCCCGTGCTGGTGGAGATTCCCACCGACGTCTTCCCCGAGGATGTGCCCGAGCCGCTCGTCTACACGCCGGCGCCCCGCACGCGCTCGGGGCCCGATCCCCAGGCGGTGGCCGAGGCGGCGCGCATGCTCGTCGCGGCCGAGCGGCCCGTCATCTACGCGGGCCAGGGCGTGCACTATGCCCAGGC
>DASSSH010000182.1:0-2973 GCA_035708525.1 Candidatus Methylomirabilota bacterium
GCGTTGAAGGGCACCAGCGGCATTCCCGCCAGGTTGCTCCCGAACCAGACCGCGTAGAAGTCGGGGCGGTTCAGCACCATCACCCCGGCACGTTCCCCGGGACGGAAACCCTCCCGCTCGAGCCAGCCCGTCACCTTCAGCGCCGCCGTCGCGACGTCACCGCGGGTTAGAGTGGCGCCCTCGACCCAGATGAGCGGGCGATCGGGATCCTTTTCGGCGAGCGCGAGCAGGATGCGAGGCAGCGGCATGGCTCAGACCTCCCCTGCCTCGGCCAGCTTCTGGCCGAGGCCTAGTGACAGTGACTCGTTCACGCCGTCCTCCACGAGCGCGCACCGCGCGTCGCGGAACAGCATCTCGACGTCCGACTCCCGGCCGAGCCCCATCCCGCCGAAGAGCTGGATGGCCTCGTGGGCGTTCTGGAAGGCCGCCTCGGTGCAGTAGACCTTGGAGGCCACCGCGTGTGGGAGGCTGGGGGTGATGGTGCTGTAGTTGTAGGCGAGGGCCCGCCGCGAGACGGCACGCGCGATCTCGACGCGCTGCCACATCTGCGAGAGGCGCAGCTGGACGGCCTGGTGCTTGCGGATCGGGACGCCGCCCTGAACGCGCTCGCCGGCGTAGCGGAGGGCCTCTTCGTAGGCCGCGCGCGCCACGCCCGTGAAGATCGCCCCCATGGCCGAGTTGGCCAGGGCCAGCGTGGCGTCGAGCGCGAACGCGTAGGTCTCGGGGTCCGCCACCATCATCTGCCGCCCCGGGATCTTGACGTGGTCGAAGAAGATCTCGCCCTGCGGGAGGGCCCGCTGCCCGATCTTGTCCCACGGCTTGCCACGGCTCACGCCAGGCGAGCGGAGATCGACCAGCGCGACGCCGGCGCCACGCATGCCCTGGGACCTGTCGATCCCGGTGAAGAGATAGCTGTGCGTGGCGATCGGACCGTTGGAGACCCAGGCGGCCTTCTGGCCGTTGAGGATCCAGCCGTCGCCGTCGCGGCGCGCGGTCACGTTGGGAAGGATGCGCGCGGCGGCCTCCAGCCCGTTCCCAAGCAGCCAGTCGCTGCCGTGATCGGGTTCGGTGATGCCCCAGCAGCCGATGAACTCGCCCTTCCGGTCGGCGGTGAACGGGAGGACGAACTCGTCGGTGAGCGCCTGGTTCTCCGAGGCGAGCAGCGTGCACCCGAAGGACGGAAACGAGCTCACGCCGATCGAGACCGCGAAGGCGCTCGAGCCCCAGCCCATCTCCTCGAGCGCGATGTGGATGCCTGCGGGGTCGAGCCCCATCCCGCCGAAAGTCTCCGGGAGCAGGATCCCGTGCAAGCCGGCCTCGTAGCAGGCTTTCACGGCGCCCCGGTACGCGGGGTGGTTCGGCACGTCGGCGGCGGCGACCTTGTCGAGCTTGCGGGCCGCCGGCCGGATCACCTCTCGGGCGAGGGTCCGGACCATGGCCCGGATCGCGTCGTGCGCCTCGGTGAGCGTCGGGTCGAGCTCGAGGTACATTGGGTCAGGACCTCCCCACGCCGTGCTCCGCGCAGAGCCCGGGGTAGAGCGCTTTGACGGGCCTCACCAGCGGGATGAGCCCGAAGATCTTCGCGACCGGTCCCCTGGCCTTGATCTCCCCCTTCGCGGTGGCAAGCGGCACGTTGAGCTCGTCCCGCCAGAACCGGTGGGCCACGTCCGCCTTCATCTCCATGAGCACCACCGGCCGATCGTTGCTTCCCGTGAAGGCGCCCTCGTGGACGGTGGCGTCCGGCAGGAGCCAGAGCTCTGCCTCCGGTTCGTGGAGGCGGAAGTGAACGGACATCTGGAGGCCGATGAACTTCTCGCGCGTGGTCGGATTGTCGAAGGCGCGCCTCCACGCCGTTCCCATGACGGCGAAGACCTGCGCTGCGTCGCGATATGCGCTCATGTGGGCGCTCCCGGACTCGGGTTCGGGAGCTCTCTCAGCAACGGGCGTTCCACGGACGGTTCAGGTGACATCGCAACCCGAAACGAGTGATGATCCGCAGCGCGGAAAGCGGCCGGCTCGACCGCCATGACGCGCCGCGCATTGCGGGAGTGCGAAGGGGCCGGCGACGCTCCCCGTCAATCCAGGGACTTACACGGCATGCAACCTGACGAACGATTCGCAGGAATGCAGCATGCGCTCGCCGCCTTCTTCCACTCCAACCCGCTGGGCGTCATCGTCTTCGACCGGACCGGGTCGATCCTCGACGTGAACACGAAGCAGGAGATCAACTCCGGCCTCGCGCGCGAGCGTCTCGTGGGTCGGAAGATCGCCGAGGTCTTCGCCGGGGTGATCGAGCGCTATGGCCTCGGGGAGCCGTACCGGCAGCTCGTCGAGGAGGGCCAGCTGCTCAGGATGCAGATCGAGCGGTACGAGCCCCAATACTTGAAGAAGAACGTTCGCTTCTGGCTGTGGGGGTTCCCGCTCGTCGCCGACGAGACCTTCGCGCTACTCACCGAGGGGATCGACATCGTTCGGATGCGGGGCTCGCCCGACATCGTCGGCGCGACCGAGCCGATGGAAGCGGTGTACCGGTTCATCGAGCGCGCGGCGCGGGTGAGCACCACCATCCTGCTCGGCGGCGAGTCGGGGACCGGAAAGGAGCTCGTGGCGCGCGCGATCCACGCCCAGAGCGACCGGGCGAGGCAGCCATTCCTCGCGCTCAACTGCGCCGCGCTCCCCGGGCCACTCCTCGAATCCACGCTCTTCGGCGCGGAGCGGGGTGCCTTCACGGGCGCCGATCGCCGCACCAAGGGCTACTTCGAGGCCGCCGAGCGCGGAACGCTGCTCCTCGACGAGATCGGCGACACCTCGCTCGAGTTCCAGGTGAAGCTCCTCCGGGTGCTGCAGGACGGCGTCGTCACTCGCGTGGGCGGCACCGAGGCGATCCGGACCGACGCGCGCGTGATCTGCGCCACGAACCGCGATCTCGAGGCCGAGGTGGCCGCACGCCGCTTCCGCGAGGACCTGTACTAC
>DASSSH010000183.1:0-3620 GCA_035708525.1 Candidatus Methylomirabilota bacterium
GGCCGCGATCCCGTTCCCGACGCGAGCCAGGGGCTCGCCAAGGGCAGCGTCTTCGATGTGCCGACGCCCCCCGGCGCGAAGCCGAACGACAGCAATCCCGGCGAGGGGCCGCTGGAGCCGCGGCCCTATGCGATCGCGCCGCCTCGCATCCCGCACGCCGTGGACGCCTTCCTCCCCATCACGCCGAAGCAGAACGCCTGCGTCGACTGCCACGCCGTGAAGGAGAAGACCCGTGGCGGGCCAACCCCGATCCCACCGAGCCACTACACCGATTACCGCACTGCCCCCGATCGCGTGGGCAGCCACATAGTCGGCGCGCGCTCGGTGTGCGTGTCCTGCCACGTCGCCAAGACGGACGCGCCGAGCCTCGCGGAGAACCGCTTCCGACCCTAGCAGGCGCGGGTGCTACACGACGATGCGCTGCCCATCCGCCGCCGTCTCGATCTCGACCTCCGCGAGGCGGCTCAGCATGTCGCCGCTCATGTGGGTCAGAATCAGCCGTCGGCACCCGAGCGCCGCGCGATGGGCCATCAGCGTCTGATAGTCGAGGTGGTGCTTGATCTTCTTCTCGAAGCAGTACGCCTCGCAGACGAACAGATCCGCCTCGCGCGCCGTCTCCAGCAGGTCCTCGGTCCATTCGGTGTCGCCCGAGTAAGCGATCACTTTGTCGCCCACCGCCACCCGGAGCGCGTAGGCGGGAGCCCCGCTCGGATGCTGGACGGGAAAGGCCCTGACCGACGCCGGTCCGATGGCGGTCGGCTCGCGGTCCTGGAGCTCGAGGAACTCGAGCGAGAACCGGCGGCTGACCTGGCTGGAGCCCGGAAAGAAGATCTCCATCGCCGCTTCCAGGCGCGCACGTGTTCCAGCGGGACCGGCGATGACCAGCGGCTGGGTCCTACGACTGAACTGCCCGTCGAGAACCAGGAACGGCAGCCCGCCGAAGTGGTCGCCGTGCAGATGGGTGAGCAACACCCACCCGATCGCCGCCGGGTCCACGCCGGCCCGCTTCATCGCGATCAGCGACGAGGCGCCGCAGTCGATGAGCAGCGCGCTGCGCTCGTGCCGGAGCAGTAGGCAGGTCTGAAAGCGCCCCCCGCTCCCGAAGGCGTCACCTGATCCCAGGAACTGAAGCTCGACCGGGCTCACGGTACGCGTACGTTACCCGGGAAGCCAGACGAAGAACAGTCCGTTCCCGAGGGGGGTGGGAATGGGCGGCGTCGCGCTCAGCGTGCGTTCCGCGAGGCGCTCGACGCCGCCCGCTGCCCGGTCAGACCGGAGACGGGGTCGCCGAACCGGTCAGGGGACCGGGGTGCGCCCCGTGACGAGATGCACGACGAGGAAGATCACTCCGATCAGGAACAGGACCCATGCGATCTGCGTGGCTACGGCCGCGACTCCGAAGAGTCCCAGCGCGCCAGCGATGAGCCCGATGACAAGGAAAACCAGTGCATAGTACAGCATCGCCAGCTCCTTCCCGCCGCCGAGAGCCTCAGATGGGATCCGGAGCTCTCGGCGGCCCGACTACCTCGCGTCCGTGAATGGTTCTCGCGCGAGCCTAACGCTGACTGCTCAGCTTGGGATTCAGCGAGAGCTCGTTCCTCACCGCGTGGACGCCCGGCACCTCCCGCGCCAGCTCCGAGGCGCGCGCGCTGACCGTGATGCTCGGCGCCTCGCCGGTCAGGGTGACCACACCCGCGTCCGACCGGACGGAGACCTTGGCCGCCTTCAGGCTCGGCTCCTTCTTCAGACGCTGCTCGACGCGCGCGGCGATGTCCTTGTCATTGGAGTCCACCGCCTTTTGCTCTTTCGGCGCCACCACCTGAAGATCGTTCTTCACGCTGCGGACGCCTTCGATGCCTTTGGCGATCTCAGCGGCCGCGCTCTTGGCTGCCTCGGAGTCCACCTTGCCGCGCAGCGTGACGACCCCCTTGCTCGTGTCCACCTTGATCTGCCTGCCCTTGACGCGGTCGTCAGCGAAGAGCGCGATCTTGGTCTTCGAGGTCACCCAGGTGTCCGTGACGGCGCCCTTGGCCTCCTTCGCCGCGCTCTTGGTCTCCTGCATGATGCTTGAGCCCTTTTGTTCCGAGCCCTTCTCCTCGGCTGCCCAGGCAGGCATCACGACCAGTCCCGCCAGTGCCAGTACGGCGGCACCGGTGAGGATTGCATGCCGTATGCTCATGGTTCTCCTCCATCAAATCCTTGACTCGATCTCATTGCACAATCCCCCGCGAAGGCAGGAGTCGCAATCGATGTGCCAGACGGAATGAGACGGCGTCGAGTACTCGGAACTTCGCGAAAATACAGCGGCGGTTGCGCTGCCCGAGACGTCGGTCGCACCCTCGCCCGGCGTCCTGCTCGTAATCCTTACCGACAGGATCGGTAAGTTTGACCGGGTCCGACGAACGACCTAGATACCGCGGGCCAGCTCGGCCTCGACCTCGGCGAGCGCATGGGGCATTCCCAGTTCGCGAAACATCTCCGCCGCCCAGGTGAACTGGGCGCCCGCCGCCGCCTTCTGGCCGGCCAGCGCCGCGAGCCGCCCGAGGGCGAGCGCACAGTGCGCCGCCAGCGGGCGCATGCCGAGCTCCTCCGCCATCCGGCGCGCCTGCCGCAGAGATCCTTCGGCGCGCTCGAAGTGCTCCGGGCCTGCGATCTCGCCTGTCAATCGAAGCGCATAGGCCTCGTGGCCCCGCTCCTTCCGCTCCCGGGATCCTTCGAGGGCCCTCTCGGCGAGCTGAGCGGCGCGCTCGCGCTCGCCGGCGAGCAGCGCGGCCCGGCCGAGCCAGGCGAGGCGGAGCGATTCGTTGGCGAGCCAACGATTGCTGCGCGCGCGGTCCACGGCCTGATCGAGCAGCTCCACGCCCCGTGGCGGCTTTCCCGCCAGGGCGTAGGCCGCGCCGAGCGGAGCGGCGACCACGGGAAAAAGAATGGGAATCTCGTTCACCTCGGCCAGAGCCAGGCCCCGCTCGAGGATGGCGATCGCCCGCGACAGATCGCCGCGGTTGAGACAAGCGCTGCCGAGTCCATATGAGGCCACGACCAGGCTGTACGCGTGGTCGGCGGCCTCAGCGATCTGAATCGCCTCTTCCCCCGTGGCCAGGGCCGCCGAGAACTCGCCCCGCTCGGCGAGGCAGCAGGCAAGCCAGGCACGGGCGAAGACCGATGGCAGTCCCGCCATCCCAAATCGCTCGCGCGCGAGGTCGCCCTCGAGCGGCGCGATCGAGCGGCGCAGAGCCTCGACTGCGTGGGGATAGTCGCCGAGTGAATGGTAGGCCTGGCCGAGCCTGAAGTCGGCCACCACGGCAAGCTCGAAATTTCGGAAGTCCGCGGCGATCGCGGCGTCGCGCAGCGCCGTTCGAACCGCCCGTTCGTGCTCGCCCGTCCACCAGAGGTACCCGGGACTCCCGGACCCGCCGACAACCGCGTCGAGGCTCACGGCCGGCGCGCGTTCGATGAACCTCAGGTAGCCCACGGCCTTACCCCACACCTCTCCCCGGAAGGCGTGATGAGCGAGCCAGTTGGCCTGTTCGCCGACCCGCTCCGGGTAGAGCGCCTCGAACGCCTCGACGACTCGCGCGTGGATGGCGCGGCGGCGCTCCTGGAGAAGGCTCGCGTAGGCG
>DASSSH010000184.1:0-7826 GCA_035708525.1 Candidatus Methylomirabilota bacterium
GCCGTTGTTGACGGCGGCGCGGAAGTCGGACTCGTTCCTCCGCATGGCCATCCCGTAGGGCTCGTAGGAGTAGAACTCGCCCACGATGTCCCACTGGGCCGGATTGGGCGCCTTGATCTTGAGGCCCGCCAGCTGGATGCCGTCGTTGGTGTAGGCATCCACCTGCCCCTGGAGCAGCGCCTGGAAGGCGGCCGGCTGATCAGGGAACTCGCGGAGCTGGGCCTTGGGCGCCTGCTCGCGGATGATCCGGGCGTTGGTCGAGCCCTGCTGGGCCGCGATCCGCTTGCCGTCGATGTTCTTGATGCCCTTGATCGGGCTGCCCTTCTTGACGAGGAACTGGGCGCCGGTCACGAAGAACGTGATGGAGAAGTCCACGCTGTCGCGCCGGGTGCGGGTGTCGGTCATGGTGCCCGCGATGAGATCGACGGCGTTCGACGATAGGAGCGGGATGCGGGTGGGCGGCGTGGACTCCTTCTTCTCGATCTTGATCGTCTTGCCGACCTTCTTCTCGATCGACGGCTTGATCAGCTGCTCCACGAGATCGATGGAGAAGCCCACCCACTCGTTCTTGCTGTTCACGTAGGCGAAGGGCGGCGAGCCCGTGCGCGTGCCGATCGTCAAGGTCTCGGTGCGCGCGATCTTCTCCAGCGTGGTCTCGGCCAGCGCCGGCGCGACGCCCGCGCCCAGCACCGCCAGAGCCATGACGACGGCCACCAGTCTCTTCAGCATGCCGATCCTCCTTGGAAAGAGGGGTTAGTGGGACAGAATCTTGGAGAGGAAGTCCTTCGCCCGATCGGACTTGGGCGCGGCGAAGAAGTCCTCGGGGCGCTGCACTTCCACCACCTGCCCGTAGTCCATGAACACCACCCGGCTGGCGACGCGACGGGCGAACCCCATCTCGTGCGTCACCACCATCATGGTCATGCCTTCCTTGGCCAGATCGGTCATGACCTCGAGCACCTCGTTGATCATCTCGGGATCGAGCGCGGAGGTGGGCTCGTCGAAGAGCATGATCTTGGGCTGCATGGCCAGGGCGCGGGCGATGGCCACCCGCTGCTGCTGGCCGCCCGAGAGATTGGCCGGATAGGAGTCGGCCCGGTCCGGGATGCGCACGCGGGCCAGCAGGCTCCGGGCGATCTTCTCGGCCTCGGGCTGGTTCAACCCCTTCACCTTCATGGGCGCCAGCATGATGTTCTGGATCGCCGTCATGTGCGGGAAGAGGTTGAAGGACTGAAACACCATGCCGACCTCGGTCCGGAGCTTGACGAGGTTCATGCCGGCTGCCGTCACCGACTCGCCATGGACGGTGATCTCGCCCTGCTGGATGGGCTCGAGCCGGTTCACGCACCGGATGAGGGTGCTCTTGCCCGACCCCGACGGCCCGCAGACCACGATCACTTCGCCGGGGGCGACCGACAGGTTGACGTCGTTGAGGACGTGCAGCTGGCCGAACCACTTGTTGACGGCCTTGAACTCGATCGCCGGGGTGGGCATGGCGTCTCCGATCTACTCGATAACCACTAAGACATCGCCGGGGTTCACCGCCTGGCCCGCCTGCACGCAGACCTCCTTGACGGTGCCAGCCACCGCCGCGCGGAATTCGTTCTCCATCTTCATGGCCTCCAGCACGACGAGGCCGTCGCCCGGCTTCACCGCCTGCCCGGCGGTCACCTCGACGAGCGTGACCTTGCCCGGCATGGGAGCCTTGAGCACCTGTCCGCCGTGTCCCGCCTTGGCGCCGCGCGTGCGGATGATGTAGCGCGTCTCTTCCTCGACCCGGACGTGGTAGCTTTCGTCCTCCACCTCCACCACGAAGGCGCCGTCGCGCTCGCTGACATCCACGGTGTAGGACGTGGGGCCCAGCAGCAGCGACCAGATCCCCTCGCGGGCTTGCCGCGCGTCGACCTCGTGGGGCACGCCATCGACGGTGACCGTGAAGCGGCCATCCCCACCCGTGACTTCAATCGGGATGGTCTCGTCGCCGAGCTGGGCTTCGAACTTCACCGCCCCCTCCAGCCCGGCTTGAGCCCACGACGCCAGGCGCTGATCGGTGGAGCGCCGACGGGTGTCTGCCGTCCCGCGCGGTCATAGGCGGCCAGCGCCGCCGCGATGAGGGCCACCGTGCGGTGCCTTCCCGCGGCCTCCGGGCGGTCGTGGAGCAGGAGCCGGTCCACGAACTGGGTGGACAGATGCCCCGCCACGAAGTCGGGATGGCCCATGATGTGCTGGAGCACGGGGATCGTCGTCTGCACGCCGACCACCCGGTACTCGCCGAGCGCCCGCGCCATGCGTGCGATGGCCGCCTCGCGGTCGGCGCCCCAGACGATCAGCTTGGCCATCAACGTGTCGTAGAAGCGGGAGATCGTGTATCCCTCGTAGATGCCCGAATCGTCGCGCACCCAGGGGCCGGCCGCGGGTCGCAGCCCTTCGATCCGCCCGGGCGACGGCATGAAGCTCGCGTAGGGATCTTCGGCGTTGATCCGGCACTCGATGGCCCAGCCGCGCCATGTCACGTCGTCCTGGGTGAAGCCCAACTTCTCCCCCGCCGCCAGCCGCAGCTGCTCCTTGACGAGGTCGCGGCCCGTGACCAGCTCGGTCACTGGATGCTCGACCTGCAGCCGCGTGTTCATCTCGAGGAAGTAGAAGTGCCGGTCGCGGTCCACGAGGAACTCCACGGTGCCGGCGTTGGCATAGCCCGCGGCCAAGGCCACGCGACAGGCCGCCTCGCCCATGGCGCGGCGCATGTCGGGCGTGACGAACGACGAGGGACTCTCCTCGATGAGCTTCTGATGCCGGCGCTGGATGGAGCACTCGCGCTCGCCCAGGTGCACGACATTGCCGTGGCTGTCGGCCAGGATCTGGATCTCGATGTGGCGCGGCTCCTCCACGTAGCGCTCGACGTACACGGAGGCGTCGCCGAAGGCCGCCCCCGCCTCCGAGCGGGCGCCGCGCAGCGCCGCGGCGAGCTGCGCCGGCTCGCGCACCAGGCGCATGCCCTTGCCGCCGCCGCCCAGCGCCGCCTTGATCATCACGGGATACCCGACCTCACGGGCGACGCGCGCGGCCTCGGCATCGTCGCTGAGCGGCCGCTCGGTGCCGGGCACGACGGGCACCTGCATCTGGATGGCCGTCCGCCGCGCGGTGATCTTGTCCCCCATCTTGCGAATCGCCGCGGCGGGCGGACCGACGAAGACGAGGCCGGCAGAGGCGCAGGCCTCGGCGAACGCGGCATTCTCGGCGAGGAAGCCGTAGCCCGGATGGATGGCGTCGGCGCCCGTCACGCGCGCGGCCTGGATGAGCTTGTCGATGACGAGGTAGCTCTCGGTGGCGGGGGGCGGTCCCAGGGACACGGCTTCGTCGGCCAGCAGCACGTGGAGCGATTCTCGGTCGGCCTCGGAGAACACCGCGACGGTGGCGATGCCCAGCTCGCGGCAGGCCCGGATGACCCGGACCGCGATCTCGCCGCGATTGGCGATGAGAACCTTCCCGAAGGCGGGGCTCACGGCGCAGGCATGATAGCAGGAGAGTCAGGAGGGAGCAACGCGCCCGGGCTAGCGATCGAGCGACCGGATGGCCTCCTCGATGAAGGACGTGTCCACGATCTGCTTGAGCGGCAGCGGCCGCTTCATGAAGCCGTTGGCCGTCCACCACGCCATCTGCCGCTCGACATCGGGGACCAGGAGGCGGCCGCTGCGGTCCTGGAAGGGGAAGCCCAGCTTGATGATCTCGGGCCTGGCGCCGGTGTACCTGGCGGTGATCGCCACCACCTCGTCGTAGTTGGCGCCGGGGAGGTGGCGGCCATCCTTCTGCACGAGGGCGGCGTCGAAATAGTAGCGCGAGGCCTTGACGTAGCCGCGCATGAAGGCCACGGCTCGCGCGCGGTCGGCGGTGAAGCCCTTCGAGTAGAACACCGCGGCGATCTGCCACGGGTAGAGGTCGCCGGCCCATGCCAGGATCTTGCCGAAGCCCTGGCTCTCCGTGGCGCCGGGGAAGGGCTGCGGCACGAGGATGGCGTCGATCTGCTTGCCCTTGAGCGCCTCCACGGTGGCCGGCATCGCCTGCAGCGGCACGACCTTGACGTCGGCCAGCGTCAGCCCCTCTTTTTCCAGGATGTTCCCCAGATGGTAGTGGAAGGTCGAGCCGAGCTGGGTGACGCCGATC
This sequence comes from Candidatus Methylomirabilota bacterium, assembly GCA_035708525.1. GTDB lineage: Bacteria > Methylomirabilota > Methylomirabilia > Rokubacteriales > CSP1-6 > DASSSH01. Next base: position 4,162 of record DASSSH010000184.1, read on the forward strand.
CGACGCCCCTTCAGATCCTTCACCGCGCGGAGCGCGCCGGAGTCCCAGAGCTCTTTCTGGACGACGATCCCGACCAGCGGGTAGCCGGGCCACTCGCGCCCCTTGTCGGCGACGATCCAGAGCTGCTCACCGCCCAGCACGATGTTGTAGAGCGCGGCGGTGAGTCCCGTCGCGCCCACCTCGAGCTGACCCGCCGCGAGCGCCGTGGCGATGGGAGCGGCGGCCTGGAAGTAGACCAGCTCGGGCTCGATCCCGAACTCCTTGAAGAATCCCTTCTCGACGCCCACGAAGATGGGCGCCGAGGAGGTGAGCTTGAGCACGCCGACCTTGACCTTGGCCTGGGCGGCCGCGGGGCCCGGCTCGAGCGCGAGGCCGACCGACAGCGCCGCGAGCAGCAGCAGGACGAGACGTCGCATCAGGCGATCCTCCATCAGGTGTGACGCCAGGGAATGACGGCGCGCTCGAGGCTGGCGAGCCCCCAGTAGGAGAGCAGGCCCAGCAGCGAGAGCACGGTGAGGCCGACCATGAGCTTGGTGGTCTCCATGAGATTGCCCGCCTGCGTGATGAGAAAGCCGATGCCCGAGTCGGCCGCGATCTGCTCGGCCGCCACCAGCAGGAGCAGCGCGGTGCCGGCGCCGAGCTTGAGCCCGGCGAAGACCATGGGCAGCGCCGAGGGCACCACAACCTTGCGGATCACGCTCCACCGCCCCGCGCCGAAGGCGACGGCCGCGCGCACCAGGAGCGCATCCGCCTGGCGCACGCCCGAGTAGGTGTTGATGGCCATCGGGAAGAACACGCCGAGGGCGACGACGGCCACCTTGGAGGCCTCGCCCAGGCCGAGCCAGAGGATCAGCAGCGGCAGCAGGGCGATCTTGGGAATCGGGAAGGTGGCGGCGATGATCGGCTGGACGATCGCCTCGGTCATGGAGAAGAACCCGACGGCGACGCCCACCGCGATGCCCGTGACCGCGCCCACGCCGAAGCCCAGCAGCAGCCGTTTGAGGCTCACGCCCAGATGGACGAAGAGCTGGCCCGAGCGGGCCATGTCGGCGAACTCCTCGAGCACGCCCAGCGGCGAGGGCAGGAAGAGGGAGGAGACCCAGCCCGTCCGGGTGAGCGCCTCCCAGACGATCACCAGGCCGAAGAGCGCCAGCGCGCGGACGATCCGGTGCTCGCGGCGGCGGAGAAAGGCCGCCCGGTCCCTCACCGCCACGCGCTCGACGGCCATCAGGCCTGGGCTTCCCCGAGGGCCGCCTGGGCCTCGGACTTGATCAGCCCCCAGATGCGGTCGGCCGCCGTCACGAAGGCCGCCTCGCCCTGCTGCGTCTCGGTGCGCGGTCGCTTGAGCGGCACGGGGACGACATCCAGCAGCCGGCCCGGGCGGCGCGACAGAACGGCCACGCGGTCGGCCATGAACACCGCTTCCTGGATATTGTGGGTCACGTACAGGATGCTCTGGCGCGTCCGTTCCCAGATGCCCAGCAGCTCCTCCATCATCAAGGTCCGGGTCTGCGCGTCCAGCGCCGAGAACGGTTCGTCCATCAGCAGCACGGCGGGCTCCACGGCCAGCGCCCGCGCGATGCCCACGCGCTGTCGCATCCCGCCCGAGAGCTGGTGCGGGAACTTTCCCTCGAAGCCGCGGAGCCCCGTCATGTCCAGGTAGCGGCGCGCCCGCTCGGCGCGCTCGCCGGAGGGCAGCCCCGCCTCCTCGAGGCCGAATTCCACGTTGCCCTGCACCGTGCGCCAGGGAAAGAGGGCAAATTCCTGGAACACGACGGCCGCCGGCGGCCGCCCTGGGCGATGTTCCCCCTCGAAGAAGACCTGGCCCGCGGTGGCGGGAAGCAGTCCGGCGATGATGTTGAGCAAGGTGGACTTGCCGCAGCCCGAGGGACCCAGGATCGCGACGAACTCCTCGGCGTCGACCGTGAGGCTGATCCGCTCGAGCGCGGCGACCTCATGGCCTCGGCGGTCGCGGTAGGTCTTGGATAGCCTGTCGACGATGACCCTCATATCAGGCGGAGCCGGCGTCGCGATCGTCGACCGGTCTCACTCCTTCGGCCGCAGCCGGAAGCGCTGCACCTTGCCCGTCGCCGTCTTGGGCAGGTCGGCGACGAAGTCCACCCAGCGCGGGGCCTTGTAGCCCGCCAGCCGCTTCTTCACCAGCTCGCGGAGCTCGCCCGCCAGAGGCTCGCCCGGAGTGATCCGATCTTTCAGGACGCAGAACGCGTGCGGCTTCGTCAGCCCGTCGCTGTCCCGGCGGCCGATCACCGCCGCCTCGAGCACGGCTGCGTGCTCCACCAGACAGGCCTCGACCTCGGCCGGCGACACCCACATGCCGCCCACCTTGAGCATGTCGTCGGCGCGGCCGCAGAAATAGAAGTAGCCATCCGTGTCCGCGTAGAACATGTCACCCGTCCGGAGCCACTCCCCCAGCATGGTGGCCCTGGTCCGCTCGTGGCGGTTCCAGTAGCAGGGCGCCGTCGAGTCGCCCTTGATGAGCAGGTGCCCGACGCTGCCGGGCGCCACGGGACGCCCCGCGTCGTCCACGAGGCGCGCCTCGAAGCCCGGGATCACCTGCCCGCTCGAGCCGGGGCGGACATGGCCCGGCCGATTGGCGATGAAATCGTGCAGCGCCTCGGTCGACCCCACCACATCCAGCAGCTCGTGGCCGAAGCGCGACTTCCAGGCGTGGAAGAGCGCCGCCGGCAGGGCCTCCCCCGAGGAGACACAGAGCCGCAGCGAGGAGAGATCGAAGCGGCGCTCGGCGCCCTCCACCTGCAGCAGCCGCGTGTAGACGGTGGGCACGGTGAATAGCACGCTCGGCCGCTCGGCCTGGATCAGCTCGAAGACGCGCACCGCATCCGGCCGCTCGGGCACCAGCACGGACGCGGCGCCGACCAGCGCGGGGAAGTAGAGGGAGTTGCCCAGGCCGAAGGCGAAGTAGAGCTTGGAGACGGAGAAGATGAGATCGTCGGAGCCGATGCCGAAGACGCCGCGGCCCACCAGCTCGGCGGCGTGGAGCAGGTCGTGGTGCAGGTGGACGGCGGCCTTGGGCCGGCCGGTCGAGCCCGAGGTGTAGAGCCAGAGCGCCGTGTCATCGGCGCTCGTCTCCGCCGCCGCCAGCTCGGGTGAGGCGCGCTCGAGCAGCCGCTCGTAGCCGAGGGCGCCGCGCGGCGTTCCCCCCACGGCGATCACGGCGCCGAGATGGGGACACCGCTCCCGGACCGCGAGGACCGCCCGCGCGGCGGCAGCGCCGGCCACGACCACCCGCGCGCGGCTGTCGCGCAGGACAAACCCGTACTCCTCGGCGGCAAGCGTGTCGCTCACGGGCACGGGGACGGCGCCGATCTTCATGGCACCCCAGAACGCCTCCGCGAACTCGGGGCAATCGGGCAGCGCCAGCAGGATCCGCTGCTCGATCTCGACGCCCTTCTTGAGCAGCCAGTTCCCGACTCGGCTCGCTCGGAGCGCGATCTCGGCGTACGTGACCGCGCGCCCGCGATAGCGGAAGGCCGTGCGCCCGCCGCAGCCCTCGCGCACGTGGCGATCGAGGAAGAAGTCGGCGGCGTTGAAGCGCTCGGGAACCTGGATTGGAGCGGTCATGGCAGGCGCGATGCCCCACGCGGGGCTTGCCCGCAGTATTCTACCCAAGAGCCGGAGCGCCG
>DASSSH010000185.1:0-6878 GCA_035708525.1 Candidatus Methylomirabilota bacterium
CGCCCCCGCACCCAGGGAGGCGGCCATGATGGACAAAGCACTAGCAATGTGGCTCATGCTCGCAGCCAACCCGCTACCCGCCGATACCCCGACCCAGGTGGTCCAGACCGCCGTGGAGCAGGTCGTGCAAGTGGTTCAGGAGGCCGATCTCGAGAAGCCCGAGGCTGTCGCGCGCCACCGCGGGCGGATCCAGCGGATCGCGGAGCAGCTCTTCGACTTTCCCGAGATGGCCCGGCGCACCCTCGCCCAGCACTGGAAGGACCGTACGACCCAGGAGCGCGACGAGTTCGTGCGACTGTTCAAAGACTTCCTGGCCCGTGCGTATTTCGGCAGGCTGGAAAAGTACTCGGGCGAGCGAATCGTCTATACGGGGGAGACGGTGGACGGGGAGTACGCCACTGTCCGCTCCAAGATCATCGTTGGTGGAACCGAGATCCCAATCGATTACCGGCTGCGGCAGTCGGGCTCGCGGTGGGTCGTCTTCGATATCGCCATCTCGGGCGTGAGCTTCGTCAGCAGCTACCGCGGTCAGTTCAACCGCGTCATCCAGACTTCGTCCTACGACACGCTGCTGAAGGAATTGAGGCTCAAGCGGGGAGACCCCGCGACCAACGAAAAGCCGATTCCCCCGCCGGCCGCAGCCGCCGTCTCGAGTCCGCGCTAGCCTTCCCGCGCGGTTCGGGCTGTGACCGGCCGGGGATCGGCCGAGGCTCCGGGCAGGGCGAACCACCTCAGCGACTCTCGGAGCCGGACGACGTCGCCGATCACCGCCACCACGGGCGGCCGGATCACCGCCGCCCGCGCCCGGTCCACGATCTCATCGAGTCGCCCCACGACGGTCGTCTGGGCCTCGGTCGTTCCCCAGCGGATCAGCGCGACCGGCGTCTCGGCCGGCCGCCCATGGGCCAGGAGGCGCTCGACGATGGCCGGGAGCGCCGTGGCGCCCATCAGCACGACGAGCGTGTCCACGGCCGTGGCGAGACGTTGCCACGAGACGGCGGATTCAGCCTTCCTCGAATCCTCGGACCCGGTCACGACGGCGAAGGATGAGGCCAGCGCACGGTGGGTGAGCGGGATGCCGGCATAGGCCGGCACCGCCACCGCCGCGCTCACCCCAGGGACGATCTCGAAGGGAATGCCGGCTCGGGCGAGAGCTTCCGCTTCCTCTCCGCCGCGGCCAAACACGAAGGGGTCGCCACCCTTGAGGCGCACCACGCTGAGCCCGACGCGCGCGTAGGCGATGAGGAGCGCGTTGATCTCTTCCTGACCGAGCGACTGGGGCGTCGCGAGCTTGCCGGCGTAGATCCGGAGCGCGCCGGGAGGGGCTTCGTCGAGGAGCGCGGGGTTGACGAGCCGGTCGTAGACGGTCACGTCGGCCTCCCTCAGCCGCTCCAGCCCTCGGACCGTGAGCAGCCCCGGATCGCCAGGGCCGGCCCCCACGAGCGACACCCGACCTAGCGGCATGCCTCGCTCCTCAACTGCTCGAGCAGCCGGGCCTTGGCCTCGCGCTCGCGGCCCACGGCCACCAACCGGCGCAGGTCGCCGCCCAGCGCGCGCTGCCAGGCCTCCGCGGTCGCCGTCTCGCCACGGCGCCTCAGCTCCTCGCGCGCCGCGGCCGTGACACGCGCGAGCAGCGTGTAGTCCTTCGTGAAGTAGCCCTCGAGCTCCTCCCGGATCGCGCGCGTGAGCGCGGGGCTCGAGCCCCCGCTGGAGACCGCCACCGTGAGCAGCCCGCGGCGCACCACGCCGGGCAGGATGAAGTCGCAGCGGGCCGGATCATCAGCCGCGTTGACCCAGATGCCGCGCTCGCGAGCTTCGCGCGTGACGGCTTCGGTCACCGCCTCGCGGTCGGCGGCGATGAAGACGAGCCGGTGCCCGGCCAGATCGCCCCGGCGATACTCGCGAGCCACGTGGCGGATGGCCTGCTGGCGCGCCCACTCCGCGAGCCGCCCGGTCAATGCGGGCGCGATGACGCTGACGCGGGCGCCGGCCTCGATGAGGCCCGCCACCTTGCGCTCGGCCACCGGGCCGCCGCCGATGACGGCGCAGCGCCGCCCGGTCACGTCGAGGAACACCGGATAGTGCCCGGCCACGTGCTCTCGCCTCAGCCGTCCACGCCAAGGGGCGGGCGCCCCGGCGCGGCGTCGCGCGCCACGGCCAGCGCGGGCTCCCCCGCCAGCAGCTCGCGGAGCTCGGCGTCGGTATGGGCGGCGCAGAACTGGCGGAAGTTCTGACCATCGCGCCGGCCCACCAGATACCCGCGCAGCAGCCGCTCGATGGCCGCGGGCACCTCGTCGGCGGGCACACGATAGCCAACGGGACGCGCCGGGGCCTGATGGCGGCCCACCGCCCCACCCACGCAGAAGTAGTAGGCATCCACGAGCCGGCCGTCCACCCGCACCTTCTTACCCTCGATGCCGATGTCGGCGATCCAGTGCTGGCCGCAGCTGTTGGGGCACCCCGTGACGTGGATCTTAACGTGCTGCTCGAAGCCCGGCAGCCGCCGCTCGAGCTCCTCGACGAGCCGGCGCGAGAAGCCCTTGGTCTCGGTGAGCGCGAGCTTGCAGAACTCGGTGCCCGTGCAGGCGACTGTGCCCCGCCAGAAGGGGGAGGCCTCGAGCCTGAGCCCCACGGCCTCCACGTCCCGCGCGAGCGCCGTGGTGCGCTCGCGGGGAACATTGAGGATGAGGAGATTCTGCATGGCCGTGGCCCGCACGTCGCCCGTGCCGTACCGGTCGGCGACGTCGGCGACAGCCCGCAGCCCCTCAGGGGTGATTCGCCCGCGGAGCACGGCCAGGCCGGCGTAGTGGTAGCCACTCTGCTTTTGAGGGTGGATGCCCACGTGGTCACGATAGACGTCGTCCGGCGGCTCTTCGGCAACCGCCGGGTCGAGCGGATAGCCGAGCCGCCGCTCGAGCTCCTGCTGGAAGCTCTCACCGGTCCAGCCGTGATTGAGGAAGAGGAACTTGAGCCGCGCCTTCTCGCGGCTCTGCCGCAAGACCTCGCTGTCGCGGAAGATCTCGGACACGGCCTTGATGACCGCGAGGGCTTGCCCCCAGCGGACGAAAGCGTTGAGGCGAACCCCGAAGTGAGGATCGGTGGACAGTCCGCCGCCCACTCTCAGCGAGAATCCGATCTCTCCGGTCCCGGAATGGCGCAGGGCCGTGAGGCCAAGGTCGTTGATCTCGGGATACGAGCACCAGCTCCGGCAGCCGGCGATGGAGATCTTGTACTTGCGGGGCAGGTTGTAGAACTCGGGGCTGCCGTTGAGCATGGCGGTGGCCGCCTCCACCAGGGGCGAGGCGTCCACGATCTCGTCGGCGTCCACGCCGGCCACAGGGCAGCCGGTGATGTTTCGGGTCACGTCGCCACAGGAGCCCAGGCTGCTGAGGCCGATGCGCTCGAGGGCGCCGAAGATCTCCGGGAGGTGTTCGACCCGAACCCAATGCAGCTGGATGTTCTGGCGGACGGTGAGATCGGCGATCCCGCGGGCGTGACGCTGGGCGAGGTCCGCGATTGTGCGGAGCTGCGCGGAGCAGAGGACGCCGTTGGGGATTCGGATGCGTAACATGAAGTAGGGAACGGCCTTGCCCTGGCCGCCCGTCCCGCCCACCACGCCGACGCCGTCACCCTGCGGGTAGATCCCCCACCAGCGGAAATAGGTCCCGAGCCATTCGGGCGGAATGGATCCGTGCCCCTCGCGGGCAAACCGCTCGATCTCGGTGTAGGCGGCCCAGGGATTGAGCTCGCGCTTGAGCCGCTCGGCCCGCTGGGCCTTGCTCTCGACCACGGCGTGACTCATGGACATTCTCCTCTCGAATGAAAAAGCCGGGGCCGGCCGTCTCGCGACGGCGGGGCTCCCGGCTTGCTGTCTTCGACTGTGACCTTTGCCTTGGGAGTACAGGAACGCTCAGCCGATGAAGCGCAGTGGCACCTCCACCCAGGACTTACAGCGGGCGCATTTCGCGGTCACGCGCCTGGAGGCGTCGACTCTGAGGATCGCGTTCCTGACCATGACCTCTCCCGGGCGACGCACGACGATCGGCGACCGGCATACCGGGCACCGGTCGGCGAGAGGCGGCCCGGCGCACCCCGAGGTCACGTCCCAGAAGGCCTCCCTGCTGGACCGGCCGACTGAACTATCCAAAGTAGGCAAATCATGCTAATCCCGGTCGGAATTGTCAAGAACTAACTCTGGGCCTCATCAATACAGCGTCCGGACTGGCTTTCATTGCGGCGGTGCCGGCCGATAAGGTATGGTCAGGCCAAATATGAGAATCGCCCCGAGTATCCTCTCGGCCGACTTCGCCACCCTGGGCGAGGCGATCTCGCGGGTCGAAGCGGCGGGAGCCGACCAGCTTCACCTCGATGTGATGGACGGCCACTTCGTCCCCAATCTCACCATCGGCCCGCCCGTGATCGAGTCGATCCGGAAGCACACGCGGCTGCCCCTCGACGTGCACCTGATGATCGAAGAGCCGGAGCGCTGGATCGAGACCTACGTCCGCGCCGGAGCCGACTGGCTCACAATCCACGCCGAGGCCTGCCCGCACCTGCAGCGGGCCCTGAGCCAGATCAGGGAGGCTGGAGCTCGCGCTGGGGTGGCGCTGAACCCCTCCACACCTCCCGGGGTGATCGAGTACGTGCTCGACGATCTGGACCTGGTGCTGGTGATGTCGGTCAATCCCGGGTTCGGAGGCCAGTCGTTCATCCCCACAGCCTATGAAAAGGTCCGAAAAGTCCGGTCTTTACTCGGGAAGCGTCCAACGCTGATCTCGGTGGACGGCGGGGTCAAGCTTGAGCACGCTCTCCCCTTGGCCCAAGCGGGGGCGCAGGTGCTGGTAGCCGGCTCGGCCATCTTTGGGGTCCCTGACCCCGGCCAGGCCGTCAGAGAGCTCAGGAGTGCCGCGGAAGTAGTGAAATAGGCTTGACTTTCCGCTATCCCGCCAGTACTCTTTAGCGTTTCCAGAAGTCTGCTACTGGACGGTCACCTCATGCTCGACGCTCTGACCAGTCGTCTGACCGGCATTTTCGACCGGCTTCGCGGGTACGGCCGGCTGACGGAAGAGAATGTCCAGGAGGCCCTCCGCGAAGTGCGCGTGGCCCTGCTCGAAGCCGACGTCAATTTCAAGGTCGTCAAGGGCTTCATCGAGCGGGTCCGCGAGCGAGCCATCGGTCAGGACGTGCTCCAGTCGCTCACCCCCGGCCAGCAGGTCGTCAAGGTGGTGCACGACGAGCTGGTCGAGCTAGTGGGCGGCGCCGGCCATCGGCTGACTCCGGCACCCCGTCCGCCCACCGTGATCATGCTGATCGGTCTGCAGGGCTCGGGCAAGACGACGTCGGCGGCCAAGCTGGCACGCCACTTCCAGAAGCAGGGGCAGCATCCGCTCCTGGCCGCCGCGGACATCTACCGGCCGGCGGCCGTCGAGCAGCTCCGCACGCTCGGGGCGCAGCTCGGCATCCCGGTGGTGGGCGAGGCCGGCCAGAAGCCCGTGGCGATTTGCTCGACGGCGCGCGACGAGGCGGCGCGACGGGGGCTGTCGCCGGTCATTCTGGACACGGCCGGGCGGCTGCACATCGACGAGACGATGCTCGCCGAGCTCAAGGCCATCAAGAAAGAGGTCGGGCCTCACCACGTGCTGCTGGTCGTGGACGCCATGACGGGCCAGGACGCCGTGAGCGTGGCGGAGAAGTTCAACGCCGCGGTGGGAATCGATGCCGTCATTCTGACCAAGCTCGACGGCGATGCGCGGGGCGGCGCGGCGCTCTCGGTGCGGGCGGTGACGGGCCGGCCCATCGCCTTCGTGGGCGTCGGCGAGAAGACCGACGCGCTGGAGCCGTTCCATCCGGACCGGCTGGCCCAGCGGATCCTGGGCATGGGCGATGTGCTCTCCCTCGTCGAGAAGGCCCAGGCCACGGTGGACGCGGAGCAGGCTGAAGCCCTGGCCCAGAAGATCCGAGAGGACAGCTTCACGCTCGAGGACTTCGCGACCCAGCTCAAGCAGCTGCGCTCCATGGGCCCGCTGACCCAGCTGATGGAGATGATCCCGCTCTTCAAGGGCAAGGGGCTGCCCAAGGAGCTCAAGGGCGAGGAGAAGGATCTGGCCAAGTTCGAGGCCATCATCGGTTCGATGACGCCTGACGAGCGCCGGGAGCCGGCGATCATCAACGGCAGCCGCCGCCAGCGCATCGCGCGCGGCAGCGGCACCGGCGTGTCGGACGTCAACCGGCTGCTCAAGCAGTACGCGGAGCTGAAGAAGATGATGAAGGGGCTCAAGCAGATGGAAGGACGGATGGGGAAGCTGAGAGGCGCCCCGCCGTTTCTCCCCAGATAACGGGCGCGAACCCGGGAAAAACGAGGTGACCCAGTGGCAGTCCACATTCGACTGAGGCGAACGGGAACGACACGGAAGCCGGCCTACCGCGTGGTGGTGGCCGATTCGCGCGCCGCGCGCGACGGGCGGTTCATCGAGATCATCGGGCACTACAGCCCGCTGAGCCGCCCGCCCCTGATCAAGATCGAGCTGGACAAGGCGCAGGCGTGGATCAAGAAGGGCGCTCAGCCCTCGAACACCGTCAAGAACCTGCTGGCTCGCGCGGGCGCGGCGAAGGGTTAGCGATGGCAGGTACCGCCGCGTTGGTCGCGGTCGGTGAAGTGCTCAAGCCCTACGGCCTGCGGGGCGAGGTGAAGGTGCGGCCCCTGACCGATCAGCCGCAGGAACGGTTCGAGCGGCTGGGAGATTGCTTTCTGTGGGAGCCGGAGAGCGGCTGGCGCGAGCCGTGTCGCGTGGCCGCGTCCCGCTTCGAAGGGGACACGGTCCTGGTCAGGCTCGAAGGCGTGGACTCGCCGGAAGCCGCGCGCGCCTTCGCGGGGCGGC
>DASSSH010000186.1:0-13697 GCA_035708525.1 Candidatus Methylomirabilota bacterium
TGACTGACCACCCTTCAAACGGGAGCGCACCGAGGCTGCGCTCTCGAATCCCGCCCAGGGCCGAGCCCTCCGGGCCGCAACCCGCTGGCACGCCCGCTGCAGCCCCAAGCGCCCGTGTCGACTCGCGACGACAGGTCCATCGCGCGCCGAGAGCCGGGGGCCGCCACCGACGCGGTCGCCGCCTTGCGGGGCGCCTCCAAAGGGGTGCTGAAGATTTCTCTGCTGTTGACCGCGGCGTATCTCATCGCCCAGGGGCTGTCGTCCATCCTGCCGGCGGCGGACTACCGCTCGCTGCCGCTCCTCGGCAACCGCTCCGCGGTGTGGATCGCGGCCGAGCTCCACCTCATGTTCGCCGCCTTCGTGCTGGGCGTGCCGATCTTCGCCTTCATCACGGAGATCGTCGGTGCTGTCACGCGGGAGCGCCACCACGACGAGCTGGCGCGGGAGTTCACCAAGCTCTTGGCCATGGCCTACACGTTGACGGCCGCGCTGGGCGCCATCCTGCTCGTGCTCCTCCTCGTCCTCTACCCGAAGCTCAGCGCGTACATGTCGCGCCTGTTCAAGCCCACCTGGCTGCTCTACGTGGCGCTCATCTTCGCCGAGGTGGTCGCCGCCTACTTGTACTGGTACACGTGGGATGCCCTCCAGGGTCCCCGCAAGCGCTGGCATCTGCTGCTGGGGGCGGTGGTCAATCTCCTCGGCACCGCACTCCTGTTCATCGCCGACATCTGGGTCACCTTCATGATGAGCCCGGCCGGCGTCGATGAGGCCGGCAACCTCGTCAGCCTGTGGGCGGCCATCCGCAACTTCACCTGGATGCCGATCAACATCCACCGGCTGCTCGCCAACGTCGCGTTCGGCGGGGCCATCGTCGCCGCCTACGCCGCCGTGAGGTTCCTGGCCGCCACCAACACAGACGACCGGGCCCGGTTCGACTGGATGGGCTACGTCGGCTCCTTCATCGCCATCGCCGCCTTCATCCCGCTGCCCTTCGCGGGGTACTGGCTCGGGCGGGAGATCTACCAGTTCAGCGAGCAGATGGGCGTCTCCATGATGGGCGGCGGCTTCTCCTGGCTGTGGATCCTGCAGGCCATGCTGATCGGCTCGCTCTTCCTCGCCGCGAATGTCTACCTGTGGCTGGGCATGGGGCGTATCCCCGGCGCCGAGCGGTACGTCAAGTTCCAGGTGCCGATGATGCTGGTGCTGACCGTGGGCTTCATCGTCTGGGCCACGCCGCGCTCCATCATCGCCACGGGCACCGAGATGGCCGCCATGGGTGGCTCGCACCATCCGTTCCTCGGCCTCTTCGGGGTCATGGCGGCCAAGAACACCGCGGTCAACCTCATGATCCTCACCACGTTCGTGTCCTTCATGCTCTACCGCCGCGGCAATCGGATTCCCGCCGTGCGGTGGGCGGTGGCGGGGAAGATCGCGCAGGCGGCGGTGGTGGCCGGCGCGGCCGCCGTGGTGCTGGGCTACGGTGTCTACAGCTATTATGTGCCGTCCAACATTCGCATCGGCTTCTCTGTCTATCAGGTGCTGGCCGTCCTCGGCGCCATGGCCGTGTTCGTCGCGATCGACATCCCGATGCTGAGCGGAGCGCGCGAGATCGGGGCCGTCCGGTGGGGCCATATTCCCGCGCGCGCCCAGTACGCCCTGTTCTTCCTTGCCATCAGCTTTACCTGGCTGATGGGCCTCATGGGCTATATCCGCTCCGGCATCCGGCAGTACTGGCACGTCTACGGGCGCCTCCCCGACCAGAGTGGCCACGCCTACACCCCGACCCACGGGCATGCGACCTTGATGGTCTCGATGATCGTCCTCGTGTTCTTCGCGATGGTGGCGGTGGTGTTCGGCATGGCCATGCGCGACGAGCCGCGCCGGCACGGGAGTCGGCCGGAGCGTCCCACGGGGGGGACGCAGCCGACCCTCCTGAAGATCGCCGCCTTCGCGCTGGCGATCGTCGGCATCTACGCCTACGTGGGACAGCTCGTGCCCCAGTTCGAGGAGCATCCACCCGCGAAGCAGGTCATCACCGCCCGGATGACGCCAGATGAGCTGGCGGCCGCCGGACAGGAGTTGTTGCGCGGCAAGGGGGGCTGCCTCGTCTGCCACAAGGACTCGGAGCGGGGCAATGAGCGCGGGCCCGATCTTCGCCAGGCGGCGGCGCGGGCGGCCACGCGCAAGCCAGGCATGGCGGCGGAGGCCTACCTCATCGAATCCCTGGTGACGCCCGATGCGTTTCTGGTCCCGGGATACCCGAAGATGATGCCCCCGGCGATCAAGCCGCCCGCGAGCCTCAGCATGGCCGAGGTCAAGGCCGTCGTCGCCTATCTCCAGGCCCTCGGCGGCGGGGAGGTCACCGTCAGGGTGAGTCCCGAAGACGTGGTCCTGACGAAGACGGCCGGGCCCGCGCATCGCGGCCGGGAGGTGATGGCGGAGCGCGGCTGCCTCGGCTGCCACAAGGTGCAGGGTGAAGGGGGGACGGTCGGACCCGACCTCACGCGCGCAGCCGCCACGCGCGAGCCACGCGAGCTACTGCGAAAGATCGTCGATCCCACGACCTGGACCACGCCCGGATACCCTCCGGGCATCATGCCGGCGACCTTTGGCGCGACGATCCCGGAAGGCGATTTACATGAGATCGTAGGATACCTCGCCAGCCTCTCGGGCAAGGCCTACAGCGCCACCGGCGCTGCGTCGCCCTGGTCCCACGAGGGCGTCCGCCTCGGCATCGTGATTCTCGTGTTCAACCTCGGCATGCTGCTCGCGCTGGCCGTCGCCGCCCGATTCGCGGGCTCTGCCAACCCCTCCGGAGGACACGCGGCATGACGCGGCGCTGGACCTTCTACATTGCCCTCGGCCTCTGGCTCGGCGTCCTGAGCGGGCTCAAGCTCCTCGTCAGGCCGCCCATCCCGGCCAGCGTGCTGACGATCTACATGTCCATCGCGACGCTTGGCATCCTGCTCTTCGTGGCGGCGGACGAGGCCCGTCTCCGCTACTTCCTCGCGCCGCTGCGCGCGGTGTTCGAGGGCCGGGCGCCGCGAGCCGTCCAGGCCGTGGTCTTTCTCGCCGTGGCGCTCGGGGTAGCCGGGAGCGCATGGTGGCGGGTTGGGCCGTCCTCCGATGCGCCGTTCGAGCCGCGCGTGATCCATCCGGAGCCGCCGGCCAGCTTTTCGTTCCGGGGCACACGCGCGGAGATCGCGGGCCTGCAGAATCCGCTGCGGACGCATGGCGCGGCCCTGCCAACGCACATTGCCGAGGGTAAGACAATCTACTACCAGAACTGCTTCTTCTGTCACGGCGATGCGCTGGCCGGCGACGGACACTTCGCAGGCGCCTTCGCGCCGATCCCCGCCAACTTTCGGGACGTGGGCACGATCTCCATGTTGCAGGAGTCGTTCGTCTTCTGGCGCGTGGCGACCGGGGGCCCGGGATTGCCCAGGGCCGCGACGCCCTGGAATTCGGCGATGCCGGCGTGGCAGCATTTCCTCTCCGCCGAGGACATCTGGAAGGTGATCCTCCACATCTACGCAGGATCCGGCTCGACGCCGCGCACCTGGGGCGAGGACGTGAAGCATGACACGCACTAGAAGAGTCGGAGGGGGCCACACTCCGATCCGCGGCCTCGCGCGCGGTCTGATGCTCGCGTTGTTTCTCGGCTCGGCGCAGGCGGCCTTCGGCGCTATCCAGGGAGCGCAGACGGAGCCCGTAAGGCCAGCGCCCGTGGCGGCAGACCGCGACAGGGGGCAGGCGCTCTACGAGCGCCATTGCGCCCAGTGCCACGGGGCTTCCGGGCGGGGCGATGGCCCCGCGGCGGAGCGCGTCTACCCACGGCCACGGGATTTCACCACTGCCGTCTTCAAGGTGCGCAGCACGCTCTCGGGGCAGCTTCCCACCGATCAGGACCTCTTCAGGGTCATCAGCCAGGGCCTGCCCGGCACCTCGATGCCGGCCTGGAAGAAGTACCTCTCCGAGGAGGATCGCTGGCAGCTCGCGCACTACGTCAAGACCTTCGATGGCCTCGGCCTCTTCAAGAACGACCCGCCCAAGGAGCAGCTCGTGGTGGGTGAGCCGCCGAAGGTGACGGGGGAGCTGATCGCCCGCGGCCAGGCGCTCTACCAGGCCAAGAAGTGCTGGCAGTGTCACGGCCAACTCGGCCGGGGTGATGGCCCGTCGGCCGTGGGCATGAAGGACGAGTGGCGCTTCCCCATCCGGCCGGTGAACTTCACCAAGGGCTGGCGCTTCCGCGGCGGCGAGGGCATCGGGGACATCTATCGCACGCTCACCACGGGCTTCGACGGCACGCCGATGCCGTCTTTCCTCGACGCCATCCCGGCCGTGGAGGACCGCTGGGCCCTGGCCGCCTACGTCAAGAGCCTGACCCGGCCGCGGAAGCCTGGTCAGGTGCTGAAGGCTCGCCGCGTGGGCGGTGGGATTCCCGCCGACCCCTACGCCAGGGAATGGGAGGAGGCCGCATACGTGGACTTCCCGCTCGCCGGCCAGATCATCCTCGAGCCCCGCTGGTTCACACCAGCTCATGACGTGATCACCGCTCGAGCCCTCTATGACCAGCACGAGGTGGCGATCCTGCTGGAATGGGACGATGGGACCCACAGCCGGGGCGAGGGAGGCAAGCCCGCCGACCAGGTCGCAGTCCAATTCCCCGCGACGCGATCCGTCGGCGAGGAGAAGCCCTACTTTGTCCTGGGCGACCCGCAGCACCCCGTGGACTACTGGCGCTGGAATGCCGCGCAGGGGCTGAGCCGGCTCACCGTCTCCGGCCACCAGAAGATGTCGCCGCGGGAGACGGCCGGCGTCGTCGCCCGGGGCGGCTACAAGGACGGCCAGTACCGGGTGATCCTTCGCCGGCAGCTCGCCGCCCAAACCGATGACGAGCCGGCCTTCGAGGAGGGGCGCTTCGTGCCCATCGCCTTTCATCTCTGGGATGGCGAGGAGGGCGAGGAGGGCCTCAAGATGGCGATCTCCGCATGGTATTACCTCCTCCTCGAGCCGCCGCCGGCGCTCGCAGTGTACCTCTGGCCCACCAGTCTCGGTCTCGTCACCCTGGCTGGAGAGCTGTGGCTGATGCGGCGGCTGCGCAAGGGCCGGGAGCCGCGGGCATGACAGCCTTCGTCGTCCGGACGCTCCTCACGCGATAGGAGGCCAGCCGTGTACCGGTCCATCTACGTCCCGCTCGACAACTCGCCCCACTCGCTCACGGGCCTGGACCTCGCCATCGCCGTCGCGCGCAGCACCGGCGCCAGGGTTACAGGCAGCCACGTCTACGCCGCGAAGCTGCACGAGCGCCGCTTCCGCCAGATGGAGAGCGGCCTGCCCGCGCCATACCTCAGGGAGGACAGGCTCGTCGAGCAGCGCGACATCCACGACGATCTGATCACCCGCGGGCTCCGGATCATCGCCGATTCCTACCTCGACGTCTTCTCGCGCCGGTGCGCCGAGGCCGGTGTTCCGGCGACCCGCGTCGCGCTGGAGGGCAAGAACTGGCGGCGCCTCGTGGAGGACATCGGCGCCGGCGACTGCGATCTGGTCGTCATGGGCGCGCTGGGGCTGGGTGCCGTCGCGGCCTCCCAGATCGGTAGCGTGTGCGAGCGGGTGGCGCGCCGCATCGACCGCGACCTTTTGGTGGTCCGGACGCTGTCGGCCACCGGCGGCGGCATCATGGTCGCGCTGGACGGAAGCCCCCGCTCCTTCGGCGGGCTCCGGACCGCCCTCGGGCTGGCCCGCATCTTCGCCCGACCGGTGGAGGTCATTTCGGCTTTCGATCCCTTCTTCCACTCCGTGGCGTTCGATCGCGTGGCCAGGGTGCTGTCGCCCGAGGCGGCCACCGTATTCCGTTTCGAGGAGCAGCAACGACTGCACGCGGAGATCATCGACTCGGGGCTCGCCAAGATCTATCAGTCCCACCTCGACCTCGCAGCGCAGATCGCTCGCGACGAGGGCGTGGAGATCGCCACGACGCTTCTCTCCGGGAAGGGCTCCGAGCAGGTGCTGAGGTGGGCGCAGGAGCGGCGGCCCTGGCTCCTCGTGCTGGGCCGCACCGGTGTGCACTCCGAGGAGGGGATGGATCTCGGCAGCGCCACCGAGACCCTGCTCCGGCAGGCGCCGTGCAACCTGCTGCTCTCGGCCCGCGCCTTCGCGCCGCCGGTCGAGCACGTAGCGGACGCGACGATGACCTGGACCGAGGAGGCCGAGGCGAGAATGCGCCGGGTGCCGGCGTTCGTGCAAGGCCTGGCGCGCAAGGCAGTGCTGGATCGCGCCGTGAGGGAGGGGCACACGGTGATCACATCGGACGTGATCGACGCTTGCCTCGCGGCGATCGCCCCGAAGCGCGGACCGGAGGCCGCGGTGGGGGCCCCCCCGCCGGGCGGCAGGTGCCCCCGCGCTCGCGCCCACGGCGCCGGAGCAGGGGAACGGACTGTCGACGGCCCCGCGCCCGTGTGGGAGGAGGCGGCGACTGCACGGCTTGACCGCATCGCGGAAGACGCCGTACGAGCCCACGCCAGGTTGCGCATCGAGACGATGGCTCGCCGGAGCGGGCAGGGCACGGTCACCGAGGCCATGGTCGAGGGGGCGTTTCGCGCGGCGGCCGAGATGCTCGCGGAGGGCCGGCCGTCATGACGACCCCCGAGATCGTCTCGTGGAACCTCACGCGCCTGTGCAACCTGGCGTGCGGCCACTGCTATCTGGATGCGACGCAGCGCCGGCGCGAGGCCACGGACGAGCTCGACACCGACGAGGCGTGCCGCGTGGTGCGGCAACTGGCGGAGCTCGCGCCGGGCGCGATGTTGGTCCTGACCGGGGGCGAGCCCCTCCTGCGGCGCGACCTCCTGACGCTGATCTCGGAGGCAGCGGGCAGCGGTCTGATGCCCGTCATCGGCACCAACGGCACCCTGCTCGGTCGGGGCTTCGCCGAGAACCTCCGGTCCGCGGGTGCCGCGGCGGTCGGGATCAGCCTCGATTCGCCGACGCCGGACTTCCACGACCGGCTCCGGGGCACGCCGGGTGCCTGGCACGGGGCGCTTGCCGGGGTTCGTGCTGCGCGCGCTGCGGGGCTCGCGGTGCAGCTCCACGCCACGATCTTCGCGGAGAACCGGCCCGACCTGGAACGCATGGCCGACATCGCCGAGGCCGAGGGCGCTCTGGCGCTCAACGTCTTCTTCCTCGTCTGTACCGGGCGCGGCGTGACGCAGACGGATCTGTCGGGCGACGCCTACGAGGAGTCGCTGACCGCGATCCTCCGCTTGCAGGAGACGCGCCGCGGCCTGATGATCCGCGCCCGCTGCGCTCCCTATGTGCGCCGCCTGCTCGGGCTGCGGGCCGGCGAGACGACGCGAGGCTACGCGGGCTGGTCGGGCGCCTGCCTCGCCGGGAAGAGCTACTTCCGCATCACGCCCGAGGGCCGGGTCACCCCATGCCCCTATGTTCCGGAGGAGGCCGGCGATCTGCGGCGCACGGCGCTCCGTGACATCTGGGCCGGCGCGAAACCCCTGCGCCGGCTCCGCAAAGAAGTCCCAGGCGGCAAGTGCGGCACCTGCGATTTCCGCGCGAGCTGCGGCGGCTGCCGAGCGCGGGCGCTGGCGGCACACGGCGACCTCTTGGCCGAGGATCCCAAGTGTGGCTACCGCCGCTTGGACGATGCGCTGCCCGAGGCGCGGCTCCCGGCGAATCGGGGGGCCGGCCTGGCGGACTGGTCGGACGAGGCACGGGCTCTCCTTGCCCGCATTCCGGGCTTCGTGCGGGAGCGCGTGCGCCGGCGCCTCGAAGAGACGGCCTCGCAGCAGGGCATCCGCGTCATCACGGTGGAGCTCATGCGGGCGCAGCGCCCCGGGCCGCCGAAGTCCGTCGGCCTCTGGCGCTCCCAGGGCTAACCATCAGAACTCGCAGGCGGACGCTCGGTCAGTTTCTGTTCGCCCTCCGGTCGAAAACTGACCGCATCCGAGGGCGGCCCGTAGCCAAGGATCCCGCAGAGCCTGCAGATGTGCCGGATCCGGCCGCTGCCCGTCCTGGCACAAGCGTTGCTCCCTGAGCAGTCACGAGGATGCCGGCAAGGAGGATGGTCCGATGCCAAAGACGATGTCCTGGGGTGCCGTTGTCGCAGGGGCGCTGTTGCTCACAACCGTGTCGCATGCCTACGAGGTCACCGCGGTCTCGGATGGCGGGAAAATTGCGGGCAAGGTGACATTCAAGGGGGTGGTGCCGGCCCCGAGGGCGGTGCCAATCACGAAGGACAACCAGGTGTGCGGCACCGGCAACCGGGAGGTCCTCGAGGTGGCGGTCAGGGACGGTGGCCTCCGGGGCGCAGTCGTCTACGTGGCGAAGGTGGAGAAGGGGAAGGCATGGGGCGACCCCGAGAGGCCGCTCCTCGACCAGAAGGGCTGCCGGTTCGTTCCGGACGTGCTGATCGTGAAGAAGGACGCCGACCTCACGATCCGCAATTCCGACCCGGTGCTGCATAACATCCACACGTACGAGATCATCGGCACGGTGCGGCGCACCATGTTCAACGTCGGGCAGCCGGACAAGGGCGACATGAAGCAGCCGGTCAAGATGCGCCGCTCCAACCTCGTGAAGATCGAGTGCGACGCGCACGACTTCATGCACGCCTGGACCTTCGCCGCCGACAATCCCTACGCCGTTGTGACCAGGGAGGACGGTTCCTTCACCATCGACCAACTGCCCGCCGGAGACTACGAGGTGAAGGCCTGGCATCCCGTCCTGGGAGAGAAGAGCGCCAAGATCAGCGTCCAGGCCGGCGCCACGGCCAACGCCGCGTTCGAGTTCGCCAAGTGAGGACGCGCGGAGATGAGCGAGGTGGTCTCATGAGACCCTTCCGACCCTGGCCCCTGGCCGGCGCGCTCGTTGCGACCGGCTTGACGACAGTGCTCGGGCTGGCCATCATGGTCGTGCCGGAGCCGACGGCGGCCCAGGGAAGCTACGTGCCCCTGGCGCCATTGCCGGAAGCGACACCGCTCAACCCGGCCATGGTCGAGCTGGGCAAGTACCTCTTCTTCGATCCGCGCCTGTCGGGCGACGCCGCCCTGTCCTGCGCCACCTGTCACGATCCGAAGAAGGGCTGGGCCGACGGTGAGCCGCTCTCGAGGGGCTATCCGGCCTCCGAGTACTTCCGCAACGCGCCGAGCATTATCAACGCCCGCCAGCGGGTCCGCTTCATGTGGGACGGTCGCCTGGACGGCTCGGACCTCGGCACGCTCGTGCGCGACATGGTCACCGAGGCCCATACGATGAACGCCGATGGGCGCCTGGTGCAGGAGCGGCTCAAGCAGGTGCCGGAGTATGTGGCCATGTGGGAGCGCATCTTCGGGAAGGGGTCCGATCCCTACGGGCCCCGCATGTTCGGTGTCGTCGGCGAGTTCATCAAGAGCATCCAGTCGAGGAACGTGCCCTTCGACCGGTACCTCCGGGGTGACGTGGCCGCCCTCAGCAGCCAGGCAAAGGAAGGGCTTGCTCTGTTCACAGGGAAGGCGGGTTGCGTGCAGTGCCACGGTGGACCGACGCTTTCCGACCACAAGCTCCACCGGCTCGGCGTGCCCGAGAACCCCGAGGTGTGGAGGAACCCGCTCCGGGCCATCACCATGCTGCGGCACTACGCGACGAGCGGGATGCCGAACTACATGAACCCCCGTGCCGACGTGGGGCTCTACGCCATCACCAAGGACGACAAGGACGTCGGCAAGTTCCTCACGCCCGGGCTGCGCGATCTGAAATACACCGCGCCGTACATGCACAACGGGATGCTCAGGACGCTCGGGGCCGTCGTCGAGTTCTACAACACCGGGGGCGGGGCCGGCGGCGAGCTGAAACCGCTCGGTCTCACGGATACCGAGAAAGCGGCTTTGCTGGCCTTCCTGGAAAGCCTGAGCGGCGATGCCGTCGTGGTGGAGCCTCCGACCTTGCCCGGCTATCGGCCACGCGTCTTCGGCAAGAACTGAGGGAGTCACGCCATGAACGAGAGATGGGTCAAGACGGGCGTCGCCGGCGCGGTGATCGCCGCGCTCGCTCTGGGCGCCGCGGGGATATCCAGCATGGATGTCGCCGCGCAGCAGACGTCCGGCAAGAAGTCGACGCCGGCCGTGAAGACCCTCCCCGCGCTCGGTCCGCTACCGCCCGTGACGGTGCCGGCGGACAATCCCATGACCTCGGAGAAGGTGAGGCTGGGCGAGAAGCTGTTCTTCGACAGCCGGCTCAGCGGTGACGGCAGCGCGCCGTGCGCGGCATGCCACGTCCCGGACCAGGGCTGGGGCGACGGCGGCGAGATCTCCCGCGGCTACCCCGGCACTCAGCACTGGCGCAACTCCCAGACCATCTACAACGCCGCCCACTACAACAAGCTGTTCTGGGAGGGCAACGTCACCAGCCTCGAGGCGCAGGCGCCCGCGGCGGCCGAAGGTAACGTCGCCGGCAACGGCGACCCAGCGATGATGGAGATGCGGCTCCGCTTCATCCCGCAATATGTCCGGGAGTTCAAGGCGGTCTTCGGGACCGAGTGGCCCCGGATCACCCACGCGTGGCAGGCCATCGCGGCCTTCGAGCGCACCATCGTCTCCGACCCGAAGAAGGTACCGTTCGACCGCTACATGACGGGGGACAAGAAGGCGCTCACCGAGGCACAGCTTCGGGGCATGGCGCTCTTCCACGGCAAGGCCGGCTGCATCCTGTGCCACCACGGGCCGCTCGCCTCCGACCAGAAGTTTCACTCGCTCGGTGTCCCGGAGAACGACGTCTTCAAGGCCGAGCCGCTGTACCAGATCACCCACCGGTGGGAGCAGTACCAGAAGGGCGTCACCGAGCAGCGATACCGGGATGCGAACCGCGACATGGGGCTCTACTACCAGACGAAGAACCCCAAGGACATCGGCAAGTTCCGCACCCCCAGCCTGCGGGAGCTGAAGTACACGGCGCCGTACATGCACAACGGGATCCTGTACACGCTCGACGACGTGGTCGACTTCTACAACAAGGGTGGCGGTGACGGCCCGAATAAGTCACCGCTCATGAGGCCGCTGGCATTGACCGATCAGGAGAAGAAGGATCTCGTGTCCTTTCTCGAGGCCCTCAGCATGGACGAACCGCTGATCATCAAGCCGCCAGCGCTGCCGCCATACGAGGTCATGAAATGAGTGGAGATTGCATGAGCCAGCGCAAGGCGCAGGTGTCGACACAGGACGACGCGTACGGGCAACGCCCGTGCATGAGCCGGCGGGCGTTCCTGCTGAGCAGCGGACTGGGGGTCACCATGGTGGCCCTTGAGGGCATCTCGGGGTGGTCCCCGGCGGCCGGCCAAGCGCAGTTCGCGCTCAAGGCCGACTATCCGCGCCTGAAGGTCGGCTCCCTCGGGGCGATGAAGGTCAGCCAGCCGGTGGACTTCAAGTATCCGTATCCCAGCGTGAGCAACCTGCTCGTCAAGCTCGGCGTGCCCGCCGGCGGAGGCGTCGGACCGGATGCCGACATCGTGGCCTTCAACCTCCAGTGCCCCCACATGGGCGGGCCTCTGCACGGGGCGTTCAAGGCGACACACCAGGTGCTCGGGCCCTGTCCGATGCATCTCACGACCTTCGATCTCAGCCGCCACGGCATGGTGGTATCGGGCCACGCGACGGAGAGCCTGCCGCAGATCGTGCTCGAGGCCGTGGGGGCCGACATCTACGCGGTCGGGGTGATGGGTCTCGTGTACGGGTTCGCCACCAATGTGCGCAATCCGCGGGCTGTGTGAGGACGCCGGGAGACTGACCATGGCCAACGACAAGCGCGAATCCCTCCCCCACTCATTCGCGGTCTATGCCAAGGACTACGTGCCGCTGCCCCCCAGGGATGCTCAGGTGCTCAGCACGGCATGCGACTACTGCACGGTGGCGTGCGGCTACAAGGTGTACCGCTGGCCGGTCGGCAAGGAAGGCGGGATGAAGGGCTCCCAGAACGCCTTCAAAGTGGACTTTCCGGTGAAGGGCATCCTCCGTCCCTGGGCCAGCCCGAGCCAGCACAACATCGTGCGCTACCAGGGCAAGCCCCACCACGTCGTCGTGGCGCCCGACTTCGACACCAAGGTCGTCAACGTCGGTGGTGACCATTCGATTCGCGGCGGCACGCTCGCGCAGAAGTGCTACAACCCCGAGAACCGCACCAGCGAGCGCCTGCTGTACCCGATGATCCGGGTGCGGGGCACGCTCATGCCGGTCTCGTGGGACTTGGCCATCGGGGCCATGGCCGACATCTCGAAGTACATCCTGGCGAAGTACGGCGAGCACGCGTGGGCGGTGAAGATGTACTCCTACCAGTACTTCGAGAACACCTACGCCATCACGAAGCTGGCCATGACCTCCATCGGGACGCCCGCGATCGCGCCCCACGATAAGTGCTCGAACACCAACGACGCGACCGGGCTGGACGACGCCGGCATCGACTCCTTCGCCGCCTGCTATGAGGACTGGGGGATGTGCGACGTCGCTTTCATGTCCGGCGTCGACCCGTATGAGACCAAGACCACACTCTTCACCGAGTGGATCATGAGGGGTGAGAACCCGAACAAGACCCTCATCTTCGTGACGCCCCACAAGACCATGGGCGTGGCCTATGGCATGGCGCGGGGCGGGCTGTGGCTCCCTATCATTCCGGGGACGGATACCATCCTGCACAACGCTCTCGCCCGCCTCGTCATCGAGAACGGCTGGCAGGACCAGGCGTTCATCGACCAATGGATCGCCAATACCTGGGACGTGGACTCCGGCTACGGCCGCGGGACCCGCAACACGGGCTGGCAGTGGCGGACCACATGGGGGACGTGGCAGAGCGACTGGCCGGACTACCGGAAGTTCATCCTCGGGCGCGACGAGCACAAGCTCGACAATGCCGCGCGAATCACCGGACTCCGGGCCGAGGACATCCGGCGCTGCGCGGAGCTGATCGCCAAGCCGTTGCCCGACGGCCGGCGGCCGAAGACCTCGTTCATGCTGGAGAAGGGCAACTACTGGTCCAACAACTACCTGAACACGACGTCGCTCGCCTCGCTCGGCCTCATCTGCGGCGCCGGGAACCGGCCGGGCCGGATGATCTCCCGGGGCGGCGGGCACCAGCGCGGCATGATGAGCGCCGGCGGTGGCTCGGGCTGGCTCAACCCCGAGAAGTATCCGGGCCGGCGCAAGAAGAGTCTCAACCTCGACCGCTGGCTGCTCGACGGCAAGGTGCGGTTCGCCTGGGTGTTCGGCACCACCTGGTTCCCAGCCATGATGGCCTCTCAGGACCTGGCCGATGCCGCGCACCGCATGACCCGAGCGAACCCGCACCAGATCGGCAACCTGGATCGCAAAGCGATCTTCGAGGCGTTCCGGAAGCGGCTCGACTCGGGCGGGATGGTGCTCGTGGATTCCGACATTTATCCGGTGGAGCCGGTCAATACGCAGCTCGCCGACATCGTGCTGCCGGCGGCCACCTGGGGCGAGGTCGACTTGACTCGGTGCAACTCGGAGCGACGGCTGCGTCTGTACGCCAAGTTCTACGACGCGCCGGGGGACGCCCGGCCCGACTGGTGGGCCGTGCAGAAGTTCGCCCAGGCCATGGGATTCAGCGGGTACGACTGGAAGGACTCGAACGACGTCTTCGAGGAGGCGGCCCGCTTCGGGCGCGGCGGCGTCCTGAACTACCATCCCCTGGTGGTGAAG
>DASSSH010000187.1:0-2492 GCA_035708525.1 Candidatus Methylomirabilota bacterium
AAGAGCAGCACCACCCCGGAGAACGCCACGACCGTCCCGAACAGCTTGCGCGCCGTCACGGTCTCTTCGGGAAAGAACAGAGGCAGGATCAGCAGGGTGAAGAACGGCTGGGTGTTGAAGAAGATGGAGCCGCGTCCCGCGGTCGTCAGCGTGAGTCCCAGATAGAGGAGCGCCTGGCTCCAGGCGAAGGCCGCGGCGCCGACCAGCAGATACCGCGCGCGCCGCCCCGTGTACCAGAGCGGCGTCCCGACCCGGCGGCAGTAGAGGGCGAGGATCGCCGTCGCCAGCACGAAGCGCAGACACAGCGAGCCGAAGACCGGCAGGTCCCGCAGTCCCAGCTTCACGAAGGTGAAGGAGCCGCCCCAGATGGCGGTCAGGAGCACCATCAGGCCGACGGCCCGCGCATCCAGCCGATCCCGCACGCGCGTTATTCTTCGACCAGCCCATAGACGATGGACGTCTCCGGCTTGGCCTCGTCGCGCCGGTAGAGCACGTCATCGAGCCGGCCGGGGCCGATCCACACGACCTCCCCGTTGCCCCAGAGCTTCTCGCCCAACACGCTCATGCGCCGCTCGACGCGCTCCTTGACGGCATGGGCCTCCAGAGAGAGCTCGCTCTCCGTCGTGAACACCGCCCATTCGGGCTTCTGCCCCGCCTCTTCGATCTTGCGGTACGCAATCAAATACTTTGGCATGTGTGGATCATCCCCCTTTCCCTGCCGCGCCGACGGGCGCCGCGGCTCGTCACGGCTTGTTGCGCTTCATCAGCTCGACGAAGCGGGTAAACAGGTAATGGGCGTCGTGGGGACCCGGCGACGCTTCCGGGTGGTACTGGACGGAGAAGATCGGCAGCTCGCGATGGCGCATGCCCTCGGAGGTGCCGTCGTTGAGGTTGACGTGGGTCTCCTCGAGCCCGAAGCGCTCCACCGACTTGGGGTCGACCGCGAAGCCGTGGTTCTGGGTCGTGATCTCGACGCGCCCCGTGCTCAGCTCGCGCACCGGGTGATTGGCGCCGTGGTGACCGAACTTGAGCTTGTAGGTCCTGCCGCCGAAGGCCAGTCCCAGGATCTGGTTCCCGAGGCAGATGCCGAAGATCGGCGCCTTGCCGATCAGCTCGCGAACCGTCTCGATCAAGTAGGGCACGGCCTCGGGATCCCCGGGCCCGTTCGAGAGGAAGACGCCGTCCGGCTTCCGCTCGAGCACGGCGGCGGTCGGGGTGCCCGCCGGCAACACCTCGACCGCGCAGCCCAGTCCCGCCAGGCAGCGCAGGATGTTCTGCTTGATGCCCGAGTCGAAGGCCACCACCCTGAACCGCGGTGCCGGCGGCGCCAGGTAGCCGCGCTTGAGGTCCCACTCGCCCTGGCTCCAGCCATGGGATTCGGCCACCGTGACTTCGCTCACCAGGTCACGGCCCACGAGCCCGGGGAGCCGCTGCGCGCGCTCGACGAGCCGCGCCGGGTCGGGTTCCGTCGTCGAGATGATGCCTTCCTGGGCGCCGTGATCCCGCAGGTGGCGCGTCAGCGCTCGGGTATCGATGCCCTGGATGCCGACGATGCCGTGCTCCTTCATGTAGTCGTCCAGCGTGCGCCGACCCCGCCAGTTGGACGGGAACGGGCAGGCTTCCTTGACGATGAAGCCGTTGACCCACGGCCGCCGCGACTCGACATCCTCCGGGTTGATCCCGTAGTTGCCGATGAGCGGATACGTCATGCAGACGATCTGGCCGCGGTACGACGGGTCGGTCAGGATCTCCTGGTAGCCGGTCATCGAGGTGTTGAAGACCACCTCCCCGGCGCTTTCGCCCGTCGCCCCGCAGACCTCGCCCCTGAAGACGCGCCCGTCGGCCAGCGCCAGCAGGGCCGTGGTGCTCATACGGTCACCCGTGCGCCGGCTACGATGGTTATCCAGGGGGCGCCCGTCCCCGTCCAGCCGCCGAAGGGCGTGTTGCGGCTGCGCGAGCGGAAGCTAGCCGGATCCACGGTCCAGGGCTGCTCGAGGTCGAGGATCGTGATGTCCGCGTTGGCCCCGGGTGCCAGGCTGCCACCGGGCAGGCTCAGCAGCCGCGCCGGCCCCGAAGACAGCCGCGCCACCAGGGTCGGCAGGTCCAGCCGCCCGGCCCTCACCAGCCGGTCGAGCAGCAGCGGCACCGCCGTCTCGAGCCCCACGATCCCGTTGGCCGCCTCGGCAAACTCGCCTTCCTTGTCCGAGAGCGCATGCGGCGCGTGGTCGGTCGCCACGCAGTCGATGGTGCCGTCGGCCAGGGCTTCGAGCACCGCTTCGACATCGCGCTTGCCCCGCAGCGGCGGCGCCATCTTGAAATTGGGGTCATAGCTGCGCACGGCCTCGTCGGTCAGCAGCAGGTGGTGGGGGGTCACCTCGGCGGTGACGCGGATCCCGCGCGCCTTGGCCTCCCGCACCATCCGCACCGCGCCCACTGTCGAGAGGTGCGCGATGTGCACGTGCGCTCCGGTCAGCTCGGCCAGCACGATGTCG
>DASSSH010000188.1:0-21375 GCA_035708525.1 Candidatus Methylomirabilota bacterium
CGGATAGGTGTTGATCGGACCGGCGGGCACGCCTTCCTGGTCCAGGCGCTCGAGCCAGTGAGCCCGCGTCTCGCCCACCGTCGTCTTCTCGATCTCGTCGATCAGCGCGGGACGATGCTCGAGCCGCGCCGCGGCGCGGGAGAACCGGCGATCCTCAAGGAGATCCGGCTGGTTGATGGCACGGCAGAAGCTCTCGAAGAGCTTGTCGTTGTTGGCGCCCACGGTGAAGTAGCCGTCGCTGGCGCGAAGGGCCTGATACGGAGCCGAGAGCCGATGCGCCGAGCCCAGCGCCTTGGGCGCGCGGCCCGTGACCCAGTACTCGCTCGACTCCCACACCGTGAGCGCCATCGCCGCCTCGAGCAGCGAGGTGTCCACGAACTGTCCCTCGCCGGTGCGCTCGCGATACTCCAGCGCGCAGAGGATACCGTAGGCGCCGAACAGTCCCGCCGCCAGATCGCTCAGCGGCACTCCCGCCTTGGCCGGCGGCCCGTCCTCGTCACCCGTCACGCTGATGATGCCGCTCATGCCCTGGGCGATGAGATCGTAGCCGCCGCGTGAGGAATACGGGCCGGTGGCCCCGAAGCCGGAGATCGAACAGTAGATGAGCCGGGGGTTCACCGCCCGCAGCGCCTCGTAGCCGAGGCCCAGCCGCTCGACCACGCCCGGTCGGTAGTTCTGCACGAAGACATCCGCGGTGCGGGCCAGCCGCCGGATGATCTCGACGCCCTCGGGGCGCTTGAGATCGGCGGTGAGGCCGCGCTTGTTGCGGTTGATCGTCATGAAGCTCGCGCTGTGGCCGTTCTGCTGCGCGTACCCGAGCTGGCGCGTGGGCTCGCCTTCTCCCGGCGGCTCGATCTTGATCACGTCAGCGCCCATGTCGGCCAGGTTCAGCGTGCAGAACGGCGCCGCCATAGCCTGGGTGAGGTCGATGACGCGGATGCCCTCGAGTGGCTTCATCGCGTGACCGCTTTCGGCTGAGGCGGCTGATAGTCGCGCTGCCAGAGCGCCAGGTACTCGCGCGCGTTGCGGCGGATGTCCTCGATCTCCTCGGCCTCCATCTTGCGGACGGCCTTGGCCGGCACGCCCATCACCAGCCAGCCCGCGGGGACCACCTTGCCCGGCGGCACCAGCGCGCCCGCGCCGACCTGAGCGCCTTCCTCGACGACGGCGCCGGTGAGGACGACCGCGCCGATCCCGATGCGGACGTTGTCCATGATGGTGCAGGCGTGCACGACGCAGCGGTGGCCGATGGTGACGCCGGCGCCGACGATACACGGGAACTGGGGCGTGACGTGGAGCACGGAGTTGTCCTGCACGTTGGAGTTGCGGCCGAGATTGACGTAGTTGTCCTGATCACCGCGGAGCACCGTGAAGGGCCAGACGCTGGCGCCCTCCTCGATGGTGACGTCGCCGATCACCTGGGCGGCCGGGTCCACGAAGGCGCCGGGATGGATGCGCGGCGTGCGACCGGGCACTTCGCGGATCATATGACCGCCTGCTCCCTCAGCCGCGCGATGTCGGCCGCGCGGTAGCCGAGCTCGCCCAGAATCGCGTCGGTGTCCTCGCCGAGCACCGGCGCCGCCTTGCGCGTCGCCGCCGGCGTCCGTGAGAGCTTGACCGGGTTGCCCAGCGCCCTAACGCGGCCCACCTCCGGATGCTCGTACTCCTGCACCATCCCGCGGGCGCGGGCGTGAGGATCGTCGAGCGCCTCGGGCACGCTGTAGATGGGCCCGGCGGGAATGCCGGCAGCCTCGCACTTCTCGAGCCAATGCGACCGGGGCTGACGGCGCGTGACCTCCTCGACGAGGCGCTCCAGCTCGGCGCGATGACGCACCCGTCCGGCGAGCGTGTTGAAGCGCGGATCACGGGTCAGGGGCTCGAGGCCCAGCAGGCCGGCGAAGCGCGGCCAGAGCCGCTCGTTGGACGCCCCAACGGTGAAGTAACCCTCGCTGGCCCGGAAGGCCTGATAGGGCGCGTTGAGGCGGTGAGCGGTTCCGAGCCGTCGAGGAACTTCGCCCGTGTACCAGTACTCGGTCGCCTCCCACTGCGACAGCGCCAGCCCCGCCTCGAAGAGGGAGGTGTCGACGAATTGACCGCGGCCCGTTCGGTGGCGCGCGCGGAGCGCGCAGAGAATCCCGACGACGGCGAAGAGCCCGGCGCCGAGGTCCGTCACGGGCACGCCCACCTTCACGGGCGGGCCGTCGGCGCTGCCAGTGGCGCTCATGATGCCGCTCATGCCCTGGGCGATGAGGTCGTAGCCGCCGCGCGCCGCGTACGGCCCCGTCTGGCCGAAGCCCGAGATCGAGCAGTAGATGAGCCGGGGATTGACGGTGCGCAGGGTTTCGTAGCCCACGCCGAGCCGCTGCGCCACCCCGGGCCGGTAGTTCTCGATGAGGACATCCGCCGTCGCGGCCAAGCGCTTCAGGAGCGCGACCCCCTCGGGCTTCTTGAGGTTGACGGTCAGGTCGCGCTTGTTGCGGTTGACGGCCAGAAAGGCGGCGGACACGCCCGGCATGATCTCCACGCCGGTGCGCCGCGTGTGCTCGCCCTCGGGCGGCTCCACCTTGATGACGTCGGCGCCCATGTCGGCCAGGAGCATGGCGCAGAACGGGCCGGCCATGACCTGGGTCTGGTCGATCACGCGGAG
This sequence comes from Candidatus Methylomirabilota bacterium, assembly GCA_035708525.1. Lineage (GTDB taxonomy): Bacteria > Methylomirabilota > Methylomirabilia > Rokubacteriales > CSP1-6 > DASSSH01. Next base: position 2,648 of record DASSSH010000188.1, read on the forward strand.
TCCGTCGAGGGCCGCCCCTGGGGAGCGGTCGGTGGCAGGCGTCGCGGCGATCATCGCTGACCGTCGTAGGCTAACACGATTCCCGACCGGGTGATACAATCCGCCCCGATCGCCCCAAGGAGGCTCGCCCGTGGACACCACCGAAGTCCTCGTCAGCCGCGACGGTCCTATCGTCACGCTCACCTTCAACCGTCCCGAAGCGCGCAATGCGCTCACGTGGGCCATGTACGAGCGGCTCTTTGAGACCTGCGAGGAGGTGGACGCCGACGACTCGGTCCGGGTGCTGGTCCTCAAGGGCGCGGGGGGCAAGGCCTTCGTGGCCGGCACGGACATCAGCCAGTTCAAAGCCTTCCAGACGGCCGAGGACGGCCTTGAGTACGAACGCGGCGGTGAGCGCCGCATCGGCCGGCTCGAGCGCGTCAAGAAGCCGGTGATCGCCCAGATCGAGGGTTATGCCGTCGGTGGTGGCTTCGGGATCGCCGCGGCCGTGGACCTGCGCATCGCGACGCCCGAGTCGAAGTTCGGCGCGCCCATCGCGCGGACGCTCGGCAACTGCCTGTCCATGGAGGCTTACTCGCGCTTCCTCGACCTGCTGGGCCCGTCGCGCCTGAAGGAGCTGATCTTCACCGCGCGATTGATCTCGGCCGAGGAAGCCCACGCGGCGGGGTTCGTTCATGAGATCGTCCCCGCGGCCGAGATCGCCCCGCGCGTGCAGGCTCTGGCCGAGCAGGTCGCCTCGCATGCGCCGATCACGCTGTGGGTGACGAAGGAGGCGATCCGCCGCATCCAGCAGCAGCGCCGCGCCACGGGCGGCGAGGACCTCATCGCCACGACTTACAGCAGCGCCGACTTCCGCGAAGGCGTGCGCGCCTTCCTCGAGAAGCGCCCGCCGCGCTGGACCGGCAAGTAGCACCAGGCCAGGTGCCGCCAATCGAGTGGAGGCCATCCGCGACGCGTCGCCGACGCTCGCGACCCATCAGGTTCAGGAACCGCTGCCGGTGAGAAGGGATGGACGGCATGGAGCACCAGTACGATCTCGTGGTCGTCGGCACGGGAGTGACATCGGCGGTGGCGTCGCGGTGCCGCGAAGCGGGCTGGACCGTAGCCGTGGTGGACTCGCGGCCCTTCGGCGGCACGTGTGCACTCCGAGGCTGCGTGCCGAAGAAGATGCTGGTCAGCGCGGCGGAGGCGGTGCACGCCGCGCGGGACCTGGCGGACAAGGGCGTGCCGGCCGGCGCGCTGACGATCGACTGGGACCCGCTGATGCGGTTCAAGCGCTCCCTGGTCGATCCGACACCCCAGCGCACCGAGCAGACATGGGGGAAGATGGGCATCGAACAGTTCCATGGCCGGGCCCGCTTCGTCGGGCCGGCGTCACTGGCGGTCGGCGATGATCGCCTGACCGGGCGCCGCGTCCTCATCGCGGCCGGCGCCATGCCGGCGCCGCTTGGATTCCCCGGCATCGAGCGGCTCACGACCAGCGAGGAATTCCTGAACTTGGATCGCCTGCCGCCGCGTATCGTGTTCGTCGGGGGGGGCTACATCGCCTTCGAGTTCGCCCACGTCGCCGCCCGCACCGGCGTGCGCGCGACGATTCTCCACCGGGGTCCCAGGCCGCTCGAGGGCTTTGACCCGGATCTCGTGGACCTGCTGGTCAAGCGCACGCAGCAAGTCGGCATCGGCGTGGAGGTCGACACGGAGGTACGCGGTATCGAGCCGCTCGGCGCCGGCCTGGCCGTGCGCGCCGCGCGGCGCGGTCAGGGCCGCCGCTTCGAGGCCGAGATGGCCGTCCACAGCGCGGGCCGGGTGCCCGAGCTCGACGATCTGGATCTCGCGGCTGCGGGCGTCCAGCGCGAGAAGCGCGGCGTGATCGTGAACGAGTTCCTGCAGAGCGTGTCGAACCCCCTCGTGTACGCAGGGGGCGATGCCGCCGCCAGCGGACCGCCCCTGACACCCAAAGCCGACCACGACGTCGATGTGCTCGTCACGAACCTGCTGGAGGGCAATCGGCGCACGCCGAACTACGCCGGCATCGCGTCGGCCGTCTTCAGCGTCCCTCCGCTTGCCTCGGCCGGCCTCACCGAGGCGGCCGCCCGCGCCGCCGGACTGAGGTTCCGCACGAGCTGGCAGGACAGTTCGGGGTGGTTCAACACGCGCCGGGTCGGGGAAACCACATCGGGCTTCAAGGTGCTGATCGAGGAGCACACGGACCGGATCCTCGGCGCGCACCTGCTTGGGCCCCATGCCGACGAGACAATCAACGTGTTCGCCGTTGCCATTCGCCTCGGGATTCCAGCGCGTGATCTGAAGCAGACGCTGTTCGCCTATCCGACATACGGCTCGGACATCCGATTCATGCTCTGATGGACATGGACGTCCGCCGGCGCCGTTCCATGAAGGCATTCTTTCCGGCCAGGAGGAGCTCATGAGGCACAGGACTGCGATGATTCCCGGCGACGGGATCGGCAAGGAGGTCGTGCCCGCGGCGGCACGCGTGCTGGATGCTGCCGGGAAGCGGTTCGGCTTCGATCTGGAGTGGACGCCGTTCGACTGGTCCTGCGAGACCTATACGAGAACAGGCCGGATGATGCCCGAGGACGGCCTCGACCGGCTCCGGGCGTTCGAGGCGATCTTCCTCGGCGCCGTCGGCTTCCCCGGCGTGCCCGATCATGTCTCGCTGTGGGGGCTGCTGATCCCCATCCGCCGCGGCTTCCACCAGTACATCAACCTGCGCCCGGTCCGGCTGCTCAAAGGCGTGCGCTCGCCGCTGGTCGGGCGCGGGCCCAACGACATTGACATGCTCATCGTGCGCGAGAACAACGAGGGCGAGTATTCGGAGATCGGCGGCCGGCTCTTCAAGGGCGCGCCGGAGGAGATGGCCGTCCAGCAGGCGATCTTCACGCGCAAGGGCTGCGACCGGGTGATGCGCTACGCGTTCGAGCAGGCCATGCAGCGCCGCAAGCACGTGACCTCGGCCACGAAGTCCAATGGCATCATCCACAGCATGCCGTACTGGGACGAGCGCTTCGTGGCGATGTCCAAACAGTATCCCGAGGTCAAGACCGCGCAGTACCACATCGACATTCTGACCGCGCACTTCGTACAGCACCCCGACTGGTTCGATGTCGTGGTCGGCTCCAACCTCTTCGGTGACATCCTCTCCGACCTCGGCCCGGCCATCGCCGGATCGATCGGAATCGCACCGGGCGGCAACATCAACCCGGAGAAGGAGTACCCCTCGATGTTCGAGCCGGTTCACGGCTCGGCGCCCGACATCGCCGGCAAGAACGTTGCCAATCCGATCGCGCAGATCTGGACTGGCGCCATGATGCTGGAACACCTGGGCCACGCCGACGCGGCCGGCGCCGTCGTGAAGGCGATCGAGCGCGTGGTAGAGGAAGGCAAGACGGTGACACAGGATCTCGGCGGCAAGGCGTCCACGACCGAGGCCGCCGATGCGGTGGTCGCGGCCCTTCTCTAGGCCTGACGGGCGGCCCGCGGCCGGCGCGCGCTCGAGGTCCGGCGACCGCGCCACCAGGCCCGGATCTCGCTCACGTGCTCCCGCTCGTGGTTCCAGCCCGGCGCGGGAAGCCACTCCACCACGGGGTACGCATGCGAGGGGTCGCGCAGGGATTCCGTCGGCAACCGCTTGAACAACCGGATGAGAGCCGCGTGCACCCGCCCCATCCGGCGCAACAGCGGGTGAAGACCGAGCGGGCGCAGCCGGGCGACCGATCGCGCGTTGAACCGATCGGCGTCGGCCATACTCTCGAACCAGTGAATGCGGTCGGCCCGGCCCCGCTCGATGAGCCGGAACCGGCGTATGGTCTCCTCATCGCAGCTCAGCAGGTGGGCGAGCACGTCCTTGACGGACCAGCGATCCTGGGTGCGGGGCCGCAGGATCTCGCGCTCGGGCAGCCGCCCGACGAACGCCAGCGTCGAGCGGCGAGCCGCCGCCATCCGTTGGAGGGCGTGACGTCGCCACGCCGCCAGCGATCCCGACCGCGGGGTAGCCATCACCGCTTCACGGTAGACGAGATGGCGCGGCCCGTCAACCGCGCGCGAGCGCCTTGACGCTGCGATCGGCGCAGGAATACGATGCCCTCCAAGTCGCGTCGACACGCCTGGCCGTGAAGCCTCATCCCTGGAGGAGCATGCGTGATTGGCCGGGAGATCCATTCCCCTGAGACCACTTGGCCAGATCTAGGGAACAGGCCCTGATCGCTCTCCGCGACGTCACCAAGACGTTCGGCACCCGCGTGGCCGTGGATCACGTCTCGCTGGCGCTCGAGCCCGGCACGACGCGGATCCTGCTCGGCTCGAGCGGGTGCGGCAAGTCCACCATCCTGCGCCTCGTCCTCGGGCTGCTCCCGCCCGATGCCGGCGAGATCCTCGTGGACGGCATCGCCGTTTCCAGAGACACGCGGGCTGACGCGCTCCGGCGCATGGGTTACGTGGTCCAGGAGGGCGCGCTCTACCCCCACATGACCGCGGGGGAGAACGCGACGCTCCCGGCGCGCGCTGAGGGCTGGACGCCGGTGCGCATGGCGGCACGCCTGGCCGCGCTGGCCGAGCTGGTCGGCCTCGAGCGGAGCCTGCTCGAGCACTACCCGGGGGAGCTCAGCGGCGGCCAGCGCCAGCGGGCCGGCCTCATGCGCGCGCTCATGCTCGACCCGCCCGTGCTGCTGCTCGACGAGCCGCTCGGCGCCCTAGATCCCATCTCGCGCGCGGAGCTCCAGGCGCATCTCGTACGCGTCTTCCGCGAGCTGCGGAAGACCGTGCTCCTCGTCACTCATGACGTGCGCGAGGCGTTCGTGTTCGGCTCCACCATCACGCTGCTGAATGAGGGCCGCGTCGTGCAGGAAGGCACTTTCGCCGACCTCGCGCGCCAGCCCGCCGAGCCCTACGTCGCCGAGTTCCTGCGCGCGCAGGCGCCTCCGCCCGCCATGACAGCGGTGCTCTAGCATGGCCTCGTGGCATGGACGGCTGGCCGCGCTCCTCGCCGCCCTGGCGGCGGTCGCCGGGACTGCCGAGGGCAGCACGACGCCGGTCCGCGTGGGCTCCAAGTCGTTCACCGAAAGCTACGTGATCGCCGAGATCGCGGCGCGGATCATCGAGCAGGTGAGCGAGGCGTCGGTGGAGCGCCGGTTCGGGCTTGGCGGGACCGGCATCGTCTACAGGGCGCTGGCCAGCGGCGAGATCGACGTCTATCCCGAATACACCGGCACGATCAGCCGCGCCATCCTGAACGATCCGTCGGTGACGGATCTGCCGGGGCTGCGCGCGCGGATGCGGCCGCGCGGCCTGGTCATCAGCGAGCCGCTCGGCTTCGCCAACACGTATGCCCTGGCCGTGCGGCGGGACACGGCGGCGCGACTGGGCCTGCGCAGCATCAGTGATCTCGGCCGGCATCCCGGCTTAGCGGCCGCGTTCGATCCCGGCTTCCTCGACCGCGATGATGGCTGGCCGGGCCTCCAGCGCCACTACGGCCTCCGCCTCGCCGCCGTTCGCGGCATGGAGCACGCGCTCACCTACCCGGCGCTGACCAGCGGCCGGGTCGACGTCATTGACGTGTTCTCGACCGACGGCCAGCTCGCGCGCGCCGATCTCGTCCTGCTCGCCGACGACCGGCACTTCTTCCCCGACTACGCGGCGGTGCTGCTGGCCCGCGCTTCACTGGCCGACCGCCTGCCCCGGACATGGGCGGCCCTCCAGCAGCGCCTCGCGGGCCGGATCGACAACGCCACCATGGCCCGGCTCAACGCCGAGGTGGAGCTGGACCGGCGTACGTTCGCCCAGGCCGCGGCGGCCTTCCTCGGCGAGCGCGAGGCGAGGAGCGGTTCCGATACGGCGGGCCGCCACCTGGCTCGCGACCTCGTGACGCTGACCGTCGAGCACCTGGTGCTCGTCGGCGTCTCACTGGCCGTGGCCATCGCCCTGGGAGTCCCGCTGGGACTCCTCGCCGCCCGCCACCGGCTCTTCGGCCAGATCGAGCTGATGGGGATCGGCGTGCTGCAGACAATCCCGGCGCTCGCGCTGCTGGCCTTCATGATCCCGCTGTTCGGCATCGGCCGGGTGCCGGCGCTCGTCGCCCTGTGTCTCTACGCGCTCCTGCCCATCGTCCGCAACGCTTATGCGGGTGTCAGCAGCCTCGACCCCCAGCTCCTCGACATGGCGGCGGTGATGCGCGTGAGCGCCTGGCAACGGCTGGCGTGGATCGAGCTGCCACTCGCGGCGGTGACGATCATGGCGGGCATCAAGACCGCGGCCGTGCTGACAGTGGGGACGGCGACGCTGGCGGCCTTCATCGGCGGCGGCGGGTACGGCACGCTCATCGTGACCGGACTCGCGCTCAACGACGTGCCGACGATCCTGGCCGGCGCGATCCCGGCGGCGCTGATGGCCCTGGCGATCCACGCCGGCTTCGAGGCCCTGGACCGCCTGGTGGTGCCTCGACCGCTTCGTGGATCTCCCGGCAGAGTGCGATAACGTCATCAACGTAGCCGGGGAACCAGGCGGCCATCCACTCCGGGCGCTCGAAGAAGGCCAGCGGCGGCCGCCGCGCCCGGCGGATGGCGCCGCGGTGAACGAGTCCGCTGGCGTTGATGAACGAGACGTCTTCGAGGGTCCGCCCCGGAGCCAGGACACCGGCCGTCACCGGCGCCAGGTGGGTCACGCCGTCCACGCTCTCGGCGACGCCGCGCAGGCAGAAGGCGTGGACCCGGCGACCGGGACGGGGTGGCAGCGCGGCCAGCACCGCGCGCATCGTGAGCCCGGAGAATATCGTGTCGTCCACTACCGCCACCGAATCCCCGTGCGCGACCGCGTCGAGCTGCGACGCGAGCGGCGCAGGACCGGCCAGCGCATAGCCGCCCGCCTCATCCTCCTCCCGCCAGACATCCACCCGCTCGATGGCGGGGAACCACCCCGTGCGCGCGTGGATCTCGGTCGCCACACGGGTGCCGGCCCGGCCGACGCCGATGGCCACCGCGAACGGCGCATGCTCGCCGCGCGCGATGAGCGCCTCGACCTGCCCTTCGAGAGTCAGGAGAACGATGCGCGGATCCCGGCGGAGCAGGGCCAGCAGGGCCTGCCCCGCCTGCTGCACGCGGGAATCGTCGCCGAGCGCGCGCAGCTCCTCCGAGAGGTCATCGAAGACGTAGAGCCTCCGCGGGATCGGAGTGGCCGTCACGTGCGCTCCTCGGGGCACGCAATCGCGACGCCGAACCGACCCTCGGGATCCGTGTGCCAGCCCTCCAGAGCGAGGCCGGACTCGCTCAGCATCGCGGCCACGGACTCGCGCGTGAATTTGTACGAGCTCTCGGTCCAGATCCGGTCGCCCGTCTCGAAGTCGAGCACCAGATCGAGCGCCCTGAGATGAACGCGCTGGGGAGCGGCGGCGAGCAGGTGCATCTCGATCCGGCTCGCTTCCACGCTGTAGAAGCTGTGATGTCGCCAGGCCTCGGGGACGAAGTCGCCATCCACGGCCCGGTTCACCACGCGCAGGATGTTGCGGTTGAACTCACGGGTGACGCCGGCGGCGTCATCGTACGCCGCCTCCAGCACCCGCCGATCCTTGACGAGGTCCACGCCCAGCAGGAACCGCCCGTCGGGGCCCAACAGTCGCCGCACCTGGGCCAGCAGCGCGCGCCGAGCGGGCGGATCGAAGTTGCCGATCGTGCTCCCGAGGAAAAGGACGAGACGGCGGCCGATGGGCGGGGGCAAACACCCGAGGTGGCGCTCGAAGTCGGCGACCACCCCGTGCAGATGCATCCGCGGATACTCCTCCGCGAGCGCCCCCACCGCCTGGGCGAGGCCTTCGCGGCCGACGTCCATCGCGACGTAGCGCACGCCGTGTCCGTCCCCGAGCGCCTCGAGGAGCCAGCGCACCTTGCGGCAGGAGCCGGGCCCGAGCTCCACGAGGTCGCGCGGCGCCAGCCGGTGCACCAGGTCCGGGGCGATGTCGCAGAGAATGGCGTCCTCGGCCCGCGTCAAGTAGTACTCCGGCAGCCCCGTGATGCGCTCGAAGAGGACGGAGCCGACCTCGTCGTAGAAGTACTTCGGGGGCAGCTGTCGCGGGCGCGCCGTGAGTCCCCGCCGGATGTCCTCGGCCATGCGAGCGACGAATCTCGCCTCGTCGGCATGGACGTCGAGCAGGCAGCCCATCGCCGGGCCTCAGACCGCCACGGTGCGGAATCCGGCGACGATGTTCCGCCGGTGGCGCATGTAGAAGTTCCGCCACGTGGCCCGGATCAGCCGCGACCGCGTGGTCCAGCCGCCGCCGCGCAGCACCTTCTTCTGACCGAAATAGGGCTGGGAATACTCCTGGTACGGATCGCACTCGAAGCCGGGATACGGCTGGAACGTGTCGTCCACCCACTCCCACACATTGCCGATCATCTGCCGGCAGCCGACGGGGCTGTCACCGTCGGGCAGCGCGCGCACATCGACGGTGCCCCCGGCTCGGAAGTCGAGATTCGCGCGCTCGGGCGTCGGCGCCTCGTCGCCCCACGGGAACCGGCGCTTTCGGCCCGTCGCCGGCTCGAGCGTGGCCGCCATCTCCCACTCAGCCTCCGTCGGCAGCCGGCGCCCTGCCCACCGGCAGTAGGCCTGCGCCTCGTACCAGTTCACGTGCACCACCGGATGCCACGGCTCGAGCGGCACGACGGCGTCGAAGCATCGCTCCGACCAGCCTCTGTCAGGGCCGCGGAGCCAGAACAGCGGGTGCTCGGCGCCCTCCCGGCGGCGCCACTCCCAGCCACGGCGCTCCCAGAGCGGCCGCCGGCGATACCCGCCGTCCTCGACGAACTGCTGGAACTCGGCGTTCGTCACCGGCGTGGAGGCGATGTGGAAGGGCGCGACCTCCACGGGATGCGCCCATTTCTCATTGTCGAAGACGAAGGGCTCGTCGGGCGTCGCCCCGAGGGGGAACGAGCCGCCCGGGACGGTGACGTCACGGACGCGGTAGGCGGAATCGCTCGGCGGTCGCGCCGCCGCGGGATCGAAGCGGATCAGGCGTGGGCGCGCGTAGCCGAGTGTGTGCCGGATGAGCGTGAGATTCTCGGCGTGCATGTCCTCGTGAAGCGCGGCGAGCGTGTAGAAGTACGCCTCCCTCGCGCTCGGCTCACGGGAAGCGAGGCGGGCCACGCTGCGGTCCAGCACGGCAGAGATGTACTCGAGCGACTGTCGCCGAGACGGGTAGCGGTGGTCCCAGCGTCGCGTGTACGACACGTTGAACGCGTCGTAGATCGTGTCGGAGCCCGGCAGGAGCGGCGCGCGGCCGTCGAGGTGGCGGAGGATCCAGTACTCCTGGAACCAGCCGACGTGGCCCATTTCCCAGATCGGCGGCTCCAAAAAATGGGCCCGGGTGCCCAGCATCTGCGAGTCGGTGAGGTTCTCGAGCAGCTGAAGCTCGACGCTTCGCGCATCCAGCAGCGCGTCGAGCAGGGTAGCGGCCGTAGGGCGCTCGCGGGGGTCGGTCATGGACGCGGCCCGATGCCAGACCTTAGTCTACCGCCGCTTCAGAGCGGCTTGCGGAGCAGTCGGGCGAGCTCCCCCACGACGCCCCGCCGGAAGGTGAGCACGCAGATCACGAAGATGATCCCCTGGACGACGGTGACCCATGCCCCCAGCTGGGCCAGGTAGTTCTCCAGGGTGGCGACGATCACGGCGCCCACGACTGGGCCGAAGACGGTCCCGAGCCCACCCAGCAGCGTCATCAGGACCACCTCGCCCGACATGCTCCAGTGCACGTCGGTGAGCGAGGCGAGCTGGAAGACGAGGGATTTCGTGCCCCCCGCCAGCCCCGACAGCGCCGCCGAGAGCACGAAGGCGATGAGCTTGTAGTGGTCGGCCGTGTAACCGAGCGAGACGGCGCGCGGCTCGTTCTCGCGGATAGCCTTGAGCACCTGCCCGAAGGGGGAATGGATGGTCCGGTAGATCAGCAGGAATCCGCCGAGGAAGATCGCCAAGACGACGAAGTACATGGTCAGCGGCTGGCGCAGATCCAGCACGCCCAGCAGCGTGCCGCGGGGCACGGCCTGGATGCCGTCCTCGCCGTGGGTGAAGGGCACCTGCAGGCAGAAGAAGTAGATCATCTGGGCGAGGGCCAAGGTGATCATGGCGAAGTAGATGCCCTGCCTGCGGATGGCCAGCGCCCCGATCACCAGGCCCAGGAGCGTGGCCGTGGCGGTGCCGACGAGGATGGCCATCTCCGGCGGCCAGCCCCACTCCTTGGCGGCGTGGGCCGTCAGGTAGCCCGCCGTCCCCAGATACGCCGCGTGGCCAAAGGACAGCAGCCCCACGTAGCCAATGAGCAGGTTGAAGGCGCAGGCGAAGAGCGCGAAGCAGAGTGCCTTCATCAGGAAGACGGGGTAGACGAAGAACGGGGCGCCGATGAAGACTGCGACCATGACGACGAAGGCCACGAGCTGGTGGCGCGGCGTCGTGGGCAGCGCGGGCGCTTCGGCGGATTCCCGGGCGACGGCCACTCAGCGCTCCCGTCCGAAGAGGCCCGCCGGCTTGACCAGCAGCACCACGGCCATGATGACGAAGATCACGGTGTTCGAGGCCTCGGGGTAGAAGACCTTGGTGAGCCCTTCGATGACGCCCAGCGCGAAGCCGGTGACGATGGAGCCCAGGATGGAGCCCATCCCGCCGATGACCACGACGGCGAAGACTACGATGATGAGGTCGGCGCCCATCAGCGGGTTGACCTGATAGATCGGGGCCGCCAGCACGCCAGCCAGGGCAGCCAAGGCGACGCCGAAGCCGTACGTCAGCGTGATCATCCGCGGGACATTGACGCCGAAGGCCTGCACCAGCGTCGGGTTCTCCGTGGCTGCGCGCAGGTACGAACCGAGCTTGGTCCACTCGATTACGTACCACGTCGCCAGGCAGACGGCGAGGGAGAGGACGACGACCCACGCGCGGTAGTTGGGCAGGAACATGAAGCCTAGGCTGTGGCCGCCCTCAAGCTGCCGAGGAATGGCATACGGAAGCCCCGAGGAGCCGAACTCATTGCGGAACAGCCCCTGGATGATGAGCGCGAGGCCGAAGGTGAGCAGGAGGCCATAGAGGTGATCGAGCTGGTAGAGCCGCTTCAGCATCGTGCGCTCGAGCACGACGCCGAACAGCCCGGTCACGATCGGGGCGATCAACAGCGCCCACCAGTAGCCGAGCCCGGCCCATTGCAGGAGGAAGTAGGCGGCGAAGGCGCCCATCATGTACTGGGCGCCGTGGGCGAAGTTGATGATGTTGAGGAGCCCGAAGATCACCGATAGCCCCAGGCTGAGGATGGCGTAGAAGGAGCCGTTGATCAGGCCAATGAGCAGCTGGCCGAAGAGTGCCTGGGTGGGAACGCCGAAGAGGGTGGTCATGCGCGAGTCGCGCGGCGGGGGAGGATCGCGCCCATCCCCCACCGCGCCGTGTTGGCTACTTCTTGACGAGCGGGCAGTCGCCCTGATCTATCGGCCGGAAGGCCTGGTCCGCTGGAATCGTCGCGCGGACCTTGTAGTAGTCCCACGGTCCCTTGGACTCCGAGGGCTTCTTCACCTCGAAGAGGTACATGGGATGGATCTTCCGGCCGTCGGCCCGGACCACGCCCTTGCCGAAGACCGGGTCGTCGGTCGGCATCTCCTTCATCTTGGCGATGACCTTGCTCCCGTCGTCCGACTTGAGCGCCTCCACCGCCTTGAGATAGTGCAGGACAGCGGAATAGACACCGGCCTGGACCATAGTCGGCTTGGCGCCCCGGTGGCGCTCGGCGAAGCGTGTGGACCAGGCGCGCGTCTGGTCGTTCAGATCCCAGTAGAAAGACTCGGTGAGGACCAGCCCCTGGGCCGAGGTTAGTCCCAACGCGTGGATGTCGGTGAGGAAGACCAGCAGGCCAGCGAACTGCTGGCCGCCCCTGACGATGCCAAACTCGGCGCCCTGCTTGATGGCGTTGGTGGTGTCCGTCCCGGCATTGGCCAGGCCGACGATCTTGGCCTTGGAGGCCTGGGCCTGCAGCAGGAATGAGGAGAAGTCTGCGGTCGGGAACGGATGGCGAACCTTGCCCAAGACCTTGCCCCCACTCTTGAGCACCACGGCCTCCACGTCGCGCTCGAGCGCGTGGCCGAAGGCGTAGTCGGCGGTGAGGAAGAACCACGTATCACCGCCCGTCTTCACGATGGCGTTGCCTGTCCCGTTGGCCAGCGACCAGGTGTCGTAGGTCCAGTGGATGGTATTGGGCGAGCAGGCCTTGCCGGTGAGATCCGAGGTGGCGGCCGTTGCGACGATGAACGCCTTGCCCCTCTCGCGGGCAATCTGATTGATGGCCAGGGCGATCGCCGAATTCGGCACGTCCACGACCAGATCGACCTTTTCGGCGTCGTACCACTGGCGGGCGATCTGCGAACCGACGTCGGTCTTGTTCTGGTGATCGGCGAAGACGATCTCGACCTTCAGGCCCTTCTTGGCGGCTCCGAAGTCCTCCACCGCCATCCGGGCGGCGACCACCGAGCCCGGACCGGCCAGGTCGGCGTAGGGTCCCGACTGGTCGTTCAGGACCCCGATCTTGACGACGCCGTCGGAGATCTGCGCCTGAGCCGGAGCGGCGGCGAAAGCCACCGCCGCTACAAGCGCGAATGCCAGTATGCGGTTCATTTGCACTACTCCTTTCGCCCGTCGCGAGGTGAGGCTGGGCGGCGCATTATACCCCAAGATACTCGTGCAGTTTTCCCATGCTGCTCTCGATCTGGACGTTCGGGATCATCTCGACCACTCGCCCGCGCTCCACGACGTAGTGGCGGTCCGCCACCCGGGCCGCGAAGCGGAAGTTCTGCTCGACCAGCAGGATCGTGAACCCCTCGGCCTTGAGCCGGCCGATGGTGGCGCCGATCTGCTGGACGATGACCGGCGCCAGTCCCTCGGTCGGCTCGTCGAGGAGCAGCAGCCGCGCCCCGGTCCGGAGGATGCGCCCGATGGCCAGCATCTGCTGCTCGCCGCCCGACAGCTTGGTCCCCTGGCTCCTCAGCCGCTCTTTGAGATTCGGGAACAGGGTGAAGATGGTGTCCACCGTCATCCCACCGGACCGCACCTCCGGCGGGAGCAGCAGATTCTCCTGGACGTTGAGGCTCGCGAAGATGCCCCGTTCCTCGGGACAGAAGGCGATACCCAGGCGCGCGATGGCATTGGACGGGCGATGGATCAGCTCCTCGCCCGCGAGCCGAACCGAGCCCTCGCGCCGCGGCACCATGCCCATGATGGACTTGAGCGTGGTCGTCTTGCCGGCGCCGTTGCGACCGAGGAGGGTGACGACCTCACCGGCGCTCACGTCGAAGGTCATGCCGTGGAGGACGTGAGACTCGCCGTACCAGGCCTGCAGATCCCGCACCTCCAGGAGCGGTCCGGTCTCAGGCATGCTCGGACCCCAGATACGCCTGCATGACGCCTGGATCGCGCGACACCGTGGCGTAGTCGCCCTCGGCGATGACCTCGCCGCGCGCCAGCACGGTGATCGTGTCGGAGAGGTTCGCCACGACGCTCAGATTGTGCTCGACCATGAGGACGGTCCGATTCGCCGCGGCCTTCTTGATCAGCGCCGAGATCCGGTCCACATCGTCGTGGGCCATGCCGGCCGTGGGCTCGTCGAGCAGCATCATCTCCGGATCGAGGGCCAGCGTGGTCGCGATCTCCAGCGCGCGCTTGCGCCCGTAGGGCAGCTCCACGGCCAGCGTGCCCGCAAAGGCCGTGAGCCCCACGGCTTCGATCAGCTCCATCGCCCGGTCGTTCAGCGCGTCGAGCGCGCGCTCCGACCGCCAGAAGTCGAACGAGCGCCCGCGCCGGCGCTGGAGCGCGATGCGCACGTTCTCCAGGACAGTCAGGTGCGGGAACACCGCGGAGATCTGAAAGGAGCGCACGAGCCCGAGCCGCGCGATGTCAGCCGGCCGCGAGCCGGTGATCTCGCGCCCGTTGTAGGTGATGCGCCCGCGCGTGGGCACGAGGAAGTGCGTGAGCAGGTTGAAGCACGTCGTCTTCCCCGCCCCGTTGGGGCCGATGAGGGCGTGGATGCTGCCGCGCCGGACGCGGAGCCGGACATCCTTGACGGCGACGAAACCCCGGAACTCCTTCGTCAGGCCCTCGGTCTCGAGGATCACGTCGCTCGCCATGGGAATCGTGATGATAGATGATGCCCCTTCCCGACCGCAAGCGCTTATGTATCATAGGCGCATGACAACACGACTCCTCTTTATCGGCGCTGGCGCCATCGGGGCCTACCTGGGCGCCTTCCTCGCCCGGGCCGGTCAGGATGTGACCCTGATCGATCCCTGGGCGGAGCAGATCGACGCCATCCGCCGCGCAGGGATCGCGGTGACCGGTCCCCACGAGCCGTTCACCCAGCCGGTGACGGCGCTGCATCTTCATGAGGCACAGCGGCTCGGGGCCGACTTCGAGGTTGCCTTCGTCGCGGTCAAGTCCTACGACACCGCCTGGGCGACCCATCTGGCGCTCCGCCATCTGGCTCCGTCGGGCTACGTCGTCTCCGCGCAGAACTGCTGGAACGATCCGCTGATCGCCTCCATCGCCGGGCGCGAGCGCTCGGTGGGTCTGATCATGTCGAAGATCGCCGTCGCCTGCTGGGAGCCTGGCCAGGTCGGCCGGGGCGCGGAAAAGAGCGCGGGAACCGGCCATGACGTCTTCCGCCCGGGCGAGCACGACGGCCGCATCACGCCGCGCGTGGAAGAGCTGGCGCGGATGCTCTCGGTGATCGACGGTGCCCGGCCCACCGACAATCTCTGGGGCGAGCGGTGGTCCAAGCTCTGTGCCAACTGCATGGGCAATCCGGTCCAGGCCATGACCGGGCTGGGCACCCTCGAGATCGCCGCCGACCCGCGCGGCCGCGAGATCACCATTCGCCTGGCTGAGGAATCGGCGCGGGTCGGCCTCGCCTTGGCCCTGCGCGTGCCGAAGTTCAGTGGCGCGCCGGCGGAGCAGTGGGCGGAGGCGGGCCGCCCGGCGGTCTACAAGGAGCTCGACGCAATGCTCGTCCCGCGCGAGGGTGCCGGTCGCAACTGGCGCGCTTCCATGGCGCAGGACGTGATCAAGGGCCGCCGGACCGAGATCGCCTTCATGAACGGCCACGTGGTGAGCAAGGGCAAGGAGGTGGAAATCCCCACGCCCGTCTCCGCGGCCGTGGTCGGCCTCGTCGAGGAGATCGGCGCCGGGGCCCGCAAGCCGGCGCCGGAGACCATCGAGCTGGCCCTGCGTCGCGCCGGCTTCTAGCGTTCAGAAGACAGTCCGGGACTCCTTAGTTTCCGAGGCGCTGCTCGATCTCCTCGATGCGGGTTTGGAGCGCGGCGACGCGCTGTTTGAGCTCGGAGAGGTCGCGCTCGAGAATCTCGCGCCGCCTGCGCTCGTCGCCGAGACCGGCTTCGATCCGGCGCAACGCCTGCGTAATCGCCTGATACTCCTCCTCCAGACGCTCGAGTCGCCGATAGACCTCGTCGAAGTGCCCGAGCATCTCGCGGCGGAGCTCGGCGATCTGACCTTCAACTCCGTCAAACCGGCGGTGAATCGCGGCAAAGCGACCATCTGCCTCGGCGAAGCGACCGTTTACCTCGGCGAAGCGACCGTCTATCTCGCCGAACCGACGGTCTACCTCGTCAAACCGGCGGTCTACCTCGGCGAACTGGCGTCCCAGGAAGTCGATGAGCTGTTGATACTCGGCTGACGTCACGCCCCTTCTCTATCTCAGTTCGAGGCGGGCTTCAAGTGTGTCTAATTTCGGACAGCGAGACCGCGAGTGCTACCGGCCCGCCTCCTCGGGGGGCGGGTAGAAGCGCGCCTCGCGTTTTCCATCCCAGGCCCGGTTGGCCTCCCGGAGCTCCCAGGAGCGCATGCAGTCGTTCTGCGCGCGGATGACTTCCTCGATCATCGCCCGCGGGTCAGTATGGAAGGAGGCGTGCAGGAGCCGCTTGGCGTGGCCCGTGGCGGTGCGAGAAGCGTGAAAGGTCTTCTCGACGATGGCCGCCAGTTGCGCGTCCAGCTCCTCGGATGGCGCGACCCAGTTCACCAGGCCCATGGCCAGCGCCTCCTGGGCGCCGATGTGGTCGTTGAGCAGGGTGAGCTCCTTGGCGCGACCCAATCCGATGATCCGCGCCAGGCGCAGGATCGAGCCGTCGGGGATGAGCCCGTGGCGCGTCGCCCCCAGCCCGAGCACGACGTCGGCGGCTGCCAGGCGCAGGTCACAGGCGACGGCGAGCTGCAGGCCGCCGCCGATGCAGTAGCCGTGGAGCACGCCGATCACGAGCTTGTCCATGTCCTCGAGGCAGTTCAGTGCCCGGATCCAGTGGCGGTAGAAAGCTTCGCCGATGCTCCCATCGGACAGCGCCGTGCGGTCCATCCCCGAGGAAAACGCGCGTCCGGCTCCGCGGATCACGACCGTCCAGACGTCGGGGTCCTTGGCCGCGCGCTCGGTGGTCTCGGCTAGTTCGGCCGCCAGTGATGCGTGGAGGGCGTTGAGCACCGCCGGACGGTTGAGCGTGATGGTGCCGACACCGTCCTTGACTTCGTAGAGGACGCTGCTCTCAGCCAAGATCAAACGCCTTTGAAGCCAAGAATGTCCCGGGCGATGACCATGCGCTGCACCTCCGAGGTCCCCTCACCGATCTCGGTGAGCTTGGCGTCGCGGAACATCCGCTCGATGGGGAATTCGGTGATGTAGCCGGCGCCGCCGTGGATCTGGAGCGACTTGGTCGTGGCTTTCATGGCGACTTCAGAGGCGAAGACCTTGGCCATGGAGGCGGCCACCTTGGCCGGGCGGCCGCTGTCCTTCAGCGCGGCTGCGCGCAGCGTGAGCAGGCGCGCCGCTTCGACCTCGGTGCCCATGTCCGCGATGATCCCCTGCAGCCCGTTGAACTCGGCCAGCGTCCGGCCGAAGGCCGAGCGCTGCTTCATGTACTTCAGCGCCTGGTCCAGGGCGCCCTGGGCGATGCCCACCGACATGGCGGCCATGGCGATGCGGCCACCTTCCAGCACCTGCATGGTGTTGACGAAGCCCATGTCGAGCTCGCCGCAGAGCTGACCGGCGGGCACGCGGACGTTGTCGAGGATCAGCTCGGCGGTGTTCGAGGCATGCAAGCCGAGCTTGCGGTAGGGCTGTCCCGCGCTGAAGCCCGGCATTCCCTTCTCGAGGATGAAGGCGGAGATCCCCTTGTTGCCGCGGCTCGGATCGGTCACGGCCATGACGACGGCGATCTGTCCGACGCCAGCGTTGGTGATGAAGGCCTTGGTGCCGTTGAGCACGAAATGGTCGCCCTCGCGCACGGCCCGGGATTTCATGGCCGCGGCGTCTGAGCCCGAGCCGGGCTCGGTCAGTCCCCAAGCGCCGAGACTCTCGCCGCGCGCGAGCCGGGGAAGATACTTGGCCTTTTGCTCGGTCGATCCGAAGAGCGTGATGTGGTTGGTGCAGAGCGAGTTGTGGGCCCACATGGTAATGCCGACCGAGGCATCCACCCGGTTCAGCTCCTCGACCGCCAGTGCGTAGGACACGTAGTCGAGGGCGGCGCCACCGTACTCCTCGGGCACCAGCGCGCCCAGCAGGCCGGTCTTGCCGAGCTTGTCCAGGACCTCGTGGGGGAACTCGTGCGCCTCGTCGAAGCGGCGGATCACAGGAGCGACCTCGCCGTCGGCGAAGTCTCGCGCCAGCGCCTGGATCTCTTTCTGTTCCCGCGTCAGCTCAAAATCCATGCGTGGGCCCCGCGCTAGACCGCAGCGCGGATGTGCTCCTTGACGAAGCGGACGATGTCCTGGGTCGAGGCCCCCGGCGTGAAGAGCTCCTTCACGCCCAGGGCCTTGAGCGCCTGGATGTCCTCGGCGGGGATGATGCCGCCGCCGAAGACCGCGATGTCCTCCGCGCCTTTCTCCTTGAGCAGCTCCAGCACCCGCGCGAACAGGTAGTTGTGGGCGCCCGAGAGCACGCTCAGCCCGATGGCGTCGGCGTCTTCCTGGACAGCCGTGGCGACGATCTGTTCGGGCGTCTGGTGCAGGCCGGTGTAGATGACCTCGAAGCCGGCATCTCGCAGGGCGCGAGCCACGATCTTCGCTCCCCGATCGTGCCCGTCCAGCCCGGGCTTGGCGACCACCACGCGAATCTTTCGCTCCGCCATGCCCGTCCCCCTCACATGAGCAGCGAGCGGAGGCGCTCGCCGTTCTTCATGATGGCCTCCCGATTGCCGGGGACCAGCTTCCAGTCGAACCCTTTGCCGTCGTTGTTCCAGCGCGGGATGAGATGCAGGTGGAAGTGCGGCACGGACTGGAACGCCGCCGCGCCGTTGGCCTGCAGCACGTTGAGCCCATCCGGCTTGAGCGCCTCCTGGATGGCGACGGCGACTTTCTTGGCCGTCGCGATGGCGGCCATCAGATCCTCCACGTCCGCCTCGAAGATCGTGGCGGCGTGGGCCTTCGTGACCACCAGACAGTGGCCCGAGTTGATGGGGTTGATGTCCATGAAGGTGAGCGTGCGCTCGTCCTCTTGGATCTTCATGGACGGGATCTGCCCGTCCCGGATCTTGCAGAACACACAATCCGTGCTCATGCGGTTCCCCTAAGTCCCCGTGTCGCCTTCTAGACCTCGAGCGTCCACTTGTCCGGATCGGGCGCCTGCCCGTACTGGATTCCCACGATCGCATCGTAGAGCTTTTGCGTGAGCTCGCCGATCCGCCCCCCGTGGATCACCATCTTGTCGC
>DASSSH010000189.1:0-5323 GCA_035708525.1 Candidatus Methylomirabilota bacterium
TCGCCGGATCGACGGCCAGGCCCCGCACCGCGTCGCCGCGCTGGGAATCGCGTGGGTGCCGGAGGATCGTCGCGTGTTCGGCTCGCTCTCGGTGGAGGAGAACATCCGCGTCGCCGCTCAGGCCACCGGCCGGGCGGACGGAAAGGATGTTCGCGCGGCGCTCGAGACCTTCACCGACCTCGTGCCGCGCGCGCGGCAGATCGCCTCGAGCCTGAGCGGCGGCCAGCAGCAGATGCTCGCGGTGGCCCGCGCCCTGGCCAGCCGGCCGGCGCTGATCCTCCTGGACGAGCCGACGGAGGGGCTGGCCCCGAGCCTGGTCAATGCCATCCGCGCGGGCATCCTGGCGGCGCGTGGCCGCGGCATCGCCATTCTGCTGGTGGAGCAGAACCTGCAGCTCGCCCTCGCCGTCGGCGACGTATTCTATGTGCTGGCGCGCGGCGTGGTGGCCTTCCGCGGGAGCCGGGGCGAGCTGCTCGGCCGGCCCGACGTGATCGCCGAGCACCTGGGAGTGGGACAGCTGAAGACGGCTCAACGCGACGTCGCCCGCGGCGTCGAACGCTCAATCTGAGACCGGTCACAAGGAGGACAGGTATGTACCCAGGCCTGAACGCAGAGCAATCGGCCATCGTCGAGCGCCTCATGGCGCTGCAGAAGACCTTCGCCGAGCGCGCCCCTCGCTATGACCGCGAGTCGGTCTTCCCGACCGAGAACTACGCCGACCTCCGCAAGGCCGGGCTCTTGGGGCTCACCGTGCCCAAGGTTTACGGTGGCGTGGGGGCCGACTGGCCGACCTACGCGTTCACGATGCTCGAGATGGCCAAGGGCGATTCGGCCACGGCGCTCACCTTCAACATGCACGCTGTGATCCTGGACTTCATCAACTCCCTCGGCGCCGATGCCCAGAAGAAGCGCTGGTTCAGCGCGGTGGTGGACGACGGCAAGCTGTTCTCCTCCGTGACGAGCGAGCCGCAGTCGAGCTTCCGGCACAAGTTCGTGCTCACCACGATCTTCAAGCCGGTGGACGGCGGCTACCTCCTGAACGGCACCAAGCACTTCGCCTCACTCGGCGAGCACAGCGACTACCACTTCGTCACGGCGCTCATCGAGGGCACCACGACGGCCAAGGAAGGGCAGCGCTCGGCCCTGGTGCCGAAGACTAGCAAGGGGATCACCGTGATCCGCAACTGGGACGCTACGGGGATGCGCGGCACCTCCAGCGACACCATGAAGTACGAGGACTGCTTCGTCTCCGAGGAAGACTGCCTGGGCGGCATCGCCGCGCTGGCGGGCATCGACATCACCGGCTTCGCCCTCGGCTACGCGGCGATCTACCTCGGGATCGGCGAGGCGGCCTTCGACTACGTCCTCGAGTACGCGAAGACCAAGAGCTTCCAGCTCCCGGAGCCGCTCGCCCATCACCCCTCGGCCCAGCGCTCGCTTGGGGAGATGGCGACCATGATCCGGGCGGCCCGGTGCCTGCTGCGCGAGGCGGCCGAGGTCAAGATGCGGGGGGACCGCGTCGCGACGACCTTGGCCGTGAACCAGGCGAAGTGCTTTTGCTCGGATGCGGGCGCCTACGTCACGGACCGGGCGATCCGCCTCGCCGGCGGGCGCGGGATCCTCAAGCAGTACCCGCTCGAGCGCTGGCATCGCGATGCCATGTGCGGGCCGGTCATGTCGCCGGCCAACGATCGCTGCCTCGAGACCGCCGGCAAGATCCTCGCCGGCCTCGAAGGCAAGACCCTCGAGTACGTGTAATGGGGTCAGGTCTTGAAATACGACATTTTGTGACGGAGAGCGTCAGTCGCGAATGGCCAAGAGTGACGAATTTGGGAAGAAAATGTTGCATTTCAAGACCTGACCCCAATGTCGACTGTCGCTGAATATTTCGCCCAGCGCATCCGGCAGCTGGGCGTCCGCCACGCCTTCGGCATCCCCGGCGGGGAGGTCCTGGAGGTCATGGAGTCCCTCCGTCGGGCGGGGATCGAATTCCACCTCGTCAAGCACGAGACCGCCGGTGGCTTCATGGCCGACGCCATCGCCCAGCTCACCGGGACGCCCGCGCTCCTCGTCGCCACGCTCGGGCCCGGCGTTTCGAACCTGGTGACGGCGGTGTCGAACGCCTACCTCGACCGCACGCCCATGGTCGTCCTCACAGCCTGCCTCGATCCCGGCACGACCGCCACCTACACTCATCAGGTCTTCGACCAGACGGCGCTGCTCGCCCCGGTGACGAAGTCGAGCGTGACCCTCACGGAGCGTGGAGCGCCGGCCCAGATCGACCGGGCGCTGGCCCTGGCCACGAGCGGGGTCCCCGGCCCGGTGCATCTCAATGTCCCGACGCGGGTGGCCGGCGCGGTCGTGGAGGCGTCCGCTGAGCCGTTGCCGGCGCGGGCGCCGCTCGGACTCACGCCCAGTCGGGACCTGGACACGCTCGTGGGCTGGCTCGGCCAGGCGGAGCGCCCGCTCGTCCTGGCCGGACTGGGGATTCTCCATCACGGAGCCCACGCCGAGCTCGCGGCCTTCCTCAAGCGCGCCGGCGCCGCTCTGATCACCACCTACAAGGCCAAGGGCGTCATCCCGGAGGACGAGCCGAGTGTGATCGGCGGCGCCGGGCTCTCACCCGTCGCCGACCGCGTGCTGTTCAAGGCTCTGCAGGCGGCGGACCTGATTCTCTGCCTCGGCTACGACCCGGTCGAAATGCGGGATTCGTGGATCCAGCCGTGGGACCGGAAGACGAACTCGGCCGAGATCGCGTGGGCGCCCGTGGAGCATCAGGTGCATCGCTGCAAGCTCGAGTTCGTGGCCGACCTGCGCCTCGCCCTGGCCGAGCTGGGCGCGCGGACCCCCGACCGTGCCGGCGCCACGTGGCTCGACGGGCTGCCCGCGACGGTGCGCAGCGAGATCGCGCTGTCGCTCCGGCCGCGGGCGGGAGGGAGCTGGGGTCCGCACGCCGTGATCGAGACGTGCCGCGCGGCCTTTCCGCGCGACACCATCGCGACGGTGGACACCGGCTCGCATCGCATCCTGCTGAGCCATGTCTGGGAATGCTTCGAGCCGTTCGGGCTGCTCCAGTCCACGGGGCTGGCGACCATGGGCTACGGTCTGCCCGCCGCCATCGGCGCCAAGATGGCCCGTCAGGATCGCCCGGTGGTCTGCTTCACCGGCGATGGCGGGCTCGAGATGACCATCGGCGAGCTGGCGACGCTCCGTGATCTCGGGCTGCCGCTCACCATTGTCTGCTTCGCCGACCGCTCCCTCGCGCTCATCGAGCTCAAGCAGCGGCGGATGAAGCTGCCCAACCTGGGCGTGGACTTCCCGGGCACCGACTTCGTCGCCGTCGCCCAGGCCTACGGGGGCCACGGCGTGCGGGTGCGCGATCAGGCGGCGCTGGCCGCCGCCTGCCGCGAGGCGCTCGGCCGTAGCCGCTTCACCCTGATCGAGGCGGTCGTCGACAAGAGCGAGTACGAAGGCCAGATGTAATCGCGGAGTCGGCCGGAGCGCGAGAAGCCGCGGGCTGGTATGTGATCAGCGCGGGACGCCGCTACGGAAACTGGATCCTGCCGCCACCCGAGGCTGGGGGCTTTCCGAAGCCCGGCGGGACGCGGTCGGGAACGATGATCGGCGAAGCCGCTTCCCGCCTCAGCTCCTGCAGCTCCTGCACCGCCCGCTCGACAGCCGTCTTGGCGCTGGCGGCGAACCGCTCGGCGGCGTCGCGAAGGGAGGTCGCCTCGATCTCGAAGGTGAGCGGGAGCGGACCGGCCGCTGTGAGGAGCTGCGCCTCTCCCAAGTAGAGCACCGGGCGGCTCGGATCGGTCAGGCCGTCCGCCTTCACGGGCGTGAGGACGCGGATCAAGCCGATCCGGCGGTCGGTGAAGCTCTCCTCGCGATAGAGGTTTGCGGGGTCCATCTTGAGCTCGGCATCGCGCTCGGTTGCCATGGCACCAGGCCTTTCACGTCAGTGTGAGTGGGGAATAACAAGATTATCACACGGGTATAGGTTCGGCCCGCGGGTTCGCCCAGGGACCTGAGGCGCCCTGGCGGACCCTACCGCGCGGTTCGGCGGATCTCCTCCAGGATCGGCAGGAGGTAGGTGCGGAAGAGCGCCGGGTTTTCCGACATCGGGAAATGGCCGATCCCCGGCATCACCGTGGCCTTGGACCCCTTGATGCGCGCCGCCGTCGCGTGAGTGCGCTCGGGGGTGCAGGAGGAGTCGTACTCGCCCGACAAGAGATAGACCGGACAGCGCGTGGTGTCGATCTTCGGCGACCGGTCGTCGAAATGGCCGTCGTACCAGTAGAAGTAGAGGTCGCCCTTGAAGACGCCGGGGCCGCCCTGCATGTACATCCAGAGGGTTTCCCAGCGGTACGCGTCGGGGCTCTGCGGCGCGACCTGGCCCGAGACGAAGGCCGCGCAGACCTCCCCGCCGTGGACGTCGGGGCGGTCGAGCCAGTCCAGATCGTAATAGGGCTCGACCCGGTCCGCGCCCTCGAGGGCGATGACCGCGCGGAAGTCGTCGGGACGGATGAGCGCCAGATGCAGCACCACGCGTCCGCCCATGGAGCAGCCCATGACGACCGGCCGCTCGAGCTCCATCGCGCGACAGAAAGCCGTGATCGTCTCCAGGTAGAGGTCGGTCGTGAGCCGGTACTCGCGCTGCCGCCACCCAGCGGGTGGGGTCGACTTGCCGTGCCAGGGCAGGTCGAAGGCGATGCAGCGGAAGTGGTCCGTGACGGCGGAGTCGCACAGGAGGTGGCGGAACTGTCGGCTGTCGGCGCCGGCGGTGTGGAGGCAGAGGAGCGGAATGCCCCGGCCCGCCTCCTCGACGTAGATCCGGCACGCCTCGCCGGCCACGCGCACCGTGAGATATCGCCCGACGATCGGCTCGAACTCCGGCATCGCGTCACCCCTCCCGCGGCGGCCGCGGCGCGGCCAGCACGTCCTTGAAGTACTGGAGATTCTGGATGAGCGGCAGCAGATCGCCGTCGATCTTCGCGAGGCCCGCGGCGAGCATCGCCCAGAGATCGTGGTGGTCGTGGCGCGGCACCGGCTTCCAGAACTCTTTCCAGGTCGCCTCGCTCGCGCGGATGATGAATCGGCCCGTCATCGTCGCGAGCCGCCGGGGCTCCACTGAGACGATCCGGCCCCGCTCGATCGTCACCAGGTAGTCGTGCTCGCCGACCCCGAGCAGGAAGGACAGGCTGACGTAGCGGCCCCGCCGGATCAGGGCCGCGTCGGCGTTGACGCTTTCCGTGATGCGCTCGATCACTTCACGAGGGCCGCGACGACCTGGGCCAGCGTCGGGGGCGCGGAGGCGTCCTTG
>DASSSH010000190.1:0-2257 GCA_035708525.1 Candidatus Methylomirabilota bacterium
CTTCCTCGGCTGCGAGGCCACACGCGAGGCGGCCGCGGCCGCCGTCGAACAGTGGAAGGCCGCGGCGCTGGAGGAGGCGCTGGCAGAAGCCGGCTGGCCCGTGGGGATGGTTCGCTCTCGCGAGGAATGGCAGGACGCGGCTCAAGGCCGCGCGGTGGCCACCCTGCCGCTCTTCGAGATCCTCAGGATCGGTGATTCGCGGCCCGAGCCCGCGGGGGACGGTGCGCGGCCGCTCTCGGGCGTCCGCGTGCTCGACCTCACGCGCGTGATCGCCGGGCCCGAGTGCGGACGCACCCTCGCCTCGTACGGGGCGGAGGTTCTGCTGGTCACGAGCGCCCATCTGGCGAACCTGCCCCGCCTGGTGATCGATACGGGCCTCGGCAAGCTCTCGACCTCAATCGATCTCCGCCAGGCTGGCGACGCGGAGCGCCTCCGGGAGCTCATTCGCCGATGTGACGTCTTCAGCCAGAGCAACCGGCCCGGAGGGCTGGCCCGGCTCGGCTTCTCACCCGAAGAGGTCGCGCGCCTCCGCCCCGGCATCATCTACGTCACGCTCTCGGCCTACGGGCACACCGGCCCATGGCAGGGGCGACGAGGATTCGAGACCCTGATCCAGGCGGTGACCGGCATGGCACATGAGCAGGGCTTCGGAGACGGCCTCGACCGCCCGCAGCATCTCCCGGCGCAAGTCGTCGACCACGGCGCCGGCTATCTCGCCGCCTTCGGCGCCCTCATCGCGCTGGCCCGCCGGGCGCGCGAGGGAGGAAGCTATCTCGTCCGCGTGTCCCTCGCGCAGACGGCACGCTGGGTGGAGGGCCTCGGCCGCGTCGACGGCAGGCGGACTCCCGATCTCAGCGCCGAGAGCGTCGATGATCTGCTGACCGAGTCCGACTCGCCGTTCGGCCGCCTGCGGCATGTGGCACCCGCCGCGCGGCTGTCCGAAACGCCGGCCTTCTGGTCCCGGCCGACGGTTCCACCCGGGACGCACCCGGCGGCGTGGCCCACGTAGTCCGCCTGACCTCGCTCCGGCTCACCGCTTGGCGAAAACTTCCTTGAGCAGCGCCGTTGTCCGCGCGGCCGGGTTGGTGCGGATCTCCCGCTCCTGCTCGCCCACCACATGGAACAGCCCGTCGAGCGCCTTGGCCACGACATAGCCGTCCAGGTCGAACGCCTGCGTCTGCGCAAAGGGAATCTCCTTGAACCGCCCCACCAGCTCCTGATATTGACGGGTCACGCCCACCTGCCCCATCGACCGATTCACCACCGGCTTGAACGCCGCCGTGAGCTTGTCCGTCGTCTTCCGCTTGAAGAACTCCGTTGCCGAGGTGTCTCCTCCCCCGAGGATCGTCCGCGCGTCGTCAAAGGTCATGGCTCCGATCGCGTCCCAGAAGATCGACTTGGCGGCCGGCGCGGCCCGCTCCGCCGCGCGATTCATGCTGAGGACGAACTCGTCGACCTTCGGCCCATAGCCGATGGCCCGGAGCCCCTGCTCGAGAGTTCGCAGCCGCTCGGGCATCAGGATCTTGATCGCCTCGTTGCGGAAGTACCCGTCGACGCGCCCGGTGAGCTTGACCGATTTCTCCGTCGCGACCTGGAGTGCCTCCTTCAATCCAGCGCCAATCTTTGCGTCAGAGAGGCCGCCCTGCTGGCCCAGGCCCTTGAGCACCTGGTCCAGCTGGGCCCACGCGGGCGTCGCAACGAGAACGATGCCGATGACAAGGGCGAGCCTCAGGCTGGCCATACGCATCTCCTGAACTTGCGGTCGATCGACCGATGGACCAAGAATACCAGACCGCCGAGCAGCCTCGAGTCGCTCGGGCCACCGAAGGCCGCCGGACCTCCCGCAGACAATCGGAAAGTCTTACCGTCGAGAGCGGAGTTTTCTTCCAGCCAGCGCGACGCCCGCGAGCCGAACCGCGCTAGAAATAGTGATCCACTATCATGGCTCGGGTCTTGCTCTGCATCAAGGGCCGAGCCGGGCACGGTGCTCCGGTACCGAGACTCCCCCTTCGTGGCCGCATCGGATCGTGGAGGAAATAGGAATGGCAGACAATAGCTGGAACGACCCTTGGAAGCTGACCGCAATCGGAATGGCCCTGGTCATCGTCACCGCGGTCATCACCGGGCTCGTCGTGGCCAACCTGACTGGAACGCAGCCAGACCAAAAGGCCACCGCCACAACAAAGACCGCCGTGGCCACGGCTCCGAGTCCACAGCCGGCAGTCCCATCCCAGGCGGCCATCGAAACCTGCAATCG
>DASSSH010000191.1:0-8541 GCA_035708525.1 Candidatus Methylomirabilota bacterium
AGCCGGAGCGCCGGTTACTTCCAGGGCTGCATCCTGGCTGCAAAGCCTCCGAGTCGGTCCGCCTTGATCCGCACGATCAGCCGCTTCTCTCCAGGCTGGCGATACGGATACTTGTCCACGCCGAGGAACCGCTTCGCGAGCTTGTCGATGTGCGCATCGGCACCAGCCTCGGTCACGGCCGCGGTCCCGTGGATCACCATGTACGCCTGGGGCTCGTTCCGGTCCTGCACCGAGACGATGACGCGTGGGTCGCGCCGCAGATTCTGCGGCTTCTTCCGCCCGTCCGCCGTGTTGAACAGCACTTCGTCGCCGTCGGCGTCCATCCAGACCATGGTCACCTGGGGACGTCCGTTCGGACCGAACGTCACCACATGCCCGTAGGCCTTGTCCTGCAGCACCTTCCTCGCCGACTCCGGGAGCTTGATCGCCATGAACGGCCTCCTTGGTCGAGGTTCTGCGGGTGGAAAAAGCGCGAGACCTAGGGTCGCGCCTGGGCGGGGGCTTCGGCGACTACGTGGATCACCGGCAGGCCGAACTTCCGTTCGGCCCGGTGCACCAAGTGCAGCTTCAGCCAGCGGGAAATGCCTGGCGGGAGTGTGCAGATGATCAGGCTGTCGTAGCCCGGGTGCGCACGCAGCTCGTCGGTGATCGCCTGCAACGGCTCTGATACCCCGACGGCGGTCCGAACAACCTTGGCGTGAGCCGTCTCCTCGAGCAACGCCTTTGCCGCTTCGGCGCGCTCCGAGGCCAGCCCCGCCGTTTCCCCCTCCCACGTGTACGTCATGCCGGGCGCTTCCGGCACGAGCACGGCAAACTCCGCTTCGGGATCCTCGGCGACCAGCGCCTTGACCCTGCGCTGGAGCTCGGGGCTCAGCGCGGTCTGATGCGTGACGATCAGATACCTCCACATCTATCCACCTCCACCGTGAACCGTGGTCCTCACGGGATGTTCCACAGCAGGTAGACCGTCATGACCGTCCCCGCGAGCGCGGTGCCGTAGCACAGAACCGCGATGAGCACCGTGAGGTGCTTGAGCTGCAGGCCGTCGTAGAGGGTGTAGCGGAAGCGATGCGCCCAATGAAAGAGGGGCAGAGAGATGAGCACGAAGAGGTAGAGTCGCGTCACCGGATGCAGCAGGAGCCGGTGGAGGGCCTCGTAGCGGGGCGCCTCGAGCCACCCCAGGGGAACGGCCAGGCCGGTGAGCAGAAGATGAATCGGGAAGAGGAATGCGGCGACGGTTCCGCCCGCGCTGAACAGGAGCCAGAGAAACGGCGTGATCCGCTCCACCGCTACCTCCGCAGCAGGATGAAGGCCACGGCGGCTGAGAGCACGAGCCAGGCCGCGTAGTTCAGGCTGATGACGACCGAGTCGGGCACCCGCTTGCCCCGCAGCCGCACCACCATGGCCTTGGGAGTCAGGTTGAACCAGGTGATGGTATGGAAGAGGACGAAGGCAAAGGCGACGACGTTGACGGCGAGGAAGAGCGGTGTCCGCAGCCGGGTGAGGAATTGCGCGTAGGCCTCCGGCCCCTGGACCAGGGCCCGGAGCTGCCACAGATAGACCATCGCGAAGAAGGCCACGAAGACGCTCGTGAGCTCGCGCAGGACGAACCTCGTGTACGAGCGGTTCTGAAGCCACCACCACACCGAGACCCGGCGACGGTACCACCGCGGATGGTACAGGGTGTACTGCGGGCGGGCGCTCATCTGGCTCCCCAGGGAAGGAGGACGGACCTGAGCCAGTGGGTGGCGGCCGTGAGCTTGTACTGCTGGATGGCTCCGGCCGGATCCACGTGCTTGGGGCAGACCGTGGTGCACTCGCCCACGAACGTGCACTGCCAGATGCCGTCATGCGCCGAGATCACGTCCAGGCGCTGCGCCGCCCCCTGGTCGCGTGAGTCCATGTTGTAGCGCTGCGCCAGGGCGATGGCCGCCGGCCCGATGAACCCCGGCTCGAGTCCGGAGATGGGGCAGGCGGAGTAGCAGAGCATGCAGTTGATGCACATGCTGAACTGCTTGTAGGCGGCGAGCTGATCCGGGGTCTGCAGGTACTCGCCCTCGGCCGGCGGCCGCTCCTCCGTGCGGATGATCCAGGGCTTCACCTGCTTGAGCTTGCGCACGAAGTCGGTGAGGTCCACCACCAGATCTCGGATCACCGGGAAATGATCCAGCGGCTCCACGCGGATCGGGCCGGGAAGCTGGTCGGAGAGGAAGGTCGCGCACGTGAGCTTGGGCGTGCCGTTGACCTTCATCCCGCAGCTCCCGCAGACTCCCATCCGGCACGACCAGCGATAGGACAGCGATCCGTCCAGGTTGTCCTTGACGTGGTTCAGGGCGTCGAGGACCACCCAGTCCTTCCGGAACGGAACTTCGTAGGTCTGGAAGGTGGGCTCGGATTCGGCTTCCGGCCGGTAGCGCGTGACGGTGAGGGCGACGGTGGACGGTGGCATCCTGCTTACTTCCCGTAGACCCGCTTGCCCGGCGGCCAGCGCGTGATCGTGACCGGCGTGTACTCGATCCGGGGGATGCCTTCCTCGGTCTGGTAGGCGAGGGAATGGGCGAGGTACCGCTCGTCGTCGCGCTGGGGATAGTCGCTGCGCTGGTGCGAGCCCCGGGATTCCCGGCGCTCGAGACCGGACTGGACGATCGTCTGGGCCAGATCCAGCATGTAGGAGAGCTCCAGGGCCTGGATCAGCTGGGTATTGAACGTATAGCTGTGGTCATCCAGCGAGAGATCCTGGAACCGCTCCTGGAGCACCTTCAGCTTCCCCGCCCCGTCCTTGAGCGCCGTCTCGGTCCGATAGATGCCCGCGCTCGTCTCCGTGATCTGGTGCATCTCGGCGCGCAGCGTGGCGATCCGCTCCCTGCCCCCGCGCTTGCGCAGGAAGCTCCGCTCGAGCCGCTCGTACTCGTCCTGGGCCTGAGCTACGAGGGACGGGCTCGGCCCACGCTGCTCGGCGGAGAAGGCCGCGGCCGCCTTGCCGGCGCGCGCGCCGAAGACGAGGATCTCGGTCAGCGAGTTGGAGCCCAGGCGGTTCGCCCCGTTGATGCTCACGCACGCCGCCTCCCCCGCCGCGTACAGCCCCGGGAGGGGCGTGGCCCCGTGGATGTCGGTGTGGATGCCGCCCATCATGTAGTGCACGACCGGACGGACGGGAATCATCTCCTTGACGGGATCGATGTTCTCGTACTTGAGGCACAGCTCCCGGACGAAGGGGAGCTTGGTGTCGATCAGCTTCTCTCCCAGATGGCGGAGGTCCAGGTGGACATAGTCCCCGTAGGGCCCTTTGAGGGTCCGCCCCTTCTCCTGCTCCTTGACGAAGCACTGGGAGAGCCGGTCGCGTGGGCCCAGCTCCATCGAGCGCAGCACCGGCTTGGGCTCGGGCTTGCCCAGGTCGTAGTCTTGCAGGTAGCGGTAGCCGTCCTTGTTCAGGAGCCACCCGCCCTCCGACCGCGCCGCCTCGGTGATGAGGATCCCCGTGAACGGCAGGCCGGTCGGATGGTACTGGACGAACTCCATGTCCTTGAGCGGCGCGCCGGCGCGATAGGCCAGCGCCATCCCGTCGCCGTTCTTGATGCTGGCGTTGGTGGTGAAGGGGAAGACCTTGCCGCAGCCCCCCGTGCAGAGGATCACCGCCTTGGCGGTGATGGCCCGGACCTGACCGGTGGCCAGCTCGAGGGCGACGACGCCCTGGCACCGCCCATCCTCCACCAGGAGCTTGGTGACGAAGAACTCGTCGTAGCGCTGGATGATGTCGTACTTGAGCGTGGTCTGGAAGAGCGTGTGCAGCAGGTGGAAGCCGGTCTTGTCCGCGGCGAACCACGTCCGCTCGACCTTCATGCCTCCGAAGGGCCGCACCGCGATGTGGCCATCCGGCTCCCGGTTCCACGGACAGCCCCAGTGCTCGAGCCGGAGCATCTCCTCCGGAGCCTCCCGCACGAAGGCCTCCACCGCGTCCTGATCGCTGAGCCAGTCGCCCCCGGAGATCGTGTCGTAGGCGTGCGCGTCGAGGCTGTCGCCAGGCTTGATCACCGCCGCGGCGCCCCCCTCGGCGGAGACGGTGTGGCTGCGCATCGGATAGACCTTGGAGATCACGGCGACCCGCAACGCCGGGTTCGTCTCGGCGACCGCGATCGCGGCGCGCAGTCCGGCGCCCCCGCCACCCACCACGAGCACGTCGCAGGAGAAGAGGTCCATGCTCCTCCTCGGAAGGTCGAGCGCGGCTTCGGGTCTCGGATTCGAGGCGGACCTTACACTGCCGCCCGCCCCCCGTCAAGGCGTCCGCATGGTCCAAGCGCTCCAGCCTCCAAGCACTTGCGCGGAGCAGGCCGAGACCCGAGAATGCCGGTATGGCGACAGCCGATGGGCTCATCTACGAGGTCGTCGAGGGGTGGGAGCAGCTCCCCGCGGGCTACGAGCACCGCGACGTAGCGGGGGTAGCGGTGGACGGCGAGGATCGCGTCTTCCTGATCTGTCGCGGCGATCACCCCGTGATCGTGTACGACCGCAACGGCAATTTCATCCGATCGTGGGGCGAGGGAGACTTCACGTATCGCACGCACGGCATCACGGTCGCCCCCGACGGCACCGTCTGGTGCACCGACGATGGCAATCACACCGTGCGCCAGTTCACGCCGGACGGCAAGCTGCGGATGACGCTCGGGACGCCGAACACCCCCGCGGACACGGGGTACGACGGCAAGGACTACATGACGATCACGCGCCCCGCCGACGCCTTCAACCGCCCGACGAACCTGGCCGTCGGCCCCAGGGGTGATCTCTACGTCAGCGACGGCTACGGCAACTGCCGCGTCCATCATTTCTCCCCGACGGGGGAGCGGAGGCGCTCATGGGGCGTCCCCGGCGGTGGTCCCGGCCAGTTCTATCTCCCGCACGGCATCGCCGTCGCCACCGATGGCCGCGTCTTCGTCTGCGACCGCGAGAATGACCGGATCCAGATCTTCAGCCCCGACGGCGAGTATCTGGCCGAGTGGACCGACACACAGCGTCCGACCCACCTCGTCTTCGACGCCGCCGGTCGCGCGTTCGTGTCGGAGCTCTGGTGGCATCCGGGTCAGACCTCCCGCCGCCACGGCCCGATCGCCGAGGCGCGGCCCGGCCGCGTCAGCGTCTTCGATCGCGACGGTCGCCTGCTGGCGCGCTGGGGCGGTCCCGAAGCCACCGCCTCGGGCAGCTTCGCCGCGCCGCACGGTATCGCGGTGGACTCCAAGGGCGATGTCTACGTGAGCGAGGTGACGTGGACGTTCGCGGTGAGCCGAGGGTTCGCCCCCGCGGGCTGTCACACGTTTCAGAAATTCGCGCCGGCTCAGATCTTGTAGACGACGTCGGTCCGCCGGGCCCTGTCCGCGATCTTGATCCCCACCGAGTCGCCCACCGAGGCCGCCTGGACGGGCTGGTGGTTGATCTGCATGGACTCGATCCTCTGCGTGATGTCGGTGGTGTGCCCTTTGATGCGTATCGTGTCTCCCACCGAGATCGGGGCCAGGAGCTTGAGGGCCATCACGTTGACGTGCGCGAAGTAGTCTTCGACGTGGCCGAGAAGGACGCCGCCCGCGACTTGCTTCTCTGCCGGTAGCGCGGCCACGCCGGTCTTGGGGGTCCCGGCCGACGGCGCCGCGGCCCGGGACTTGCGCTTGGGAGCGGCGCGGACGGCCCGCCTGCGGGGCGCCGCCTTCGCCTTCCCGGCTGCCTTCTTGGCGGTCTTTCTCGCGACCTTCTTCGTGACCTTCTTCACCGCTTTCTTCTTGGGCTTGGCCTTTTTCTTCGCCATGGTCACGCTCCCGGGTTATGAGGTTGCGACGCCATTCTAGCAACGTCAGAGTCTCGGCGCGATCGCCGAGGCGAAGACCTCCAGCTGCTCCAGCTCGTCGAGGACCGGGTTGAGCATGAGCAGGCCCGCCCCCGCGGCGGCGACCTGCTTGAGCCCTTCGACGCACTCCTCGGGCGGCCCCCACACCGACACCTCCTCGGCCATCTGCGGACGACCGTAGAAGGCCCCGAACCATTCGGTCAGCCGCTTCCCCGCCCGCGCCTTGTCGCGGTCCACCGCGATGTAGACTCGCTTTCCGACCGGGAACGTCCCCGAGTCGCGCTTGGCCTCGACGAGCAGCCGACGCAGGAGCGTGACTTCCTCGGCGAACTTCGCGGTGGAAAGCGATCCCGCGCCCATGAAGCCGTCGCCGAGCTCGACCGTGCGCTTGAGTGCGTTGGGATGGTGGCCACCGAACCAGAGCGGCGGATGAGGCTTCTGCACGGGCTTGGGCTCCTGCGGCAGGTTCTTGAGGGTGAAGAACTCGCCCTCGAAACTGACGCGGGGCTCGGCCCAGAGCCGCTTCATGATCTGGAGCCCTTCGGTGAAGCGCGCGGCGCGCCGCTCCGCTTTGAGGCCGTACGCCGGATAGACGGCGGGTTGACCGCCGAGTCCCACGCCCACGATCAGGCGTCCGCCGCTGAGATGATCGAGCGTGGTGAGGCTCTTGGCCGTGTGCACGGGATCGCGCAGCGCGGTCAACAACACCGCGGAGCCGAGCCGCAACCGCGTCGTGACGGCCGCGGCGTAGGTCAGGAGCTCGATCGGCTCCAGGCTCGGGATGGAGCCGACGATCTGCTCCACGACCCAGGCGCTGTGGAAGCCCAGCGCCTCGGCCCGCTGGAGGTACGTTCGGATGGATTCCGGATCCGCCGCGCGGCCGGGAAACGTCTGAGGGATCGAGACGGCCAGCTCGATCGAGCTCTTCACGATGAGACCTCCTTGGCGAGCCGGCGGCCCAGACGGGCCGCGAACTCATCGGGGCGGCTCGGTGAGAGTACCACGAGGCCTCCCGTGGTGTGGAGATAGACGAGGTCGGCCGTGTTGGTGATGGCCAGGTAGTGCCAGCCGGTCCGCGGGTTCCAGCGCGGGCCTTGTGAGCCGAATAGCCCGTTGAGCCCGACGGCGCCCACGCCCCCCAGGGAGCGAGGCTCACGGTCCACCGCTCGGATGGTGGCGTAGGGGAGGAGCCGCGAGAGCCAGCGGCGCTCGATCCTGATGCCGTCTTCCTCAAGGGTAAAGCCGGCGGGGGCGAATCCCTGCAGGAGCCAGAGACCCAGGAGGAAGGGCAATGGCAGGATGAGGAGGCCGAGGTCGCCGGAGGAGGCGACCATCGCCACCGAAAGCAGGAACGGCACGGCGAAGCCCAGCCCCAGCCCGACGATGCCGGCGATCAGGCGCTGGCGCGGGCCGAGGACGGCTGGGTAGTGGTCGGCGTCAGCGGAAGTCAGCGCGGGAGGATCTCGAGCGCGTCGAAGAAGTAGGGGATCTCGAACGCGGCCGACTCGGGTGAGTCCGAGCCGTGGACGGCGTTGGCTTCGATCGAGGACGCGAAATCCTTCCGGATCGTCCCGGCGGTGGCCTTGGCCGGATCCGTGGCGCCCATGAGGTCGCGCAGCCGGGTGATGGCGTTGTCCCCCTCGAGCACCATCGGCATGCAGGGACCCGAGGTCATGAACGCGCAGAGGCTCCGATAGAACGGTCGGTCCTTGTGCACGATGTAGAAGCCGGCCGCTTGCTCGGCGGTGAGCTGCACGAGCTTGGCCGCCAGGATCCGGAGGCCGGCGTGCTCGAAGCGGTTGATGATCCGCCCGACGGCTCCCTTGGCGACGGCGTCGGGCTTGATGATGGTCAAGGTGCGTTCCAGAGGCATCGGGATCGCTCTGTCCTTTCTCTCTGTGTCAGCTCGACCCGCGCCCGAGGACGCGGGCCACGGCGGCGCCCATGTCGGCTGGGCTCTTGACGGTGGTGACGCCGGCGGCTTCCAGCGCTTTCATCTTCTCCGCCGCCGTGCCCTTGCCGCCGGCGATGATCGCGCCGGCGTGGCCCATGCGGCGGCCGGGCGGAGCCGTCTGCCCGCAGATGAAGCCGATCACCGGCTTGCGGACATGGCTCTGGATGAAGGCCGCGGCTTCCTCTTCCGCCGTCCCGCCGATCTCGCCGATCATCATGATGGCCCGCGTGTCGGGATCGTCCTGGAACAGGCGGAGGGCGTCGACGAAGTTGGTGCCGTTGACGGGATCGCCCCCGATGCCGACGCAGGTCGTCTGGCCGAGACCCCGCTGGGTGAGCTGGTGGACCACCTCGTAGGTGAGTGTACCGCTGCGCGAGACGACGCCCACGGGTCCTTCCCTGTGGATGTGCCCGGGCATGATGCCGATCTTGGCCTGGCCCGGCGAGATGATGCCCGGGCAGTTGGGTCCGATCAGCCGGCTCGCGGTGCGCCCCAGAAAGGTCTTGACCTTGACCATGTCATTGACGGGCACGCCCTCGGTGATGCAGACGATGAGCCGCACGCCCGCATCCGCGGCCTCCATGATCGCGTCGGCGGCGGCCGGCGGAGGGACGAAGATCAGCGCGCAGTCGGCGCCGGCGGCCTTGACCGCGTCCTCGACCGTATTCCAGACGGGAAAGCCCTCGTGCGTCGTCCCGCCCTTGCCCGGGGTGACCCCGCCTACCACCTGGGTGCCGTACTCCTTGCAGCGCAGCGC
>DASSSH010000192.1:0-2451 GCA_035708525.1 Candidatus Methylomirabilota bacterium
CGAACGTGTAGGCCGCCGCTTGGCTCGCCTCGGCGCCGTCACGATCGCCCAGATCGAACTGCAGGCATGCGAGCAGAGTCGCGAGCCAGCCGCTATCCACCAGCAGGTGCCGGTGCTGAGCGAGAGTGACCTTGCCCCTAAGGAGCTTGGCGAGGTAGTGCAGACGCAGCTCCACGCGCCGGACCAGCACCGCCGGTGCCACGGTCGGATAGTCGCGGCAGAACCGGTCCACGGTCCGATCTATCACCTCGAGCGTTCCGCCGCCGAGGTCGGAGGCCTCCGCCTGCCGGGCCAGCTCCAGGACGTCGACCAGATCCGCCTCCTGCACGATGACGAGGTCCTCCGGACCAGTCAGGTTCGCCGCGTCTGGAAGC
Organism: Candidatus Methylomirabilota bacterium; assembly: GCA_035708525.1. GTDB lineage: Bacteria > Methylomirabilota > Methylomirabilia > Rokubacteriales > CSP1-6 > DASSSH01. Next base: position 375 of record DASSSH010000192.1, read on the forward strand.
ATCTCCGCCGGCGGGAGCGGGTCGACCAAGGGGCGCTGTCCCGTGCGCTCAAATATGTCCCATTCGGCCAGTACGAACGGGAACATCGCCCGCAGCATGCCGGCTGCCGGCAGCGCCCGCTCGCAGCCCTCCATGAAGGCGGCGTCAGGGCGCAGTGCGGCGCGCTCGATCGCGCCAACGGTCGCGTCCGAGTAGCCGATCTGCTGGCCAAGCTGGGCCTGCGTCATCGGCCGGCCGGACCGCATGCCCAGGCGGAGCCGCCGCACGGTCGCGCCGAACAAGGCCGACCAGGAGGCGTCCGGGTTAAGAGGCTTGAGCGCCCGAGACATCGGCACCTCCTCCACTGCGAACGGCCCGGGAATCCTAGCGGATTAGTAGCATTCTGCGAGCTTTCGGGGACTCGACATGCACGGGAGCCTTGGCGTTTCCTGGCATTGCGACCGCATCCATGACGATCCAACACCGACCACCCAACGGTTGGCTCATCAAGGAGCGGACTTCCATGCCCATGATGCTCATTCGACACGCCCTGCGCCGCGCCGGCGCATGCCTGTGCTTCTGCCGGTTCTGCCACGGGCTCGGCTGCGGCGGCTGGTGTTCCCGGTGCCCGTAGTCCATATCCTCGACGAGACAGAGAGCGCCGTGACTCCTTCTCTCTATGACTTCCTCGCGTTTCCTGTCCACGAGCGCCCGTCCTTCGCGCTGCGGACTCGTGAAGGTAAGGTAGTCAGGCTCCCCGACCGGCTGATCCAAGGAAGCGTGTCCGTGGCGCCCTCGATCGATCCCGCCGACCCGCGCGCCGTCTACCAGCGGATCGCCGACGACCTCCGCACCCAGATCCTGAGTGGCGACTTGGCCCCTGGCACACCCGTGCCGTCCGAGGCCGAGCTCGTGCGCCAGTACGGCAGCTCTCGGGGACCGGTCCGGCAGGCGATCAGCCTGCTGCGGTCGGAGGGGCTGATCGACTCTCACCAGGGTCGCGGCGTGTTCGTCCGCCGACGTCCTGCGCTCCGCCGACTCTCGATCGATGGTGTAGCGGACAGTGCGCGGGGGGCGCAGGACGCCGTAGCAGAGACCGGCGGGCGGCTGGAGGTGCGCCGCTACGCCCCCATCGTGGCACCGCCCGATGTCGCTGAGCGCCTCGGGCTGCCGGAGGGAACACGGGTGCTGGCTCGCAGCTTCCGCTTCATCATCGAGGGCCGCCCTGCCCAGCTCTCTGACTCCTACCTTCCTTATGAGCTGGTGAAAGGCACGCCGGTCGAGGATCCCGAGAACGAGCCGTGGCCGGGCGGGACGCTGGCCCAGCTCCGCAGTCTCGGCGTCGAGGTCCGCGAGATCACCGAGGATGTCGCGACCCGCACACCGACGCCGGACGAGATGCAGGAACTCCGTCTGCGGCCCGGCATGCCCGTCTTCGAGGTGACCCGGACCATCCACGCGGTCAACCGGCCGGTCGTGACCAGCCGGCTCGTCATCGCCGGCGACCGCTATGTGCTCTCGTACCGAATCCCCGTCCCTTGACGACCCGATCACCCCTCCTTGACATGTCCTCTACCCTATCGGCTACTTGTATAACTAAGTCTTCAAAGAAGGTAAAGTATGGCCGGGCAAGGCCTCGCGGATCTGCCGCCCGTGATCACCGTGAAGGAGATGGCTCGGTTGCTGCGGCTCAGCCGTTCTGCGGCGTACCGGCGCATCGAGGCTGGGCAGATCGAGGCGTTCAAGCTGGGTGAGCGGTGGTTCGTGCCGACGGCTCCCCTCAAGCGCAAGCTAGGACTACCGTGAGGGGCGGCACCCGCCGACACGGCAAAGGCTGGGGATGGTTCTTCTCCGCCCCCGACGCGGCCACGGGCAAGCGCCGCTTCTACAGCAAGAACGGCTTCCCGACCAAGAAGGCCGCCCAAGAGGCGCTCAGCGCCGAACTTGCACGCTTCCACAAGGGCGCCTTCCTCGAGCCGTCGAAGCTGACCGTCCAGGCGTTTCTGCTCGACCAGTGGCTGCCCGCCATCGAGGGGCGACTGCGTCGTTCGACCCGCGCGAACTACGAGACCAACCTGCAGGTCCACGTGATCCCCGC
>DASSSH010000193.1:0-4054 GCA_035708525.1 Candidatus Methylomirabilota bacterium
TTCTTCCCCATCGACCGCCCGGTGCCGCTCTCTCCCGGTGACCGGGTCGACATCACGATGCGCATTCTGCCGCGCGATCCCGTGGTCGCCTGGGACGTGGTGGTGCGACGCAACGATGGCCAGCAGGCGCGCCACTCGCACTCGACCTTCCGCGGCATGCTGCTCTCCGCGGAGGACCTTCGCCGGACCCGCCCCGGCTCCGTGCCGAAGCTGACGCCGCGTGGGGAAGCCCGACTCACCGTGCTCACCCTCTGCGACGGGCAGCGGACGGTGGCGGATATCGAGGCCGAGCTCCTCCGCCGCCATCCCGAGCTGTTTCGCTCGCCCGCGGAGGCTGCCGAGTTCGCGGCGGAAGTCATCACTCGGTACTCCGCCTGAGACCGCCATGAGCCGTTATCGGATCTGCGGCCTCGTCGTCGACAGCGAGCTGGCGCTGCCCGAGGTTCCCGAGCTGGACGCCGGAGAAGCCCAGTGTCGCGTGAGTGTGGCGAACGGATGGGCGCCGGCCGCACCCGAGGCGTGGCTGCACGAGTGGCGGCTGCCGACCGGGGAAACCTGGCTGTCCGTCGGGCGCGTGGAGGACGGGTACCTCCTGCGGTTCCCGGCGCTGGCGGATTTCCTCGTCTCATCCGACGGCGGCGGGATCGCCTGGATGCCGGCGGCGGACATTCCCAACGCGACCGTCCGGCATCTCCTCCTGGACCAGGTGCTCCCCCTAGTGGTGAGCGTGCGCGGCGGCGTGGTCCTGCACTCGAGCGCGGTCGTCGGCGCCGAGGGGGCCCTCGCCTTCATGGGCGCCACCGGCCAGGGCAAGTCCACCCTGAGCGCGAGTCTGGCGCTGGAAGGGCTGCCGCTGCTGACCGACGACTGTCTCGTGGTGGAGGAGTCCGACGGCCGGCTGACCGCCGTGCCCAGTTATCCAGGATTGCGACTCTGGCCCCACGTCATCCCATCGCTGTTCGGCGACGGGCCGGCGCTGGCGAGCGTCGCGCACTACACCGAGAAGAGGCGGCTCGATGCGGAGCACGGCGGCCTCGCCTTCTGGGCCGAGCGGGTGGCGGTGCGCCACGTCTTCGTCCTCGCCCCGCGCGCCGAGGCGGACGACGACGCGGAGATCCGAGTGGCGCCGCTCTCGCCGGGCGAGGCCTTCATGGCGCTGCTCACCCACGCCTTCCGGCTCGACATCACGGACCGCCGGCGGCTGAGCGACGAGTTCCACCGGCTGGGCCGGGCGGCCCAGTTCCCGATCTATTCCCGTCTCGACTTCCCCCGCGATCTGGCGCTGCTTCCGTCCGTCACGAAGGCTATCCTGAAGCATCTCGCCGAGGCCGTCTGACTGCCGTCTCCCGCCGGTTCCTCGTCCTCTGCGCCGCCGCGGCCGGTCTCGTCGGGCTGCTCGGCGCGCTCGCCGCGGCGGCCCACCAAGGCTCCCCCGAGGCGTTGCTGGCTCGAAAGGGACGGCTGGTCGCGGCGGACGCGGGCAAGGCGGGCGAGGACTCGATCTCGCGCATCCAGGATCTCACCCTCCGCAGCTCGACGGGACTCGAGGTCCATGCCCTGCTGCGCGCGCCCAAAGCGGGAGCGCCGCGGGCGCCGGCGGCCGTGCTCCTGGGCGGGATCGAGCGCGGCCGGCGCATCGCCATCGCCGCCGGCCTCGACGGCATCGCCCGTCAGGCCGTGATCGTCTCCGCTGACTATCCCCTCGAGGTCGGGCCGCAGATCTGGGAGGGGCTCGGCATGCTCTCCCTCCTGCCGCGAGTCCGCTCCGCGGCTTTCGACAGCGTGGCGCAGACCCTGCTGCTCCTCGACTATCTGGAAGGCCGGGCCGATGTGGATCCCGGCCGCCTCTTCCTCGTCGGCAGCAGCATGGGGGCCCCCGTCGTGACCGTGGCCGGCGGCATCGACCGACGGCCGGCCGCCGTGATCGTCCTCTATGGCGGCGGCCGGCTGGCGGGGCTCATCGCCCACACGCTCGAGCACCCGGCGCAGCCGCGCCCCTACCCGCACTGGGCCGCGGTCCTCACCGGCCACACGCTGACATGGCTGTTCGCCCCGCTCGCGCCGGAGCGCTACGCCCCGGCCATCGCGCCCCGGCGCTTCCTGATGATCAATGGCGGAGGCGATACCCTCGTGCCCCGGGACAGCGTCCTCGCCCTCTACGACGCCGCCCGACCGCCGAAGGAGCTGATCTGGATCGAGGGCGAGCACATCCAGCCCGACGAGGCCGCCCTCATCGCCCAGGTCGGCTCCGTGATCGTCGGCTGGCTCGAACAGCATGGGGTGCTCGCCATAGGGCGCACCCCATAAGGCTGACTATTTCTGTCGAGGAAGCGGCCTCTTAGGCCCTGGGGCGGACCCCGGCGGGAAACGGCCGGCCCTAGATCAAGCGAGAGAAGTGCGCCGTCACGCCTACTTAGCCCTCACGATCCCAGCCGCGCGAAGGCCAGGCACCAAATTTGCTGTTCCTCAGGGTGAGATGAGAACATCGAAGACCAGGGAGAGCCGATGATGCACGAGAGCCTGCCCAGCATCCTGTGCGTGGACGACGACGTCGAGATCCTCGACCTGCTCAAGGAGTACTTCACGCTGCAGGGCTTCGTCGTGCTGACGGCAACCAACGGCGTCGAAGCCTTCCTGCAGGTCAAGCGCTGGATGCCCAGGGCCGTGATCCTCGACCTGTTCATGCCGCGTCTGGGCGGCATCGGTGCGCTGGGCCGGATCCGGGCGCTCAACCCCGACATCGCGGTGATACTCGTGAGCGGCATGGGTAACGCGCTCGAGCTGGTGACCGAGGCGGGGCTCAGCGTGGCCGGCGCCTTCGTCAAACCGCTGGACCTGGAGAAGCTTTCCGAGACCCTGGCCAAGGCCGGGGTGATCGCCCCAGCCGCCTTCGGAGCCGGCACGACCTCCGGACAGCGCCGCCCCACCCGCGGGCGCGTGCTCGTGGTGGACGACGAGGTCGAGTTCCGGAGCGTGCTGGCCGAGCACCTGCAAGACAAGGGCTTCGAGGTGCTCGAGTCCAAGAGCGGCGAGGAGGCCCTGGCGATGCTCGCGGAGTTCAAGCCGCACATCGTGCTGCTCGACGTGATGATGGAGGGGATGGGCGGCATCGAGGCCCTTCGGCGGATCAAGGCCAAAGCCCCGGACAGCTGCGTGATCATGGTCACCGCGGTGGAAGACCTGGATGCCGCGCGCGGAGCGCTGGCGGTGGGCGCGGCGGACTACGTCACCAAGCCCTTCACCTTCCAGTATCTGGACTCCGTGCTCGAGGTCCATCTGCTGATGGACCACATCGACACCCGAGCGAATCCGGCCAAGTGATTTCCACCGTCAGCCGTGACGGGGCAAGTCACGAGCCAGACGAGGCCCGAGGGAGGAGCCGGCCCGAGGCGTACGCGGTCGTACGTTGAGGACCGGCGACGACTGAGAACGAAGTATGGCGACGTGAATTGGCCCGTCAGGGCCCTTTCCACTCGATCGACGAGTAGTGCCCGTTCCTTCCCGTATTCTCGAAGCTCATCGCGCTGTCCCGGAAGCGTGAGACGAGCCCGCGGGCGGCCGCGAGCCGCCGCGAGGCGAAGTGCCCGACGTTCTCGAGCCAGACCTCCTTACCGCCCGCTCCCTCGATGCCTTCCACGGTGATCTCGGCGACGCCGGGGATCGCGAGCGTGCGCCGATGCGCTTCGACGGTCACGCTGATCGGCGCCGAGCGGGTCTCGAGGCGGACGGCCATGAGGGGAGCGAGCCGTGCGAGCGGCCCGCCGGCCTGGCCCGAGAAGATCGCCGCCAGGGCGGCGCGCTGCTCGGCCGTCGTCCGCTCGTCCACATAGGTCCCGACCGTCCAGCCGCCGTCGGCCATGACACCCGGGGTGTAGACGACGAGCACGGCCCGCGTCCCACCGAGGTCGGTCTCGCCGTAGGCGCCAGCGGTCACGTCGAAGGCCACCACCACATCGCAATGCCCTTCGGTGGGCCGCGCCTTGGCGCGCGAGAGCAGGCAGGGACACAACACCTCGCAGTTGCACGACTCGAAGTACTCGCCGCTGATCCGCCA
>DASSSH010000194.1:0-7429 GCA_035708525.1 Candidatus Methylomirabilota bacterium
GCAGCGCGCCGGGGCCGCGAGCACGAAGCGCTCGAGATCGGCCTTGGCCTCGGGCGTCATCCGCATCCGTCCCGTCCACTCCTCCCAGATCCGCGTCTTGCTCATCACGGCCTCGTCGATCACCGTGAGGCCGACCGCGCGCAGGAAGGCCGTCCACTCGAGCTGGCGGAAGGAGCGGACATGGGAGGGGTCGCGTCGCTTCTCCACCTCGAGGATGAAGGCCGCGCACTCTTGGTCGTCGTGACCCAGGATGTCCTGGAGCAGGAAGGAGCCGCCCGGACGTAGGACGCGGGCCACCTGGCGCACGGCCGGCAGCAGCTCGGGGAAGTGGTGGGCGGCGATCCGGCAGGTGACCACGCCGAAGCTGGCCTCTGTGAAGGGAAGCGCCTCGACGTCGGCCGCCAGGAACCAGACGGCGCTCGCGCCCCGGCCCTGGATGAAGCGGCGGGCGGCCTGGAGCATCGGCAGCGTCAGATCCGTCGCGACGACGGTGGGAGTGAAGCCGGCGAAGGCCAGCGCCGTCTGGCCGCCGCCGGTGGCGATGTCGAGCACCCGCGCGGCTCCGCGCCGGCGGCCCCAGGCGAGCAGCCGCTCCAGGTCCTCGCCTCCCGCGTGCCCTGGGCTCTCGACGTAGGCTTCGGCGCTGCCGCCGAACTGCGCCTGCACCCGCGCCTTGTGCGGGTCGCTCACGAGGGCTTGGGGCCCTTGGATCGCTCCGCCAGATGTCGCAGGAGGAAGTCCGCGTCCAGCGGGGTCAGATCGAACCGCCGGCTGGCATCGTCGATCAGCTTGGTGCGGTCGGCGTCGGGATGGTCGGCGAGCTGCTCGTCGATCCACTTGACGGCCTGCTTGATCGGCGCTTCGCCGAGGCTCATTGGCCGGGGCTCCTTTCGTGGGTTACTTGCCGTTCTCCTGCTCGTACTTCGTCTTCCAGTCCTTGTTGAGGTCCTCCGCCCCCGGGATGTACTTGATGGTACTCCACGTCGCGCGCGCGGCGCCGCGCATGGCGTACATGAGGGTCTCGCTGAGCTCGTCCTCGGTGGCCCCGGCTTGCTTCGCGGCCGCGAAGCGTCCGGGCACTCAGGACGTGCAGCCGGCCGCCGCCATGGCGGCCAGCGCCACGAGCTGCATGGTCTTGGGGTCGAGCGCGCCCTCGCGGTAATAGATGCCGGCGAACTCCTTCATCTGACCCATGGGGGCGTTCTCCTCTGGGGGTGCGGGGTGGGGGATCACAGATCGCGGACCAGGCGGCGCGCCCGGTCCACGCTCTTCCGGTAGCTGTCGAACGAGTTCACGAGGGCGGGCTTGCGGCCCTGCACCCGGTCGAGGGTAAAGCACGAGAAGGTGATGTCGTGGGACAGCGGGAAGTCCCGGTAGAGCTGCCCCGCGACCTTCTGCGGGCTTTCCGAGCGCGTGATCTCGAAGTCCTCGAGCGCGCGCAGCGGCGGGACGCGCTCGCCGTGCTTGGTGCGCACCCACTTCATCGTGCCGCCGAGCAGGTAGGAGAGGAACAGGCAGTCCACGAGCATGGACTCGGTCCAGGGGATGGCCTTCTGGTAGCCCGCCACGAATCGCGCGTCGGTCGCCAGCAGGAAATTCCGCGCCGTGTCCGGCGTGACGAAGTCGCAGGCGCCGAAGATGTAGCCCATGCCCGTGCTGGGGCGGCAGTGATCCACGAGGGCCTCGAGCCGGATGACCTTGTCCCCGAAGCCCAGCAGCTTCCGGCGCTGGCCGTGGGAGGCGATGTAGCAGACCTGGAAGGACCGCCGCCGGCGCCGCACCTCCTCCAGCAAGAGCCCGAGGTCGTAGTTGGTGTAGAAGCGCCGATAGATCAGGTTGACGCGGATGCCCTCCCAGGCCAGCGACTGGCGGATGGCCTTGAGATAGGGCAGGACCGAGGGCTCGTCCTCCAGAAGGCGCCCCTTCTTGTTCCACATGGACTCGAGCACGACGACGCCAGCCATGGGCTACTCGTCGAAGCGCCGGAGCAGTCGCCCGGGCCAGGGCCCGCTCTTGAGGGCGGGCGCGCCGTCCTCGATCAGGACGGAGCCGTTGACGATCACCGTCTTCATGCCCTCGCAGCGCGAGATGAAGCGCGGCTCCCCGGCCGGCATGTCGTGGACCCTCTCGGGCGGCAGGGCGCGGATCTTGTCCGCGTCGAAGATCGCCAGGTCGGCGAAGTACCCCGGCGCCAGGCGGCCCCGGTGGGGGATCCGGTAGAGCTCGGCCGGCTCCGAGGTGAGACGACGCACGGCCTCCTCGAGCGTGAGCACGCGCTTCTCGCGGACCCACTTGGCCAGCAAGGTGGAGGAGTAGCCGGCGTCGCAGAGCAGGCTCTGGTGCGCGCCCGCGTCGGACAGCGACACCAGCGTCCGCTCGTGGCAGAGCATCTTCGCCAGCGCGTCGTCGTCGGTGTTCATCAGGGAAACCGTGTACTCGGCATCGAGGTTCTCGGCGACGGCGAGATCGAGGAAGGCGTCGACCGGATCCTTTCCCTGGATCTGGGCGATCTCGGCCACGCTCTTGCCGTCCCACGGGCGGTGCTCCGCCAGCCGGGTGCCCACGAGACGCACCTCATCCCACCGGCCGTGGAAGAGCCGCTGCTTGCCGGGCGGGGCGAGATCGGCCTTGAGCGCCTCCCGGAAAGCGCGGCTCGCGTAGATCTGCTTCCACTCGCTCTGCGGCCGCGGCAGCACCTGCTGCCACGACGGGAGCCCCTCGAACGGGTAGGGGTTGCGCAGGCTGAAGTCCATGATGAGCGGGCGGCAGGAGATCTGCGGCCGCACCGTCAGTCCTTCGGCCGCCGCTTCATCCGCCCACGCCAGGGCCCGCCAGGTGCGCTCCGGCTTGTCGTTCTGGTGGAAGAGCGCGGCCCAGATCACCGGACGGCTGCTCTCCCGCGCGAGCCGCTTGAGGTCGTCCATGGAGGTCTTGGCGCCCACCGTCATCATGAACACGCCGCGGCGGGACTCGGCCATGGCCAGCACCAGGGCGAGCAGCTCGTCGAACTCCGCCAGCCGGCTCGGCACGGGCTTGCCTGCCTCCCCGATGTGGGGCTCGGCGGTGGAGGAAGCGAAGCCGATGGCGCCGGCGCCCATCGCCTCGCGCACCAGCTTCTTCATCACCTCGACCTCGCGCGCCGTCGCCGCGCGGTCGCTGGCCTCGCGCCCCATCACGTACAGGCGCAGCGCCGAGTGGCCGAGGAACGCGGCGACGTTGACGCCGACCCCGAAGCGCTGGATCGCGTCGAGGTACTCGGGGAAGGTTTCGAACTCCCAGCGGATGCCTTCCTCCATCGCCGTGAGCGACATGCCCTCGACGTGGACGAGGGTCCGCATCGCCGTGCCCCGATCCTCTTTGTGGCAGGGCGCGATGGCGAAGCCGCAGTTGCCGATCACCGCCGTCGTCACCCCGTGCCAAGAGGAGCACGTGAGCAGGGGATCCCAGCAGACCTGGGCGTCGTAATGGGTGTGGACGTCCACGAAACCGGGAGCGACCACCAGGCCACGGGCGTCGATGACCCGGCCCGCCCCAGCCGTGTCGAGCCCGGGAGCCACCGCGACGATCCGGTGTACCGAAATCGCGACGTCCGCCTCACGGGGCGGACTGCCGGCGCCGTCCACGACAAGCCCGCCCTTGATGACCAATTCGTGGGACATCGCCGTCTTTAGATCCCCCGGTTCGGACCCCTCGACCCCCGTTTCCGTGAGTGGCGGGCCATGATACCACGCCCTTTCGCCCCCGGTTATTGGACTGGCTTGGATTCATCCAATTGGCTCTTTACATGATCTATAATCTCTGAAAAATGGCTTGCATGGAGGAGCCATGCGGATCCCCTTAGACCGTGGCGGTAAGTTGCCGCTGGCGCGGCAAATCCAGCTCCACCTCGAGCGGTTGATCGGCCTGGGACTCCTCGCCCCCGGCGTCAAGCTGCCGGCCACTCGGGAGCTCGCCAAGGAGCTGGGAGTCAACCGCACGACCGTGGCACTGGCCTACGACGAAATGGTCGCCGCCGGATGGGCGCGGGCCCATGTGGGACAGGGGACCTTTGTCGCCGAGCGCGCGCCGACGCCGGCCGACGCTCCGCGTCAGGTCGCGCCGCGCTTCGACTGGACGGGGCTGCTTTCCAAGAGCGCTCAGGTCGCCGCGGCCGACTCCCGTCGCCGGCACAGCTTCAGCCAGGTGCCGCGACCAGCCCCCGGCCTCATCTCCTTCGCCGGGGGGATGCCGGACAGTGGGCTGTTTCCCACCGACGCCTTCCGCCGCGTGCTCAACCGCGTGATCCGCGAGGAGGGGCGCGAGCTGCTCCAGTACTACCCACCCCGGGGCTACCCGCCACTTCGCGAATACCTGGCCGGCTATCTGCTTCGCTTCGGCCTCGAAGCGCGGCCCGAGGAGATCCTCATCGTCAACGGCTCGCAACAGGGCTTCGACCTGGTGGCGCGGACCCTGCTGGACCCAGGGGACTTCGTCGCCATCGAGGAGCCCTCCTACCCGCGCGCGATGCAGGTCTTCCGGGCCTTCGGTGCCCAGCTGCTACCCGTTCCCATGGCGCCGGGCGGCCTCAACCTGGAATACCTGGAGCGGCTGCTCGAGCGTCAGTCACCCAAGCTGCTCTATTGTCAGCCGAGCGCCCATAACCCGACGGGGCTGCACATGACCGCGTCGGCGCGCCAGCGGCTGATCGAGGTGGCGGGCCGCCACCGCTTGCCCATCGTGGAGGATGGCTTCGACGGCACGCTGTTCTACGGCGTGCGGCCGCCGGCCCCGCTCAAGGCGCTTGATCACTCGGGCTCGGTCATCTATATCGGCACGTTCTCGAAGATCCTCTTCCCGGGGCTGCGTCTCGGCTGGATCGTCGCCACCCCCGAGCTGCTCGACCGGCTCGCATCGGCCAAGGAGCTTTCGGACATCCACACGAGCCCGCTGTTGCAGGCGGCGGCGTTTCAGTTCGGCCGGCAGCGGCTGCTCGATCGGCACCAGGTCCGGATCCTTCGCGAGTACGGAAGGCGTCGCAACGCGCTGCTGGCTGCGCTCTCGAGCCGGATGCCCGAAGGCGTGAGCTGGACGGAGACCGAGGGCGGCTTCTCACTCCTGCTGACCCTGCCCGAGGGGCTTGACGCCGCGGCCCTGCTCCCCCGGGCGGTGGAGCATGGCGTCGCCTTCACGCCGGGCAATGCCTTCTTCGTGGACGGCGGCGGGGAACGCACGCTGCGTCTCTCCTTCTCGGCGCTGCCGGTGACGCAGATCGACGAAGGGATCAAGCGGCTGGCCGACACCGTCCGCGAGGCCCATCGCCAGCCGGAGCGGGCGGGCCGGGAGATGCAGCCAGCGGTGCCGCTGGTCTAAGCCGGAGGAGGAGCCCGTGGACTTCGACACCTTCGTGGCCCGTGGCGGACGGGACGTGCCGTCGGTGAGCCGGCCGCTCACGGCGCCCATCTATCAGACCAACGTCTACGTCTTCGAGGACATGGACACGGTCGAGTCGGTCTGGGAGCACAAAACCCCGGGCTTCGTCTACGGGCGCTACGGGACGGCCAACCACACGATGCTGGAGGAGCTGGTGGCCGCGCTCGAGGGCGCGGAGGCGGCCGTCGCGTGCGCCTCGGGAATGGGCGCGACCACCGCGCTGCTCTTCGGCCTCTTCGAGCCCGGCGATCATCTCGTCGCGGCCCGCGACCTGTACGGCTCGACGGCGGCGTTCTTGAGCGTCGAGGGGCCGCGCCTGGGCGTGAGCACGGACTTCGTCGACGCGACCGAGCCGAAGCGGATCTTGGGCGCGCTGCGCCCCGAGACCAAGGCCGTCTTCGTGGAAGCCCTCTCGAACCCGCTCCTCCGTCTCGTCGATCTGCCGGCTATCGCGCCCGAGCTCGAGCGGCGCGGCGTCGAGCTCATCGTCGACTCGTCCTTGGCCTCCCCCGCGGTGTTCCGGCCCATCGAGCACGGCGCGACCGTGGTGCTGCACAGCCTCACCAAATTCATCTCCGGGCACGGTGACGTCACCGGTGGGCTCGTCCTCGGACGGCACGAGGCCATGGCGCGGGTGCGGGAGGCCATGATCCGCGCGGGCACCAATCTGGGCCCCTTCGACGCCTGGCTCGCGACGCGCGGGGCCCGGACCCTGGCCGTGCGTCTGGCGCGCCAGTGCGACACGGCGCTGCGGCTCGCTCGCTTCGTCGAGCAGCACCCCGCGGTGACGCGCGTGTACTATCCCGGCCTGCCATCGCACCCGCAGCACGCGCTGGCCGAGCGCCTCATGCCCCGACGGCAGGGCGCCATCGTGTCCTTCGACCTGGGGGGCGGGGCCCCCGCCGTGGAGCGCTTCATGGGGCGCACACGGCTGCTGGAATTCGCGCCGAGCTTCGGCGACGTGGCGACGACGTGGACCTATCCGGCCCGGACGTCCCACCGGCGGGTGTCGGACGAGGAGAAAGCCGCCATGGGCATCGGAGCCGGGCTGGTGCGGGTCTCGGTCGGGCTCGAAGCCGCCGAGGACCTGATCGCGGACCTGAAGCAGGCGCTCGATTAGCACTCATTCACGAACAAGGAGAGGACGCATGGAGATCGGAACGCTGAGGCTCAAGGTCGGATTGGCCGAGATGCTCAAGGGCGGTGTCATCATGGACGTGACCAACGCCGAGCAGGCGAAGATCGCCGAGGACGCCGGCGCGGTCGCGGTGATGGCGCTCGAGCGGGTGCCCGCAGACATCCGCAAGGAAGGCGGTGTCGCGCGGATGTCGCCCGTCAAGAAGATCAAGGAGATCCAGCAGGCCGTCTCCATCCCCGTGATGGCCAAATGCCGGATCGGCCACTTCGTCGAGGCCCAGATCCTGGAGGCGCTGGGCGTGGACTTCATCGACGAGTCCGAAGTCCTGACGCCGGCCGACGAGCACTTCCACGTCGACAAGTTCGCCTTCAAGGTGCCGTTCGTCTGCGGCTGCCGCGACCTGGGCGAGGCGCTGCGGCGCATCGGCGAGGGCGCCGCCATGATCCGCACCAAGGGCGAGGCGGGCTCGGGCAACATCGTCGAGGCGGTGCGGCACATGCGCGCGGTCGTGTCGGGAATCAAGCGACTGACCACGCTCGGCCCCGAGGAGCTGATGACGGAGGCCAAGAACCTGGGCGCGCCCTACGAGCTGGTCCGCTGGATCGCGGCCAACGGCAAGCTGCCGGTGCCGAACTTCTCGGCGGGCGGCATCGCCACGCCGGCGGACGCCGCCCTGATGATGCAGCTCGGGGCCGAGGCGGTCTTCGTGGGCTCGGGGATCTTCAAGTCCTCGGATCCAGCCGCGCGGGCGAAAGCCATCGTCCAGGCCACGACGCACTTCAAGGATCCCGATATCCTGGCCAAGGTCTCCGAGGAGCTGGGGGAGGCGATGCCCGGCATCGAGACCTCCAAGCTCAAGGAGTCCGATCTGCTCCAGACTCG
>DASSSH010000195.1:0-29596 GCA_035708525.1 Candidatus Methylomirabilota bacterium
AGACCGGATGAAGGAGAACATGGCGCGCAGCTTCGGGCTCATGTTCTCCCAGCGCGTCCTGCTCGTGCTGACGGACAAGGGGTTGCCGCGTCAGAAGGCCTACGAGCTGGTCCAGCGCAACGCCATGCGCGCCTGGCGCGAGCGCGCCGACTTCCGCGGCCTGCTCGCCGCCGACCGCGAGGTCATGGGCCACCTCACGCCCGCCGAGCTGGACGGCTGCTTCGACCCGGGCTGGTATCTCCGGAACGTGGACGCGATCTACCGCCGCGCCGGCCTCGTCTAGCGCGGTCCGCTTCCCACCCCCCTTGAACGGAGAGCGTATGGAGCAGCGAGAGAAGATCTACGAGGGCAAGGCGAAGATCGTCTACAGCACGAGCGAGCCCGGGCTCGTCATCCAGTACTTCAAGGACGACGCCACGGCCTTCAACGCCTTGAAGCGGGGCACCATCGTGGGCAAGGGCGTCGTGAACAACCGCATGTCGAGCGTGCTCTTCACCCTGCTGGGCAAGCGGGGGGTGCCGACCCATTTCGTCCGCGAGCTCTCCGACCGCGAGATGCTCTGCCGTCGGCTCGACATCATCAAGATCGAGACCATCGTGCGTAATGTGGTAGCGGGTAGCCTGGCCAAGCGCACCGGGCTCGAGGAAGGCACGCCGATCCGGCAGCCCGTGCTGGAGCTCTACTACAAGTCCGATCCCCTCGGCGACCCGATGATCAATGACGACCATGTCCGTATGCTCAAGCTGGGGACACCCAAAGAGCTGGCGTGGATCCGGCGGATGGCGCTCAAGATCAACGGTGTGCTCAAGCCTTATCTGGTCCGAAAGGGCCTCATCCTCGTCGACTTCAAGCTCGAGTTCGGTCGCGCCGGCGGGCGCCTGTACCTGGGGGATGAGATCAGCCCGGACACCTGCCGGCTCTGGGACGCCCGGACCAAGGAGAGGCTGGACAAGGACCGCTTTCGCAGGGACCTGGGCGGCGTCGAGGAGGCCTACCAGGAGGTCTTTCGGCGCGTCGTCGGGGCGCCTTCTTGAAGGCACGGGTCCTCGTCCGCCTCAAGCCGAGCATCCTGGATGCCCAGGGGTCCTCGGTGAAGCGGGCCCTCGAAGGCTTGGGCTTTCCCGAGGTGCAGGATGTCCGGGTGGGCAAGGTGCTGGACCTCGAGCTCGGGGGCATCAGCCCCGATCAGGCCCGGAAACGGATCGAGGAGATGTGCGCGCGGTTGCTGGCCAACCCGGTGATCGAGGACTTCACCGTGGAGGTGTTGGGGTAGGGCGAGCTGGCGCACGCGGACTATTGCCAGAATGCGACGAACAGGTTAGAGTGAGAATGCATCCACGAAAGGAGGAATCCGCGAGCCCATGAACTTCGGCGTGGTGGTATTCCCCGGCACCTGGAGTGACTGCGATTTTCACTATGTCATCGGTGATGTGCTCCACCAGCCGGTCCGCTACGTGTGGCATCGGGATTCCAACCTCGCCGAGTTCGACTGCCTGATCCTGCCCGGCGGCTTCTCCTACGGCGACTATCTCCGCGCCGGCGCCGTGGCGGGACGCTCCCCGGTGGTGGAGGCGTTGCCCGAGTTCGTGGCGCGGGGCGGAATGGTGCTCGGGTCGTGCAACGGCTTCCAGATCCTGTGCGAAGCCAAGCTCCTGCCGGGCGCCCTGATGCGCAACGAATGCCTGCAGTACCGCTGCCAGTCCACCCATCTGCTGGTCGAGAACGCCGAGACGCCGTTCACCCGCGCCATGAGGCCGGGGCAAGTGCTCAAGATGCCCATCTCCCACGGCGAGGGACGGTACTACGCGGACCCGGAGACCATGCGTCGGCTCCGCGAGAAGAACCAGGTCGTGTTCCGCTACTGCGCCGAGGATGGACGGGTCACACGGGAAGCCAACCCGAACGGCTCCATGGACAATATCGCCGGCGTCATCAACGAAGAGGGGACGGTGCTGGGTCTGATGCCGCACCCCGAGCGCGCGGCCGAGTCGGCCATGGGCGGCACGGACGGAGTCCTGATTTTCCACTCCCTCCTCGGCAGCCTGGTCGAGGATGGCTCGTTTCTCAAGCGCTAGCGCCGGGCCAATTGGCATCGAGTGATCAGAGGGTGTGAGCGAGGTTGACCTCGGCCGAGCCTAAGGTCACGCTGGATCTGGCCCGGGCCCATGGCCTCACCGCCGAGGAGTACGATCGCATCATCCGGCGCCTCAGCCGGGAGCCCACCTTCACGGAGCTGGGGCTCTTCTCCGCCCTGTGGTCGGAGCACTGCGCCTACAAGCACTCTCGCGTGTTCCTCAGGAGCCTGCCGACACGCGCCCCGCACGTGCTGCAGGGCCCTGGCGAGAACGCCGGGATCGTGGACCTGGGTGACGATCTCGCCCTGACCTTCAAGATCGAAAGCCACAATCACCCGTCCTTCATCGAGCCCTTCCAGGGCGCGGCCACCGGGGTCGGAGGGATTCTTCGCGACGTCTTCACCATGGGCGCCCGCCCCATCGCCATCCTCGATTCGCTCCGCTTCGGCGATCCCGAGGATCCGCGGACACGACGCCTGATCGAAGGGGTGGTCGGGGGCATCAGCTGGTACGGCAACTGCTTCGGCGTGCCGAACCTGGGCGGGGAGGTGAAGTTCGCCCCCGAGTACTCGGGCAACCCGCTGGTGAACGCGATGGCGGTGGGTCTGGTGCGCAAGGCGGGCATCTTCCGCGCGCGCGCCGAGGGGGCCGGCAATCCCGTCTTCTACGTCGGGGCGAAGACCGGCCGGGACGGCATCCACGGCGCGACCATGGCTTCGGCCACCTTCGACGAGGGCGCCGAGGAACGCCGCCCGACCGTCCAGGTGGGCGATCCGTTCACCGAGAAGCTCCTGCTCGAGGCCTGCCTCGAGGCGATGGCGACCGGGGCCGTCGTCGGCATCCAGGACATGGGCGCCGCCGGGCTGGCTTGCGCCTGCTCGGAGATGCCGGCGCGCGCCGGAACCGGGATGGACGTGGAGCTCTCGCGCGTCCCCCAGCGGGAGACGGGCATGACGCCTTACGAGATCATGCTCTCCGAGTCCCAGGAGCGCATGCTGCTTGTGGTCGCCAAGGGGCGCGAAGAAGAAATCCGCCGGATC
The DNA here is from genome assembly GCA_035708525.1 of Candidatus Methylomirabilota bacterium. GTDB lineage: Bacteria > Methylomirabilota > Methylomirabilia > Rokubacteriales > CSP1-6 > DASSSH01. The sequence goes on from DASSSH010000195.1 coordinate 3,116, forward strand.
TTCGCCAAATGGGAGCTCGACGCGGTCCCGATCGGCACCGTCACGGCGGATGGGACCCTGCGCGCCCGGATGCGTGGCCGCGTGGTTGCCGAGGTGCCGGTCAAGGCGCTTGCTGATGAGGCGCCGGTGTACGAGAAGCCCACGGCCCGGCCCCCCTGGCAGGACGAGCTGGAGACCTTCGACCCGCTCGGGCTCCAACCCCCGATGGGACCGGAGCCGGCCCTGCTGGCGCTGATCGGTTCCCCGGCCCTTGGCTCCAAGGAATGGGTCTATCGCCAGTACGACCAGCAGGTCGGAACCAGCACCCTCGTCCTGCCGGGCTCGGACGCGGGGGTGCTCCGCATCAAGGGCACTCGGAAAGGTGTGGCGGTAACTACCGATTGCAACGCGCGTTTCGTCTATATCAATCCGCGCATCGGCGCGGCCATGGCCGTGGCCGAAGCCGCTCGCAACGTCTCGGTCAGCGGCGCTCGTCCGCTCGGCTTGACCGATTGCCTGAACTTCGGCTCCCCCGAGCGTCCCGAAATCCTCTGGCAGTTCGCTGAAGCGGTGGCGGGCATCGCCGAGGCCTGCCGCGCGCTGGAAATCCCGGTGGTCGGGGGCAACGTGTCCTTTTACAATGAAACCCTGGGGCAGGCGATTCTCCCTACTCCCGTCATCGGGATGGCCGGGCTGCTGGACGAGGCCGAGGCGCGCTGCACCCAGTGGTTCGAGACGCCGGGCGATCGGGTGGCGCTCCTGGGTCCTGAAACCGTGAGCCTGGGCGGCTCCGAGTACCTCTGGGCCACTCATGGCCGGGTGGCCGGCCGGCTCGCGCCGCTGGATCTGGCCGTGGAGCGGACCGTGCAGGAGGCTTGCCGGGCCGTCATCGGAGCGCGGCTGCTGCGCTCCGCGCATGACTGCGACGAGGGCGGGCTCAGCGTGACCCTGGCGGAGTCGTGCATCAGCGGGCCGCGCCCGGTCGGGGTCGAGGTGGAGCTGGACTCGCGCGGAGAGCCGGTGCCGCTGCTGCTGTTCGGAGAAGGACCGTCGCGCGTCGTCGTCTCGGTCCCGGCGGAGGCCGAGCGGCACTTCGAGCAGCTGATGGGGGAGTTCCGCGTCCCCTGGCGCTGGATCGGGCGGGTCGGCGGAGACCGGCTCGTGATCCGCACCGGAGGGGCGTCCATCATCAACCTGTCCCTGGACCGGATTGCTCAGGCATGGAGGAGGGGCTTTGAGCGACTCGTCAGCTGAGGTCTCGGCGCTCGAGCCGGACGACAAGTTCCACGACGAGTGCGGCCTGTTCGGCATCTGGAACCACGCCGAGGCCGCCAACGTCGTCTATCTCGGGCTGTACGCGCTACAGCACCGCGGCCAGGAGTCGGCTGGCATCGCCTCGACCGACGGTCAGGCGTTCCACGTCGAAAAGGCCATGGGCTGGGTGGCCGATGCCTTCAGCCGGGAGCGGCTCAAGCGGCTGCCCGGTCACCGCGCCATCGGCCACGTGCGCTACTCGACCGCCGGGACATCGAGCCTGCGCAACGCCCAGCCTATCACGGCCAACACCGCCCACGGGCCCGTCGCCATCGCCCACAACGGCAACCTGGTCAATGCGGAGGAGCTCCGCGCGGAGCTCGAAAAGGACGGCGCCGTCTTTCAGTCCAACTCGGACACCGAGGTCATTCTGCATCTGCTGGCCCGCGAGCCTGCCGCCACCCTGGTCGAGCAGCTCGCGCGGGCGCTGACCCGGGTCAAGGGGGCCTTCACCCTGCTGCTGCTGACCCCCGAGAGCCTGATCGGCGTGCGCGACCCTTCGGGCTTCCGCCCGCTCTCCCTGGGCCAACTGGGCGAGGCCTGGATCCTCGCTTCGGAGACCTGCGCGCTGGATCTCATGGAAGCCCGGGCGATCCGCGACGTCGAGCCCGGGGAGATCCTGGTCGTGAATGACAAGGGCCTGTCGTCCTTCAAGCCCTTCAAGCCGGCGGAGCGGCTGCAGTGCGTGTTCGAGTACGTGTACTTCGCCCGTCCCGATTCGGTGCTCTGGGGGCGCAACGTTCACGCAGTTCGAAAGGCGCTGGGCCACCAGCTCGCGCGGGAGCATCCGGTTCAGGCGGACCTCGTCATTCCCGTGCCCGACTCGGGCATGGGCGCCGCGCTGGGCTTCTCCGAGGAGTCGGGCCTGCCCTACGACTCGGGGCTGGTGCGCAACCACTATGTCGGCCGAACATTCATCGAGCCGCAGCAGGGCATCCGGCACTTCGGCGTCAAGGTCAAGCTCAACCCGAACCGCGAGGTGCTGGAAGGCAAGCGCGTCGTCGTCGTCGACGACTCCATCGTGCGCGGCACCACGAGCCGCAAGATCGTCAAGATGATCCGCGCGGCCGGCGCCCGCGAGGTGCACGTCCGCATCTCGTCGCCGCCGATCCAGTGGCCGTGCTATTACGGGATCGATACGCCCACGCGGAAGGAGCTCATCGGGGCGAGCCACAGGGTGGAGGAGATCCAGCGCTATCTGGGCGCCGACTCCCTCGGCTATCTCTCCCTCGAGGGGATGCTCAAGGCGACGGGCACGGATCCGCACCACTTCTGCCACGCCTGCTTCACGGGCCAGTACCAGGTGGGCTTCGACACGGGCGAGCGCGCTCAGCTGCGGCTGTTCGACTCCTAGTGCCGTGCCAACTGACTTCGCCAGATGCACTCAGCTCTCGCCTCGCCGCTCTGCGGCTTGGCTCGAACTGCCACGTTCTCGGTCGTCGCCGGCCCTCAACGTACAAGCGCGTACGCCTCGGGCCGGCTCCTCCCTCGGGCCTCGTCTGGCTCGTCATTTGGCCCGGCACATCCGGTCGGCATGCGAGCTAGTTCGAATTCGTTGGGAGTCCACTAGCTAGCGGGAGCTTCATGGATCCGCTGACCTATCGGGCCGCCGGCGTGGACATCCAGGCCGGCGACGAGGCCGTGCGCCGAATCGCGGGCCTTGCCGCGTCCACCCACCGTCCCGAGGTGCTGGGCGGCATCGGCGCCTTCGCCGCCTTCTGCCAGATTCCCGCTGGCTACACCGAGCCGGTGCTGGTGTCCTCCGCGGACGGGGTGGGCACGAAACTGAAGCTCGCCTTCCTCGCCGACCGCCACGACACAGTGGGCATCGACCTGGTGGCGATGGGCGTCAACGACCTGCTCGTCCACGGCGCCGAGCCGCTCTTCTTCCTCGACTACCTCGCCGTCCATCGGGTCGAGCCCGCGCGGATCGAGGCCATCGTGGCGGGAGTGGCCGAGGGGTGTCGGCGGGCGGGCTGCGCCCTCGTCGGGGGCGAGACCGCCGAGATGCGGGACTTCTACGCGCCGGGCGAGTACGATCTGGCGGGGTTCGCCGTCGGGGTCGTCGAGAAGAGCCGGCTCATCACGGGGGCGGGGGTCGAGGTGGGCGACCGGATTCTCGGCCTGGCCTCGTCGGGGCTGCACTCCAACGGCTACACGCTCGCGCGTAAGGCTCTGCTCGAGCGGCTCGGGCTCATGATCGGCGATCCGATCCCGGGCATGGGTCGCAGCGTCGCCGAGGAGCTGCTCGAGCCGACGCGGATCTACGTCAAGCCAGTGCTGGAGCTCCTCAAGCAGGTGCCCGTGCGCGCCATGGCGCACGTGACGGGCGGGGGCCTCACCGAGAATCTGCCCCGCGTGCTGCCGGATGATCGGCAGGCGGTGATCGATCCGAAGGCATGGACGGTGCCGCCCGTCTTCGGCGTGATTCAGAAGGCAGCCGGCGTCGACGACGCCGAGATGCGGCGCACCTTCAACATGGGGCTCGGGTTCCTCCTCGTCGTGACGGGACGGGACGTCGCGCGAGCGCGCGGCCTCCTCGAGCACGCGGGCGAGCGGGTGTTCGAGGTCGGCGAGATCGTCGCAGGTGCCCGGGGCGTCAAGTATGTCTGAGCGGCTTCGGGTCGGGGTGCTGGCCTCCGGGCGCGGCTCGAACTTCGAGGCGATCGTCACCGCGGTCGAGGCAGGCCGGCTGCCCGTCACCGTCGCCGTCCTGATCTCCGACCGCTCCGACGCCAAGGCCCTCGGGATCGCCCGCGACCACGGCGTCGAGGCGCTGGTCGTGGACCTCAAGCAATTCCCGAGCCGTGAGGCCCACGAGAAGGCGGTGATCGCGACGCTCGAAGAGCGGCGGATCGGCCTCGTCTGTCTGGCCGGCTACATGCGGATCCTGAGCGGCGGCTTCGTGAAGCAGTTCGAGGGCCGCCTGCTCAACATCCATCCCGCGCTCCTGCCCGCGTTCCCCGGCCTGCATCCCCAGCGCCAGGCGCTGGAGCACGGCGTGAAGGTGAGCGGCGCGACCGTCCACTTCGTGGACGAGGGGACCGACACGGGGCCCATCGTGCTCCAGGCCGCCGTGCCGGTGCTGCCGGGCGACACCGAACAGAGCCTGTCCGACCGCATCCTGAGGGAGGAGCACCGCATCTATCCAGAGGCCATCCGGCTGTTCGCCGAGGGGCGGCTCTCCATTGAGGGCCGTCGGGTCCAGATCAGGGAGACCACATGAGCCAGGTTCGCCGCGCGCTCATCAGCGTCCACGACAAGAGCGGTGTCGTCGAGTTCGCCAGAGGCCTCGTCGCGCTGGGCGTCGAGATCCTGTCGACCGGAGGCACCGCGAAGCTGTTGAGAGAGTCGGGCGTGGCCGTCGTGGACGTGGCGGAGGTGACGGGCTTTCCCGAGATGCTCGACGGCCGGGTGAAGACGCTCCACCCGAAGGTCCACGGCGGCATTCTGGCGCGACGGGACCTTCCCGAGGATGTCCGGGCGCTCGAGCAGCACGGCATCAGGCCCATCGATCTGGTGGCCGTGACCCTCTATCCGTTCGAGAAGACCGTCGCCACGCCGGGCGTGACCCTGGAGGAGGCCATCGAGAACATCGACATCGGCGGCCCCAGCATGATCCGCGGCGCGGCGAAGAACCACGCCCACGTGGCGGTCATCACGGACCCGGGTCAGTACGCGCCCGTTCTCGACGAGCTGAAGTCCGGCCGGGGGACGCTCTCGGCCGAGACGCGCTACCGTCTGGCCTTCGAGGCCTTCCGGCGCACGGCGCAATACGACGCGGCCATCGCCGTCTGGCTCCGCGAGCCCGGCGCGGCCGGCCGCCGGGCAGCCGAGCCGGCTGGGCATTTTCCGCAGCGGCTCCAGCTGGAGGCCTCCTTGGTCCAGGCCCTCCGCTACGGCGAGAATCCCCATCAGACGGCGGCCTTCTACCGGTCCGCAGGCCCCGCCCAGGGCCTGGCCGCCGCGAGCCAGCTGCACGGGCCCGAGCTCTCGTACAACAACCTGCTGGACTGGTCCGCGGCGCTGGGGTTGCTGCTTGAGTTCGACGACCCGGCCGCCGTCGTCATCAAGCACACCAATCCGTGCGGTGCCGCCCTCGGCCAGAACGCGGGCGAGGCGGTGCGAAAAGCCAAAGCGTGCGATCCGGTCTCCATCTACGGCGGCATCGTCGGGGTGAATCGCACGCTCGATCTGGAAGTCGTCAAGGAGCTTTCGGGCATCCTGCTCGAGATTCTCTTCGCGCCCGGATACGAGCCGGACGCGCTGGAGGAGCTGCGGCGCACGAAGAAGAAGTGCCGGGTCTTCCAGCTGCCGTGCCGCCGCGCGGACTATCCGACGCGGCTCGACGAGGTGCGCAGCGTCCTGGGCGGGCTGCTGGTCCAGGAGGCCGACCTCACCGATCTCGACCCGGCCGCGCTCACGGTGGTGTCCAAGCGCCCGCCGACCGAGGCCGAGATGCGGGCCCTGCGCTTTGCCTGGCGCGTGGCCAAGCACGCCAAGTCCAACGCGATCGTGCTGACCACTGCGGATCAGGTCGTCGGCGTCGGGGCCGGGCAGATGAATCGCGTGGATTCGGCTCGCATCGCCGTCATGCGGGCCCGGGAGGTCGGGCTCGAGACCAAGGGCACGGTCTGCGCGTCCGACGCCTTCTTCCCGTTCCGTGACGGGCTCGACGTGGTCGCCAAAGCCGGCGCCACGGCCGTGCTGCACCCCGGCGGCTCGGTGCGTGATGCCGAGGTGATCGCCGCCGCGGACGAGCACGGGATGGCGATGGTCGTGTGCGGGATCCGCCACTTCAAGCATTAGGCCGTGCCGATCACCGTCGCATCCCCGCGTTCTCGGTCGTCGTCAGCGCTCAACGTACAAACACGTACGCCTCGCGCTGGCTTCTCCCTCGGGCCTTGGGCTGCTCGGTGCTCGCCACGGCCGGCCAATCATGCACCCTGAGCGAGTCTTTACGCTGCGGGAGCTGACGCGGCTGCTGAGGTTGACGCCGAAGCGGCGCAGCCAGCTCAAGCGGCTCGGCTTGCTGCGGGACGAAGGCGTCGGCTATCGCTTCCGGGAGCTGGTCGCCGCCCGCGCGGCGGCGGGGCTGCTCGAAGGCGGCGCCACCGTCCGCCAGGTCCGCGAGGCGCTCACGGGCGCCCGCCGGCTCGCGCCCGAGGCCGAGGTGCCACTGGCCGAGCTGCGGCTCGTCGTGAACGACCAGCGGATCGTGGTGGAGCAGGACCGGCTGCGGCTCGATCCCCGCACCGGGCAGGCCCTGCTCGACTTCGGCGTGGGCGAGCTGGTGCGTGAGACGCGCGAGTCTCTGGCCATGGGCCGAGTCCGTCCCATGATCCCGCCCTCGGAAGCCGCCGAAGTCTGGTTCGCCCGGGCCTCGGAATGGGACGGCGATCCCGAGCGCTGGGAGTCCGCGGTCGAGGGCTACGAGCGCGTGATCGCCATCGATCCCGGCTACGCGGCGGCGTGGAACAACCTCGGCCTGCTCCAGCACCGCATGGGCCACTACGAGCGGGCGGGGGAGTGTTACCGCGCCGCGCTGGACGCCGACGACACCTGCTGCCAGGCGGCGTTCAACCTGGGCTCGCTCTACGAGGATCTGGGCGACTTCCCCTCGTCCATCCACTGGTACCGGCGCGCGCTCGAGCTCGAGCCCGACTACGCCGACGCTCACTTCAATCTGGCGGGCGTGCTGGGCAAGTCCGGGCGCAGCGAAAGCGCGGCGGTGCACTGGCGCCGCTACCTCGAGCTAGACCTGGGCAGCCCGTGGGCCCAGATCGCGCGCTCCCATCTCGAGGAGGCGCCGGGCGAGCCCGAGGCGGACGAATGAGGGTCTTGCTCATCGGCGGAGGGGGCCGTGAGCATGCGCTGGCATGGAAGCTCGCCCAGAGCCCAGCGCTCACCCGGCTGATCGCCGCTCCCGGCAACCCCGGCATCGCTCGCCACGCCGAATGTGTGGCGGTCAAGGACACGGCGCTCGACGAGCTGCTGGCGCTGGCCCGGCGCGAGCGCGTGGATCTCACCGTGGTCGGGCCCGAGCTGCCGCTGGCGCTGGGACTGTCCGACCGCTTCCGCGCCGCCGGCCTCGCGGTCTTCGGGCCGAGCGCCGCGGCCGCCCGGCTCGAGAGCTCCAAGGCCTTCGCGAAGGAGCTGATGGCGCGGCACGGGATTCCCACGGCCCGCTTCCGGACCTTCTCCGACCCGCGCGCGGCGCGGCAGTTCTGCCGGGAGCTGGGCGCCCCGGTGGTGGTCAAGGCCGATGGGCTCGCGGCGGGCAAGGGGGCCATCGTCTGCCGGTCGCTCGAGGAGGCCGATCGCGCCGTCGCCCTCTGCATGGAGGAGCGGGCCTTCGGAGAATCGGGGCTCACGGTGGTCGTCGAGGAGTTCGTCGCGGGCGAGGAGGTCTCGTTCTTCGCGCTCTCTGACGGCACGAGCGTGCTGCCGCTGGCCGCGGCTCAGGACCATAAGACGGTCTTCGACGGCGATCAGGGGCCGAATACCGGTGGCATGGGCGCATACTCGCCCGCGCCCGTGATGGACGGGGCGATGCAGGAGCGCGTCATGGCCGACATCGTGCGGCCGGCGATCGCCGCCATGGGCAAGGAGGGCACACCCTACGCCGGCGTGCTCTTCGTGGGGCTGATGATCACGCGCGAGGGCCCGCGGGTGATCGAGTTCAACTGTCGCTTCGGCGACCCAGAGTGCCAAGCCATCCTCCCGCGGCTCGACCAGGACCTGCTGCCGCTGCTCGAGGCCGCCGCCGAAGGACGCGGGCTGCCGACGGCGCTCCGCTGGCGTGCCGAGGCGTCGGTCTGTGTCGTTCTGGCCTCCGGTGGCTATCCCGGCCGGTACGAGACCGGCCGCCCGATCTCCGGGCTCGGCACTGAGGGCGGGCTCGATCCGGAGGCCGGCGCGCCCGGCGGCGTCACGGTCTTCCACGCGGGCACCGCGCTCGAGAACGGCCGGCTCGTGACTGCCGGGGGCCGGGTCTTGGGCGTCCAGGCGCTCGGCCGTGATGTTCGAGAGGCCGTCGCCAATGCCTACGCGGGAGTCGCCCGGATCCGCTTCGACGGCATGCACTACCGGAAGGACATCGGGCGAAAGGCGATCGACCGCCCGTGACACGGATCGCGACGGTCGACCCGCGCGCCGTGGCGCGCGCTGCCCTGGACGAGGGAGCGGCGGCGCTCAAGCGGGGCGGCATGGTCGCCTTTCCCACCGAGAGCTTCTACGGCCTGGGCGTGGACGCGCTCAATGCCGAGGCCGTCGGCCGGCTCTTCGCCCTCAAAGGTCGCACGGAGTCCAAGCCCGTCCTGGTGCTGGTCGACTCGGTGGCCATGGCTGAGGAGTTGGCGACGGAGATCGGCCCGGGCGCGCGCGAACTCATGGCGCGCCACTGGCCGGGGCCGCTGACCTTGGTGCTCCGCGCCGCCCCGCACGTGCCGTCAGGGCTGACGGCGGGGACGGGAACCGTCGGGGTCAGAATGCCGGGGCATGCCGTCGCGCTCGCGCTCGTCAGCGCCGCCGGGCTGGCGATCACCGCGCCCAGCGCCAACCCCAGCGGCCAGCCGCCGCCGACGACGGCCGCGGCCGTCCAGTCGTACTTCGGCGACCGCGTGGATCTGATTCTTGACGGGGGTCTGACGGCAGGTGGTCCGGCATCCACCGTGGCCGACTGCACGGTCTGGCCGCCTCGAATCCTGCGTCCGGGGCCCGTGCGCCTGTGAGCGGGGCGCGGTGAAAGTCACCGGGGTCATCCAGGCCGGCGGGAAGAGCACGCGGATGGGCGGCCAGCCCAAGGCGTTGCTGGAGCTCGGCGGCCGGCGGATCATCGACCGGGTCGTCGAGGTCGTTCGCGCCGTCACCGACGACACCCTCATCGTGACGAACACGCCGGAGCTCTACGCCTCGCTGGGACTGCCCATGGTGCCCGACGTCTTTCCGGATCACGGCTCATTGGGCGGCATTTACTCGGGGCTCAAGGCGGCCGCTGGCGAGGCGGCGTTCACCGTGGCCTGCGACATGCCGTTCCTCGTTCCCGCGGTCGCGCGATTGGTCACGAGCCGCGCCGGGGAGGCTGATGTGGTGGTGCCGCGCGTCGCCGGCCAACTCGAGACGCTCCACGCCTGTTATGGCAAGCGCTGCCTCGGGCCGATCGAGACCCGCCTCATGGCGGGTCAGCTCAAGATCATCGGCTTCTTCGACGAGGTGCGGGTGCTCGAGATCCCCGAGGCCGAAGTCGCCCGCTACCGCGCCCCCGAGCTGGTCTTCATGAACGTCAACACGCCGGAGGAGCTGGCGCGCGCCCGCGGGCTGCTGGCCGCGCTGGAGCGTCGCTGATGACCCTCGGTGACGTTGGCCGCGTCCGGGCCGACGACGCGGGGGCCCCCGTCGCGCCGGCGATGGCTCGCCGCGGGGACGTGGCCATGATCGCTGATCGGAGAGATGGGCGGGTGGCGCCGCGGGCGGTCCTGAGCGGACGCGCGAAGTGGGCCCCCCGAGTCCCGTCCGCAGCTCAAAGTCGTTCGAGCCGAGGGACGGCCGAGCGCCAAAGGCGCGAGCGTCACGAGGCGAGGGCTGAGTTGAGAGCTGCGTTCGGGCGAGTGGGTGACGGAGCCGGCCGCGCAGGGGCCGCCCGCGGCGACAGGACCCGCCCGACTCCTCCGGAATTCGTCGAGGTGGATTAGATGGACCCGCGCGCCGAAGGTCTCGGGCTCGGGTCCATCGGGGAGATCAATGGGCTCCCCCAAGACGTGGCCCACGCGCTCTACATGCGGCTCGTGCCCGAGGAGCTGCTGGAGCGCTTCAAGATCAATCCAGCCACGCGCTGCGGGCCTGACGGCCGGCGGCTGGTGCGGATCACCGCGCCGGTGGAGGCGGCCTGGGCGCGCGTCGAGGTGCGCTCCTCGCCCGAGGACCGCGATCCGGTGCTGCTGGTGGACGTGGAGATGTCACCGCTGTCGGTACCCGAGCTCGCCTTCGTTCAGATCACCGATCCGGACGGGCCACGCTACGCCATCGACCGCGATCTCGAGGGGCGTGACACGCTCTTCGGCACCATCTCGCGCAACATCGACGAGGAGCTCCGCGCCATGAAGGACGGACTGGCGCCGGGACAGGTCAGGCGCGGGTTGCGGCTGCTGGCCCGGGTGCTGGAGGCCATGGAAGGCTTCTGCCGGCTGCTCGGCAAGGAGATCTTCCTCATCGAGCCGCTGTTCTACCACTCCGCCGTGCTCTACGAGCGTCGCGGCTGCGGCTATCTCATGGGTCGCGACGTCATGGAGGCGATCCACACTGGCTTCGCCGACGGGGGCACGCTGCGACAGGCCCTCGACGGCTCCTCATCCTTCCGTCAGCCCGGGGCCGAGCTCACCGTGCGCGGGCGCAGCTGGGCGCTGCACGACGGGATCGCGGGCGCGACCTGGGGTGGAGTCAAGATGTACAAGGCGGCCGCCCGCCATGCGGGGGTGAGCACCTTTCCGAACGCGATATACTAGTGTCGTGCCAATTGCCGTCGCGAATTCAACTCAGCCCTCGCCTCGCCGCTGCACGGCTCAGCTCGAACTGCCACGTACGCCTCGGGCCGGCTCCTCACTCGGGCCTCGTCTGGCTCGGCACTTGACGCGACACGAGGGGTGAGTACGAGGCGCGTGAAGCGGCGCAAGCCCATCCACGCCAAAGTGCGGAAGCCGATGCCGCGCAAGCCGCCGAAGGTCGAGGTCCCGAAGACCGTCTACCGCCGTCGCCCCAAGCACCCCAAGGCGATCGAGGTCGAGTGATGGCGGCCCCGGAGGCGGCGCCGGTCGCTCTCGTCCACTACCACGAGATCAGCCTCAAGCGCGGAAACCGTCCCCTCTTCCTGCGGCATCTCCAGCAGAACCTCCAGCGTGCGACCGCGGATCTGGGGCCTGTGCGGGTTCTCCAGCTCCCGGGACGGATCGTGCTGGACCTGGCCGCGCTGCCGGACCCGGGCGTGGTCGCCGCGCGAGTCGATCGGGTATGCGGCATCGCCAACTGGGCGCTGGCCCTGTGCACCGACGTCTCGATGGAGGCCCTCAAGCGGGCCGTCGAGCGCGTCATCGCGGGACGCACCTTCGCTTCCTTCCGGATCACCGCGCGCCGCGCCTTCAAGACCTTCCCGCTCACCTCCACCGAGCTCAACCGCGAGCTGGGCGCCCACGTCCTCGCCCTGCGACCGGACTGCCGGGTGGACCTCGAGCATCCGGAGTGCAATGTTCGCGTCGAGGTACTGCCCGCGGAGGGGTTCGTCTACGCGGACCGCCGTCCCGGGGTCGGTGGCCTGCCGGTGGGCTCGAGCGGCACGGTGGCTGCGCTGCTCTCGGGCGGGATCGATTCCCCCGTCGCTGCCTGGCGGCTCATGAAGCGCGGCTGCCGTGTGGTCTTCATCCACTTCCACAGCGTGCCGTACCTGCCCGACGTCTCGCAGAAGAAGGCGCGCGAGCTGGTCGAGCGGCTCACCCAGTGGCAGTACTTCTCGCGCCTGTTCCTGGTGCCCTTCGGCGAGATCCAGCGCGAGGTCGTGCTGACGGTGCCGCCCCCGGCGCGGGTGGTCGTATACCGGCGTCTCATGGTGCGCATCGCCGAGCGCCTGGCCCGCCACGCCGGGGCGCTGGCCCTCGTCACGGGCGAGAGCCTGGGGCAGGTCGCCTCCCAGACGCTCGAGAATCTCACCCGGATCGGCGAGGTCGCCGGGCTGCCGTTGTTGCGCCCGCTGATCGGCATGGACAAGCTCGAGATCACCGAGCAGGCCCGCGCGCTGGGCACCCTCGAGATTTCCGTCGAGCCCGACGCCGACTGCTGCACGCTCTTCGTCCCCAGGCATCCCGACACCCGCGTGAGCCGCGAGGAGATCGAGCGCGTGGAAGGTCAACTGGAGATCGAGCGGCTGGTCCTGGCGGGGGTCGAGGCGGCGACCCAGGAGACCTTCGACTTCCCCCCAGGGGCGGGAAGTTATCCTGGCCGACCGAGCCCCGCACCGAGACGGGAGCAGAGCCGCTCCGAGTGAGCCCGTCCCTGACCTTCCTGGGGGCCGCGGGCACGGTGACCGGCTCCAAGCATCTCCTCGAGGACGGCGGAACGCGCCTGCTGCTCGACTGCGGGCTCTTCCAGGGGCTCAAGGAGCTGCGCGAGCTAAACTGGGCCCCGTCGCGGGTCGACCCGCGCAGCGTCGGGGCTGTTGTCCTGAGCCATGCTCACATCGACCATTCGGGCTATCTGCCACGCTTCGTCAAGCAAGGCTTCGCGGGCTCGGTCTTCTGCACGCCGGGCACCGCCGATCTGCTCAAGGTCCTGCTGCCCGACGCGGCCAAGCTCCAGGAAGAGGAAGCCGACTTCGCGAATCGCCACAAGACCTCCAAGCACGACCCTGCGCTGCCGCTGTTCACCACCGAGGACGCCGAGCGGGCGTTGCGCCACGTGCGCTCGGTGGACTTCGATCGGCCGTTCTCGCCCGCGGCTGGGGTGGAAGCGCGCTTCGCCAACGCGGGGCATATCCTGGGCGCGGGGCTGGTGCAGTGCCGGTTCGCCGGCCGCCGACTGGTGTTCTCGGGAGACCTCGGCCGCTACGGCGTGCCGATCATGCGCGACCCGGACGACGTCGCCGAGGCCGATGTCCTGCTGGTCGAGTCCACCTACGGCGACCGGCTGCATCCGGCCGACGACCACCGCGACAAGCTGGCGGGGGCCGTCAGGCGCGCGGCCGACCAGAAGGGCTGGCTCCTCATCCCCGCCTTCGCCGTCGGCCGGGCCCAGGAGATCCTCTACGATCTCCGGGAGCTGGAGGAGGCGGGCCGTGTCCCGGCGCTGCCCGTCTATCTGGACAGCCCGATGGCGATCCAGGCTACGGTCATCTACGCCGGGCATCCGGAGGAGCACGATGCCGCGCTCCGCCACATCCAGCAAGAGGGCAAGCGGCCCTTCGCCCCGCGCCGCTTCTATCTCAGCCGGACCGTGGAAGACTCCAAGCGGCTCAACGACACCGATGGACCCGGCATCATCGTGGCGGGCAGCGGAATGGCCACGGGCGGGCGCATCCTGCACCATCTGCTCAGGTGGCTCCCCGAGCCCGCCACCACGGTGCTCTTCGTCGGCTATCAGGCGGCCGGTACTCGGGGGCGGATGCTCAGGGACGGGGCGCGGGAGGTCAAGATGCTGGGCCAGGTCGTGCCGGTGCGCGCCCAGATCCTGGTGAGCGACGCGTACTCGGCGCACGCGGATCGCGCCGAGCTCCTGCGCTGGCTGCACGGATTCCACAGGGCGCCTGACATGACCTACATCGTTCACGGCGAGCCCGAGGCGGCAGCCGCGCTGCGGCAGGCCGTGAGCTCCGAGCTCGGCTGGCCGGCGGCCGTGGCGGAAGACGGCCAGCGCGTGGCGCTCTGAACTCCACGCCGAGCTCGACCGCGCGCCCTCCAGTCGGCTATCGACTGATCCGGGCCCTTGCGCGTGCGCTCGTGGGGCTTTTCTACCGGCGCGTGGACGCGGTGGGGCTCGAGCGCATCCCCTCGCGCGGCCCGCTCATCCTCGCCCCCAACCACCAGAACGCCCTGGTGGACGGCCTGCTGCTGCTGGCCTTGTTGCCGCGGCCCCTGGTTCCGGTGGCCAAGGCGCCCCTATTCCGTCACCCGCTGATCGGCCCGTTCCTCAGCCTGCTCGGGGCCGTGCCGGTCCACCGCCGTCAGGAAGCGGGCGACGACCCCGCGCGCAACCGGGCGATGTTCGCCGCCACGTCCGCCGCCCTGCGCGCGGGCGGCGCCATCCTGATCTTTCCTGAGGGCGTGAGCCAGCCCGAGCCCACCTTGATGCCGGTCCGAACGGGCGCCGCGCGGATGCTCCTGGCCGCGCGGGCCGAAGGCGCGGAGCCCGTGACCCTGCTGCCCGTGGGGCTGCTCTTCCACGAGCCGGGCGCCTTCCGCGTCGGCTGGGCCCTCGTGGTGATCGGCGAGCGGATCCCCATCGAGGATTGCGTGGCTGAGGCGGGTGGAGCCCCGCAGGAGGCGGCCCGCCGGCTTACGGAGCGGCTGGAGGAGGCGCTGCGTCGGCTCATCGTGGAGGTCGAGGATCGCCACACGCTGCGTCTCGTCGAGCACGCCGAGGCCATCTGGCGCGAGGAGCGGCCCGAGAGCGCGCGCGATCCGTCCGCGCGGGCCGCGTGGCGCCAGCGGGCGGCCCGCGCGTACCGCCATCTCCGGACCCACGACCCCGAGCGTGTCGCGGCGCTCCGCCGGCAACTCGAGCGCTACGTGAAGGACCTCGAGAGAGCCGGCCTCACCGGCCGCCAGCTGGCCGAGTCCTATCCGCCGCGCGTGGTGGTCTCCTACGCGGCGACCCAGGCGGCGGCGCTGCTCCTGGGGCTGCCGCTCGCGCTCTGGGGCCTCGCCAATCACGCCCTCGGCTACTGGCTCACGGCGCTGGCGACGCGTCTGGCGCGGCCCGATGCGGATACCGAGGCGACCTTCAAGCTGGCAGCGGCGCTGATCCTCTATCCGACGGTCTGGATCGCCGAAGGCTGGACGGCATGGCGGCTCGGCGGCGGCTGGCTGCTGGCGGTCTTCGTCGCCGCACTGCTGCCCACCGGCTTCTTCGCCCTGGCCTGGGCCGAGCGGCTGCGTCGCGTGACCCGGGAGGCGCGCGCCCTGCTCCGCTTCCTGATGGATCGCGACCTTCACCGGCACCTGCTCGTCCGCCGCCGCGCGATCATGGAGGAGCTCACCGCCCTGCTCGCGCTGGTCCCCGAATCGGTGCTGGCCGGGGGCGCAGAGGACCGCCGATGAACGTCCGCGCTGTGATCGCCTGGACCCTCTACGACTTCGCCAACTCGTCGTTCGCGGCGGTGATCTTCGCGACCATCTACAGCGTGTACTACGCCCAAGCGGTCGTGGGAAACCAGGCTGGAGCCGGAGACCTCTGGTGGGGGCGGGTGGTGTCGGTGTCGATGGGGCTCGTCGCCGCGAGCTCGCCGTTTCTGGGGGGCGTTGCGGACCGCGCGGGAATCCGCCGGCCGCTGTTCATCGGCTTCACCGCGCTGGCCGTGTGCGCCACGGCGCTCATGACCACGGTCCAGCCGGGGATGGTCGGCTGGGGATTCCTGCTGGGCGTTCTGGGCAATCTCGGGTACGAGGGTGCGCTCGTCTACTACAACGCCTATCTGCCCGATCTGGCGCCTCCGAGCCACCAGGGCCGGGTCTCGGGCTGGGGATTCGCCGTGGGGTACGCGGGCTCGATCGTCGCGCTGCTCGCGGCCTTTCCGTTCGTGCAGGCCAAGCTCTACTCGGGCGCGTTCCTCGCGACCGCCGTGCTGTTCGCCGTCTTCTCGTTGCCGGCCTTCATCTTCCTGCCCGAGCCCCACCGCGGGCAGATCTCCGTCCTGCGCGCGGCTCGCGAGGGCGGGAGCGAGGTGCTGGCCACGGCGCGGAAGATCCTCCGGTATCCCGACCTGCGGCGCTTCCTCGGCGCCTACTTCCTCTACGAGGACGGCGTGAACACGGTTATCGGCTTCTCCGCGATCTTCGCCGCCCAGACCCTGGGCTTTCCCATGGACCGGCTCATCGTCCTCTACATCGTCGTGCAGATCTCCGCGCTACTCGGCGCGCTCGCATGGTCCTGGCCCACGGACTGGCTGGGGCCCAAGCGGGTGGTGAGCTTCACCCTGTGCCAGTGGGCGGCCGTCGTGGTCGCGGCCTACTTCGTCGAGACCCAGGGGCAGTTCTGGGCGCTCGCGGTCGTGGCGGGCACCGGCCTCGGGGCGGTGCAGGCGGCGAGCCGGACCTTCCTGGCGAGCCTGATCCCCAAGGGCATGGAGGCCGAGATCTTCGGCTTCTACTCGCTCTGCGGCAAGAGCGCCGCCGTCATGGGCCCGCTGCTCTTCGGCGGCATCTCTCACGCGGCCGGCGGCAATCAGCGGGCCGGGATCCTGGCCATTGGTGCGTTTTTCGTGATCGGCCTCGGCCTGCTCTCGCGGGTGCGGGCCGGGGGCCCCACAACGATTCACGCGGCGCCGGTACGGCGCGGGTGAAGGAGGTCCGGTCATGTTGCTCGAGCACCAGGGCAAGCGTCCACGAGTTCATGAGACGGCCTACGTGGCCCCGACGGCCACGCTGTGCGGGGATGTCACGGTCGGCCCGGAGAGCCGCGTGCTCTTCGGCGCGGTGCTGACCGCCGAGGGGGGAGCGGTGACGATCGGCGCCCACGTCATCGTCATGGAGCAGGCCGTGATCCGGGGCACGCGCCGCCATCCGGCGCGGGTCGGGGAGCACGTGCTCATCGGGCCACGCGCCTATCTGTCAGGCTGCACGGTAGAGGACTCCGTCTTCATCGCCACCAACGCCTCGATCTTCAACGGGGCACGCCTCGAGACGCGCAGCGAGGTGCGGATCAACGGCGTGGTCCACGTCAACAGCGTCGTTGCCGCCGGCGCCACGGTGCCCATCGGCTGGGTCGCGGTCGGCGACCCCGCCGAGATCCTGCCGCCCCAGGAGCATGAGCGCATCTGGGCGATCCAGAAGCGCCTGAACTTCCCCGGGACCGTCTTCGGGCTCGAGCGCGCGCCGGAGGGACAGACGGTCATGCCCGAGCTGACCCGCCGGTACGGCCGCGCCCTGGGCCATCACCGGGCCGACCGTGTGCTTGGCCACCACACCTCACCCGATCTCTGAGGGGAAGCACGGGGACGGCCGCCGGGTGCCCCCCATATGTTGGGCTGTCTTGACACCCACCCCCGAGGGAGCGTAAGGTTTCTCCGTGGTTTCCACCATCGCCCTCGGGGCCGATCACGCCGGGTTCGAGCTCAAGGAAGCCCTGAAAGGCTGGCTCATCGACCGCGGCTATCAGGTGCTCGACCTGGGGACCCACGGCTCCGAATCCGTCGACTACCCGGACTACGCTGCCCAGGTGGCCGAAGCCGTGGCGGTGGGCAAGGTGGAGCGGGGCGTGCTCGTCTGCGGGACGGGGATCGGCATGGCCATGACCGCCAACAAGGTGTCGGGCATCCGCGCGGCCCTCTGCTCCGACCTCTACACCGCGCGCATGAGCCGCGAGCACAACGATGCCAACGTGCTGACGCTGGGCGGACGGCTCATGGAGCCCGACACGGCGGTCGAGATCCTCGAGCTCTGGCTCGCGACGGAGTTCGCCGGCGGCCGGCATGCCCGTCGCCTGGACAAGCTCGCTGATCTGGAGCGCCGCCAGGCCGGCGGCCGCGCGCCCGAGGCTTCGCATGGGAAGGCTTGAGCAGGTCGACGCCGAGATCGCCAAGGCCATCCGCGCCGAGACCGAGCGCCAGGCCCGCAACCTCGAGCTGATCGCCTCGGAGAACTTCGTCTCCGAGGCCGTCCTCGAGGCGACCGGCTCGGTCCTGACCAACAAGTACGCCGAGGGCTACCCGGGCAAGCGCTACTACGGCGGCTGCGAGGTCGTGGACATCGCCGAGGAGCTGGCCATCGCGCGGGCCAAGGAGCTCTTCGGCGCCGAGCACGTCAATGTCCAGCCCCACTCGGGCACCCAGGCCAACATGGCCGTCTACATGACCTTGCTCAAGCCGGGGGATACCGTGCTCGGGCCGAACCTGGCCCACGGCGGCCATCTCACTGCCGGCAGCCCGATGAATTTCTCGGGCAAGCTCTACCAGATCGTGCCCTACGGCGTCCGGCGGGACAACGAGCTGATCGACTTTGATCAGGTCCGGGACCTGGCGCGCCGGCACCGGCCCAAGCTCATCATCGCCGGCGGCTCCGCCTTCCCGCGCGCCATCGACTTCAAGCCGTTCCGCGAGGCGGCCGACGAGGTGGGCGCCGCCCTCATGGCCGACATCGCCCACCCGGCGGGGCTCGTGGCGGCGGGGCTGCATCCCTCGCCCGTGCCCGTCGCCGACTTCGTCACGACGACCACCCACAAGACACTCCGCGGGCCGCGCGGCGGCATGGTGATGTGCCGCGAGCGCTACGCGAAGGATCTCGATCGGACCGTGCTGCCGGGAATTCAGGGCGGCCCGCTCATGCACGTGATCGCGGCCAAGGCGGTCGCCTTCAAGGAAGCGCAGACGGCCGAGTGGCGCGCCTATCAGGGGCAGATCGTCCGGAATGCGCGCGCGCTGGCGGAGGCCCTGCTGGCCAAGGGCTACCGGCTCGTCTCGGGCGGCACCGACACCCATCTCATTCTCGTGGACCTCACGCCCAAGGGCATCACGGGCAAGGAGGCCCAGGAGGCGCTGGACCGGGCCTGGATCACCGTGAACAAGAACGGGATCCCGTTTGACACCAAGGGGCCGACGGTGACGAGCGGGATCCGCCTGGGAACGCCCGCGGTGACCACGCGCGGGATGAAAGAGCCCGAGATGGCGAGGATCGCGGCGCTCATCGACCGAGCCCTCACCAATCTAGGCAACAGCTCGGTCGAGGCCGCGGTGCGCAGCGAGGTGCAGGAGCTGACTGGTCAATTCCCACTCTACGCGGAGCGACTGAGGTAAGGCGATGAAATGCCCGTTCTGCGGACACACTGAAGACCGGGTGGTGGACTCGCGGGTCGGCCGGGACGGGGAGTTCATCCGGCGGCGGCGCGCCTGCCTCAAGTGCCATCGCCGCTATACGACCTACGAGTACATCGAGGACGTCCTGCCGCACGTGGTCAAGCGAGACGGCCGGCGCGAGCCCTTCGACCGGCAGAAGCTGCGCGGCTCGATCCTCAAGGCCTGCGAGAAGCGCTCGGTGGGCGTCCAGGCCGTGGACGATGTCGTCGCCGACATCGAGGCCCGGCTGCACGAGCGCGCCGAGAAGGAGATCACGAGCCTCGAGCTCGGCGAGATCGTGATGGAGCATCTGCAGAAGCTGGACCAGGTCGCCTATGTCCGCTTCGCCTCCGTGTACCGGCAGTTCAAGGACATCTCGCAATTCATGGACGAGGTGAAAGGCCTCATCAAGGAAGGCGACAAGCCCAAGGCCGCCAAGCCCGTCGTCAAGCCCGCCGTCAAGCGCTAGCGCGCGACCGCCGGGTAGCGAGGACCACGCCGGCGATCACCAGGCAGGCCCCGGCGGCGTGGTACCAGCGGATCGCCTCCCCCAGCAGCAGCCACGACAGCCCGATCACCAGGAACGGGATCACGTTCATGAACACCGCGGCGCGCCCGGCGCCCACGGCGCGGACGCCCTGGTAATACCAGAGGTGGCCCAGGGTGATGGGCCCGGCGCTGTAGGCGATCACGCCCCAGCCGACCCAGGAGGCCCGCCACAGCGACTCCCATGGCCGCTCGAAGAGCGCCAGCGGAACGAGGATCAGGGCCGATACCACGTGGGCGCCGGCCTGGATGGTGACGGTGGGCAGCACGGAGGTGTTGGCCCGGCTGTAGAGCGTGTAGCTGACCCAGGCCAGCTGCGAGGCCAGGATGATGAAGTCGCCCTTGTTGAAGGAGAGCGTGCTGAGCACCTCGAGCGAGCCCCGCGCGATGGTCAGCAGGACGGCGAGCACGGTGATGACGATGCCCAGGACATTGAGTGCTGACAAGGGATCGCGCAGCCAGAGGGCGGCAGTGAGCGCCACGACCACCGGGGCGGCCGCGCCGAGAATGCCCGCCGAGACCGGACTCGTGTACTTGAGCCCCCAGTACCAGACCGTGGTGTTGGCGACGAGCCCCGAGAGCGAGATGACCAGGAAGGTGCGGTAGTCACGACGGGTGAAGACCGGGAACGATCCCGTGGACAGCCGCGCGGCCAGCAGCAAGAGCGGCGCCGCCACCAGGGCGCGCGATGCCGTGAGGGTGACCGGCCCGAGCTCGGCCAGGCCCAGCTTACCCAACGGAAAATTTCCCGCCCAGAGGACCGTGACAAGCAGCAGCAGACCGTAGGCGCGTGCGTGGGTCATCGAGATGCGTGGAGAGCAGGCGTCGGTGATGTCCCGAGATGGTTCGGCCCTGCCGGGATGGGGCCGACAGGGCCGAGCGCCATGAGCGGCGCCTTACTTCTTCTTTTTCTTCTTCGCCGCCTTCTTCTTGGCCATCGTGTCACCTCCCTCCCGTTCCCCGCGCGTCCCGCGGGAGCTGGTTATCCGCGACTCTAGGGGAGGGTCACGGGGCTGTCAAGGGGAAATTACACGATGTGGGGGGTCCGGCAGGCCGGTTGGCCCATATCTTGGGGCCGCCGCCCAGGATGGTCTCAGGTCTGCTCCTGGGCCGAGGACGGCTTGCGGTGCTCGCGCCGCTTGACGAACTCCTGATTGAGCGGAACACCCTGCTTGCAGAGGGGGCAGGACTCGGGCGCGTAGGTCGGAAAGTCCCGGCTGACGAGACTGAAGATTTCCTTGCCGTCGATCTCCCCTTTCTTGGTCCGCCGCCAGAGCGCGCCGACACCGACCACCTGTCCACCGCGGCTCTCAACGAGCTCGGTGAGCAGGCGCACCGTGGTGCCGGAGCTGATCAGATCCTCGACGATCAGCACCTTGGTGCCCTTCTGGACCAGGCGATGGAACTCGACGGGAAGCGTGACCCGGCGTCTGCCCGCGTTCACCCCTTTGGTGCCGTAGATCAGGACGGGACGGGAGGGATGGGCGCGCGCGACGCAGTGGGACAGGATCAAGGCGCCCGGTCCGGTGGAGAGGACGACGTCGAGCGGCCACTGAGCGAAGTGCTTGGCGATGACTGCCCCCAACCCCTCGGTGAAGGACGCCTCGGTCGTGACCAGGGTCTTCTCGATGTACTCGCTCGTGTGATGGCCTGATGGGAGGAGGATATGGTCGTTGGCGTGGTAGGCTCCAGTCCGCTTGAGGATCTCCAGGTGAATCTTCTCGCGGACCTCGGCGTCCATCTGGGTATCGGTCTTTCGGGGCGGGGGAGCCATGAGGATTCTCAGGATGCGGGTCCGGCCGCCGGCTTGTCAACCCGAAAGTGCGCGCCGCACTAAGCGAAATGCCGGGCGTGTTAGACTGGCGCTCATGCTTTTCGAGCTGAGACACGGCCCGCATTTCGAGCCGAGCGGCACCTGCCCGCCGCGAGGGGAGGGCTGGGTCAATCCCGGAGGCCCGAGCGTGTGGCAGTGCGAGGTGAGTGCCGAAGGCATGAGCCGAGGGCTGAGTAGAATGCGAGGGCTGAGTGGGAGTTCGAGCCAAGACGTGGCCGACGAGCCGCAGGCGTGGCAGTTCGAGGTGAGCGGCGGAGCCGCGAGCCGAGGGCTGAGTGGATGCACGGCGAGGCGAGGGCTGAGTTGAAGGTGCTCGCTCTGGAGACGGCCACTCTGGCGGGCGGCGCGGCCTTGCTCGACGGCGAGCGCGTCGTCGGGCAGAGCGTGCTCAACATCGCCCTCACCCATTCCGAGCGACTGATGGCCGTGGTGGACCGGCTCCTGCAGGACTGCGGCTGGGAGGTCAAGGAGCTCGACGGGCTGGCGGTATCCGTCGGTCCGGGCTCCTTCACCGGGTTGCGCGTGGGCGTGGCCACGGCCCAGGGGCTGGCGCTGGCCCTGGACATTCCCGTCGCGCCCGTCCCCACGCTCGACGCGATGGCCGCCACCTTGCCCTTCGCCGAATGGCCGGTCTGTCCGCTCCTCGACGCCAGAAAAGGGGAGGTCTATCTTTCGCTGTACCGCTGGACCGGCGAAGGGATGAAGCGCGAGTGGGACTATCTGGCGCTCTCGCCCGAGGCGGCCGTGGAGCGGCTCGCGGTCCCGGTGATCGTGCTGGGCGACGGCGTGCCAGCGTGCCGGCCCTTCCTGGCGCGGCTCGGCCCCGGCGTGCGCATCGCCTCGCCTGCCCACTCGCTGCCGTCTCCGGCCGTGGTGGGCGAGCTGGGTCGGATGATCCTCGAGTCGGGGCGAGGTGTGCCCGGCGAGGCGCTCGCTCCCCTGTATCTGCGGCCCTCGGAGGCCGAGCTGAGAGCGAAGCATGGATGAGGCGACCTTCGCCCTGGGGCCGATGACCCTGGATGACCTGGAGGAGGTCATGGCCATCGAGCGCGCTTCGTTCCGGACGCCGTGGTCGCAAGGCGCGTTTCGCTACGAGCTCACCCAGAACCGCGTCGCGCACTGCATGGTCATGCGGGCCGGCACCCGGATCGTGGGCTACTTGTGCCTGTGGGAGATCGGCCACGAGATCCACATCACCAATCTGGCCGTCCACCCCGCCTACCGGCGGCGCGGTGTGGCCCGCGCCCTGCTCGAAGCCATGCTGGCGGGCGCCCGCCAGCGCGGAGTCGAGCTCGTCTTTCTCGAAGTCCGGCCCACCAATGCGGACGCGATCGGGCTGTACGGCAGCTTTGGCTTCCAGGTGATCGGCCGGCGGAAGGGGTACTACTTCGACAACGGTGAAGACGCCCTCGTCATGGAGGCGCGGCTCGCCGACCACGTTGCCGGTCCGGCCGCCGGGAACAAGCAGGCGGGGTGACCGGCTGGTGTTTTCTCAGCACCATGCAGCCCACGGCATTCCGATCCCGGAAATGCTGGCCCTCAAGCTCTCCAACGACATCCAGCTCGAGACCGATCTGACCTTCGTCCGCGCCCAGTAGCTGCGACGCGGCCGAGCCCGCCTCAGCGTCGCCCCGGTCTCAAGGCTCGGCGAATCTGCTAGAATCGCCGGGTGCCTGCCCTCCAGGACCCTCTCGCCTCCGCCCGGGTCTGACGTGAGCCTCGTACACCGGATGCTCGACGGCGATCGGCTGGCCCTCGCCCGCCTCATCACCCGCGTCGAGAACCGGTCGGCCGAGGTGCCCGAGATCATGCGCGCCATCCATGGGCGAACCGGGCGTGCCTATGTGCTCGGGATCACCGGGCCGCCGGGAGCCGGGAAATCGACTCTGGTGGACCAGCTGGCGACGCGCCTCCGCGCCGAAGGGGCCGCCGTCGGGATCATCGCCGTCGACCCGTCGAGTCCCTACACGGGCGGCGCCGTGCTGGGCGACCGCATCCGGATGCAGACCCACACGCTGGATCCCGACGTGTTCATCCGCAGCATGGCCACACGCGGCAGCCTCGGCGGGCTCGCGCGGGCGACCGGCGATGTGATCAGGCTGATGGACGCGTTCGGCTTTCCGTGGATCATCATCGAGACCGTCGGGGTGGGCCAGACCGAGCTCGACATCATCAAGCAGGCCGATACCACGGTCGTCATCCTCGTTCCGGAGTCGGGCGATTCCGTCCAGGCGATGAAGGCCGGCCTCATGGAGGTCGCCGACATCTTCGCGGTCAATAAGGCCGACCGGCCCGGTGCCGACGCGCTCATGGCCGAGCTGCGCTTCAGCGTGCACCTGCACTACACGAGTCGCGCCACGCCCCGGGACGTAGACTGGGAGGTGCCGGTCCTGGCGGTCCAGGCCGCCAACGACGTGGGCGTGACCGAGCTGTTCGACGTCATGAAGCGGCATCGCGCTACGCTGGAGCAGGGCGGCGCCCTCGAAAAGCGGCGCCAGAGCCGCCGCCGCGTTGCGCTGGAGGCCCTCCTCGTCGAGGAGTTCACGGGCGAGGTGATGGCTCGCGTCCAGACCGACGAGGATCTGGCCCGAATGCTCGAAGCGGTGACGGCCGGAACGCTGGACCCCTACTCCGCCGTCGCCCAGATTCTCGCGCGCACCCTCCGCCGCCCTTGACAGCCGCAGGGGCGCACCGCACTATGAAGCCCGACTGTCGGCCCGAACGGAGGTCGCGCTGAATGTCTCCCTCTCACCAGTGGTACGGGGCGCTCCCCGGCTGGCTCCCGTTCTACGCGCTCATCGCCGTCGCCGTCTTCCTCTTCGCGCGGCGGGCGATCTTCCTTATCCGACTCATGCGGACCGGGAGGCCAGTGGCCCGGTGGGACAAGATCCCCGCGCGCCTCCTCGCCGTGCTCGTGAACGTGCTGGGACAGGCGCGGCTGGTCCTGGGGGACTTCTGGCCCGGGATCATGCACGCCACGATCTTCTGGGGCTTCATCATCTTGACCCTCGGCAGCATCGAATTCTTCGGCAAGGGCATCACGGAGCGCTTCTCCCTGCCGCTGCTCTCGGACACCCCTGGGTATCTGATCTTGCAGGACACCTTCAGCGTGGCGGTCATCGCCGCCGTTGCCTACGCCGCGTTCCGACGGCTCGTGACCAAGCCCCGCCGGCTGACGCTGTCCCCGGAAGGACTGCTGATCCTCGTCCTGATCTTCGGCCTCATGGTCACGGATCTCGTCGCGGACGCGGGCCGGATCCTGCTCGCCCCGGCTCCGAGCGACCGCTGGCAGTTCGCCGGCCGCGCCGTGGCGGGCCTGCTCGCGAGCCTCCCGGACGCCGGCGTGCGGGGCATCTTCCACGTGTCCTGGTGGACGCACGCCGTGCTCCTGCTGGGCTTCCTCGTCTACCTGCCGTACTCCAAGCATCTGCACATCATGGCCGCGCCGTTCAACGTGTTCTTCGCGCCGCAGACCCCCAAGGGGCACTTCTCGACCCCCGACCTCGAGCAGGCCGAGAGCTTCGGCGTCGGCACCCTCACGGAATTCACCTGGAAGGATCTCTTCGACACCTACAACTGCACCGAGTGCGGCCGGTGCACCTCGGCCTGTCCCGCCAACGTCAGCGGCAAGGAGCTGGACCCGAAGTGGCTCATCCTCCATCTCCAGGAGCGCCTGCTGGAGAGCGATCCAGTCCTGCTCGGTGCGAAGGGGAGCGCCCCGGGCGAGAAGGCGCTGGTCGGTAATGTCATCCACGACAATGTCCTCTGGGCCTGCACGACGTGCCGGTGGTGCGTGGACGCCTGCCCCGTCTTCATCGAGCATGTGCCGAAGATCGTGGACATGCGGCGCTGGCTGGTTCTGACCGAGTCACGATTTCCCGCCGAGCTGCAGCCGGCGTTCCGCAACCTCGAGAACAACGGAAACCCGTGGCAGATGTCGTGGCAGACGCGCACGGACTGGGCGAAGGATCTCGGCGTCCGGCTGATGAGCGACGTGAGCCAGGCCGAGTACCTCTACTGGGTCGGCTGCTACGGCTCCTTCGACGAGCGGAACAAGAAGGTCGCGCGGGCCTTCGTCAAGCTGCTGCAGGTGGCGGAGGTGGACTTCGCCATCCTCGGCAACGAGGAAAAGTGCACGGGCGAGCCGGCCCGGCGCCTCGGTCACGAGTACCTCTACCAGACCCTGGCGCAGGGGAATATCGAGACGCTGAAGCGGTACCGCTTCCAGACCATCGTGACCGCGTGCCCTCACTGCTTCAACACCATCCGGAACGAGTACCCGGACTTCGACGGCCACTTCAGGGTCATTCACCACAGCCAGCTGCTGGACGACCTGGTGCGCTCCGGACGGCTGCGCCCCGCCCGCGCCACAAGCGCACGGATCACCTATCACGACGCGTGCAACCTGGGCCGGTACAACGACGTGTACGAGGAGCCCCGCCGGGTGCTGGCCTCCGCCACCCGCGACTTGGTGGAGATGCGCCTCTCGCGGTCCAAGGGATTCTGCTGCGGCGGCGGCGGCGGCCGGGTCTGGCTGGAGGAGAACGAGGGCCGCCGCGTGAACCAGCTGCGCGTGGAGCAGGCCATGGAGGTGAATCCCGACATCCTGGCCTCCGCCTGCCCCTTCTGCCTCACGATGTTCGAAGACGGCGTGAAGGGCAAAGAGGTCGCCGACAGGATCAAGACCCGCGACATCGCCGAGGTGCTCGCCGAGAGCCTGGAGTAACTGGGGAGTCGCGCGCGCCCATGAAGGACCTGCTGCTGGCGCTGCCCCGACTGGCGCTGATGATCGCCTCGCTCGCGATCGATCGCGACGTGCCGCGCGCGGCGAAGGTGGCCCTGGCCGCCGTGGCCGTGTATCTGGCGAGCCCGGTGGATCTCATCCCGGACTTCATTCCCTTCGTCGGCTACCTGGACGACGTGCTCGTCGCGGCCATCGTCGTCGACGGGATGCTGAGTTACCTGGACCGGTCGCTGCTGCTTCGCTACTGGCCCGGCAGCGTCGAGTCGCTCGACAGCGCGGCCGCCGTGGCGCGCCGGCTGGCGCGCTGGGTGCCCTCGCGGCTGAAGCGCAAGATCTTCGGCGGCCGTAACTGATGGCTCCTGGTTCCCTCTCCCCTCTGGGGAGAGGGTCGCAGTTCGAGCCGAGACGCTGCCGACGCGCCGCAGGCGCGGAGAGCGGCGAGGCGAGGGCTGAGAAGGCTGAGGGGGAGGAGGGTCAGGGGGAGAGATGAAGACGCTCATCAGGAACATCGGACAGATCGTATCGGGCGACATCGCG
>DASSSH010000196.1:0-5586 GCA_035708525.1 Candidatus Methylomirabilota bacterium
GAGCACTTCCCGGCGCTTCCGCTGGCCGACTCCAAGGCCGCCCAGATCGGCGATCCCGTGCACATCATCGGCTTTCCGGGCGTCGTCCTCTCCCATGAGCTGCTGAACCAATCGGCGATGATCGAGGCCTCGGTCACCAACGGCGCCATCTCCGGCTTCAAGCAGGACAAGAACAACGATCCGGTGATCCAGACCGACGCGCCGGCGGCCTGGGGCAACTCCGGCGGGCCCGCGGTCGACGAGAAGGGCGCGGTCGTGGGCGTGCTGACCTTCGTCTCGCTGGCGCCCGGGCCCGAGGGCAGCATCGTCCAGGGATTCAACTTCCTCATCCCGTCCCACGCCGTGAAGGGCTTCGTCGTCGGCACCCCCGTCAACCTCAACGCGACGAGCAAGTTCAACGACGCCTGGTTCCTCGGGCTGCGCGCGTACTTCAGCGAGGACTGGAAGGGCGCCGTGCGGCGCTTCGAGGAGACCGACAAGCTCCTGCCCAATCAGCCCGACGTCAAGCGCATGCTGGGCGAGGGGCGGGAGAAGGTGAAGAACCCGCCGCCGCGGCCGTTCCCGTGGTTCTGGGTGACGATCGGCGTGACCCTGCTGAGCGCCGGCGGCTACGGCGGCCAGCTCTTCTTCCGCTGGCAGAAGAACCGCTACCGGATCAGCCCCTCCGACGTGGTCCGGCTGATCGAGTCGGGCAAGCAGCCCGTCATCCTGGACACGCGCAAGGCCGCCTCCTACGAGCAGATGCCCATCAAGATTCCAGGCTCGGTGCGGCTCGCTCCCGAGGAGCTGGAGAGCGGCAAGGCCGGGCTCGAGCTGGACACGACGCGACCCGTGGTCGCCTACTGCACCTGACCCGACGAAGCCACAAGCGCCAGGATGGCGCGAGACCTGAGGAAGCTGGGATTCAAAGAAGTGATGATCCTCAAGGGCGGCCTCGGCGCCTGGACCAACTCCGGGCTGCCCATCGAGACGCGCAGCGATCTGTCACCCGTCGGCGTCGAGTTGTACAAGGCCCTGATCGGCGGCAGCTGACGCCGCCAGCCTAGCTCAGCGTGACGCGCGTCGGCAGCTTCTCCAGCACGGCGCGCGCCTCTCTCACGATCGCCTCCACCACCTCACCGGCGCCGGGCAGATCATGGATCAGCCCCATGCTCTGCCCGGTGGGCATCGGGAAGTAGTCGGGCTCCTGTCGCGCCGCCGCGGCCTGGAAAATGTCCTGGGCCGCTTGCGACTGCACCAGGGCCGGGAACACGGGCGCGCCCGAGGCAGCGTACTCCTCCGTAAAGGTGTTGCGGACGTACCGGGCATAGAGGCCGGTGATGGCATCCGTGACCGTGGTCGCCCCGCCGCTCCGCTCGAGGATCGCTTTCTTCCAGAACTCGGGCACCGTCGCCTCGCGCGTGGCCACGAAGCGGGTGCCGAAGAGCACGCCCTGAGCGCCCAGCGCCAGCGCCGCCACCAGCCCGCGACCGTCCGCGATGCCTCCCGAGGCCACCACGGGCACGTTGACGGCATCGACGATCTGGGGCACGAGCGTCACGGTGCCGATCTGGGCCGCCTCGCGCGCGGCCGGCTTGACCCACGTCGAGCGATGACCGCCAGCCTCGGCCCCCTGGGCCACGACGATATCCACGCCGGAGGCCACCACGGCCCGCGCATCCTCCGCCGTCGCGACCATGGCGATGATCGTGATGCCGCGCTCGTGGCAGCGCGTGACCCAAGCCGGATCTGGATTGCCGAGGCCGATGCTCCAGACCGGCACGCGCTCCTCCAGGATGACCTCGAAGGCCCCGGCGATGACGTCGGGGACCCCGGGTGGCCGTCCCTCCGTCCTCGCGATCCCGAGCCTCGTCCGGAATTGATTGAGCGTGTCCTGCACCTGCCGCACCGTCGCCTCGGGGATCTTGGATACGTCGGCTGGCGGCAGGAGCTCGGTGTGCAGCCACAGGTTCACACCGAACGGTCGGTCGGTGAGCTCGCGCACCCGACGGATGCTGGCACGCAGCTGATCGGCAGTCAGCCTGAGCCCGGCCAGGATGCCGAGGCCGCCCGCGCGCGACACCTCCGCGACCAGCTCGGGCCCCGCTGCGCCACCCATGCCCGATTGCAAGATCGGATACTCGATGCCGAGCAGATCGCACAGTGCCGTCCTGAAGCGCGCCATGACGTAGCCTCCGGGCTCGGATCGAGGCAAAGAAACGGGGAGGCTGGAGGCCTCCCCGATGAGTGCACCCGAAACGCGCGCGGCGTTTCGGGCCCAGGTGTTCCATGCCGGGTCCCGCAGGACGACCGGCGGCGGGCTAACGGCCCGTCTTCAGTATGGTTGGTAGTCCTGGCGAGGCACAGCATCCTCCCGCGCCCGCGCCGCCTGCAAGGACCTCATGACCGCTATGCGTCAAACCGCCGAGTCAGGCCAAGAACGGACCCCCTCCCCGGTTTTGGGGAGGCGGTGAGGGGGCTCAGACGCCGGCTACGAGCAGCCGGTCGTAGTACCGCAAGTGATGCACTTGAGACAGGTACCGTTACGCACCATGGTGAACTGACCGCAGTCGCCGCAGGGATCCCCCTCGTAGCCCTTGAGCCGCGCCAACTCGGAGGCCGAGAGCAGCTTGGCTGCGGCGAGCCCGCCGCTGCCGCCGCTCACCGGGGC
This sequence comes from Candidatus Methylomirabilota bacterium, assembly GCA_035708525.1. Classification (GTDB taxonomy): domain Bacteria; phylum Methylomirabilota; class Methylomirabilia; order Rokubacteriales; family CSP1-6; genus DASSSH01. Next base: position 2,651 of record DASSSH010000196.1, read on the forward strand.
GATGGCGCGCGCCGTGAGATGGGGGCTCGCCGGCCGCAGCGCCGCCGGGGCGGGCTCGGGCTCCTCGACCGGTCCCTGGCCGGGCTTGCTGCCGAGCGCGTCGCTGCGCAGATCCTCCTCGGGCACATGGGAGAGATCGGTACGGCCGAGGTAGGTGATGGCCAGCTCCCGGAAGACGTAGTCGATGACCGAGGTGGACATCTTGATCCGGTCGTTGCCCTTGACCATCCCGTTGGGCTCGAAGCGGGTGAAGACGAAGGCGTCCACGAACTCCTCGAGCGGCACGCCGTGCTGCAGCCCCAGCGAGATCGCGATGGCGAAGCAGTTCATCAGGGACCGGAATGCGGCGCCTTCCTTGTGCATGTCGAGGAAGATCTCGCCGAGGGAGCCGTCCTCGTACTCGCCCGTGCGCAGATAGACCTTGTGGCCGCCCACCACGGCCTTCTGGGTGTAGCCGGAGCGCCGGTCGGGGAGCCGGTGCCGCTCGCGCAGGTACTTGGTCACCACGCGCTCGGCCATCTTCTCGGCCACAGCCTGGACATCCGCCGCCGCAGCCTCCTCCTCGTCGTCCACGGTGGCGCTGAGCGGCTGCGAGAGCTTGGAGCCGTCCCGGTAGAGAGCCACAGCCTTAAGCATGCTGAGCCAGCCCGAGCGGTAGGCGTTCTTGACATCCTCGATGGTGGCGTCCACGGGCATGTTGATGGTCTTGCTGATGGCGCCCGAGAGGAAGGGCTGGGCGGCGGCCATCATGGTGATGTGAGCCTCCACCGGGATGAAGCGCTGCCCCTTCTTGCCGCAGCGATTAGCGCAGTCGAAGACGGGCAGATGCTGGGCCTTGAGGTGCGGCGCCCCCTCCACGGTCATGGTGCCGCAGCAGAAGTCGTTGGCCGCCTCGATCTCGGCCAGGGTGAAGCCCAGCGCCCGGAGCAGGTTGCCGTTCCACTCGCCGAGCCGGGCCGCGTTGAGGCCCAACCGCTCCTGGATGTAGCCCTCGCCCAGGGTCCAGGCGTTGAAGGCGAAGGTGATGTCGAAGGAGCCCTCCAGCGCTGCCTCGATCCGCCCGATGCCGGCCGAGTCGAAGCCCTTGGCCATGAGCGTGTCGTGGTTGATGAAGGGCGCGCCCTTGAGTGTCTTGCGCCCCACGCAGTAGGCGACGATGTCGTCGATCGGCGTCTGGCTGTAGCCAAGGGTCCTCAGCGCAACGGGCAGGCTCTGGTTGATGATCTTGAAGTAACCGCCGCCCGCCAGCTTCTTGAACTTGACCAGGGCGAAGTCGGGCTCGATGCCGGTGGTGTCGCAGTCCATGACGAGCCCGATCGTGCCGGTCGGCGCCAGCACGGTCACCTGCGCGTTGCGGTAGCCATAGGTCTCGCCCAGCCCGACCGCGCGGTCCCAGGTCTCGCGGGCTGCCTGGAGCAACGGAGGCGGGCAGTGGGCCGGATCGATGCCCCGCGGCGTGATGGTCAAGGCTTCGTACTCGGTGGGCTTCGCGTTGTAGGCGGCGCGCCGATGGTTGCGCATCACCCGCAGCATGTGGGGGCGATTGCGCTGGAAGCCCGGGAAGGGGCCAAGGTCGCGGGCCATCTCGGCGGAGGTCGCGTAGGCTTCGCCGTGCATGAGCGCGGTCAGCGCGCCGCAGATGGCGACAGCCTCCGGCGAATCGTAGGGGATGCCCTTGCGCATGAGCACCGTGCCCATATTGGCGTAGCCCAGCCCCAGGGTCCGGTAGTCCCAGCTCTTCTGGGCGATGGTCGGGCTCGGGTAGGCCGCCATCAGCACGCTGATCTCGAGCACCACGGTCCACAGCCGGCAGGCGTGGCGGAAGCCTTCGACGTCGAACGACCCGTCCTCGCGCAGGAACTTCACCAGGTTGATCGAGGCCAGGTTGCACGCCGTGTCGTCCAAGAAGCAGTACTCGGAACAGGGATTAGTCGCGTTGATCCGCCCGTCCTCGGGGCAGGTGTGCCATTCGTTGATCGTCGTGTCGTACTGCACCCCGGGATCGGCGCAGGCCCAGGCGGCGTAGGCGATCTCGTTCCAGAGCTCGGCGGCGGGGATCGTCTTGGCTACCTTGCCGTCGGTGCGCCGCCGGAGGGGCCACTCACGGCCGGTGTCGAGCGCGTCGAAGAATTCGTTGGGAACGCGCACGCTGTTGTTGGAATTCTGGCCCGACACGGTGAGGTAGGACTCGCTGTCCCAGTCGGTCTCGTACTCGGGGAAGTGCAGCTCGGTGACGCCTTGGGAGGCGAGGTGGAGCACCTTCTGGATATAGGAGTCCGGCACCATCGCAGCGCGGGCCTCGCGGACGGCGGAACGCAGCGCCGGGTTCTTTTTGGGGTCGGCCTCGATGCCCGTGGGGGTCGTAGCGGCATCGAGCACCGCCTGGAGCCGCCGCTTGCCGAGCCGGGAGCCTGCGACGAGGGAGGCGACCTTCTGCTCCTCGACGACCTTCCAGCGGATGAACTCGAGGATGTCCGGGTGATCCAGGTCGAGGACCACCATCTTGGCCGCGCGGCGGGTGGTGCCGCCGGACTTGATGGCCCCAGCCGCCCGGTCGCCGATCTTGAGGAAGGACATGAGCCCGGAGGACTTCCCGCCGCCCGACAGGGGCTCGTTCTCGCCGCGCAGGGCCGAGAAGTTGGAGCCCGTGCCCGAGCCGTACTTGAAGATGCGGGCCTCGCGCGTCCAGAGATCCATGATGCCGCCGTCGTTGACGAGGTCGTCGGCCACGGACTGGATGAAGCACGCCGACGGCTGCGGGCGCTCGTAGGCGGAGGTGGCCCGGGTGAGCGCACCCGCATCGGGGTCGACGTAATAGTGTCCCTGGGCCGGGCCGGTGAGGCCGTAGGCGTAGTGCAGCCCGGTGTTGAACCACTGGGGGGAATTGGGCGCGGCCACCTGAGTGGCGAGCATGTAGCAGAGCTCGTCATAGAAAG
>DASSSH010000197.1:0-3779 GCA_035708525.1 Candidatus Methylomirabilota bacterium
CTGGCCGACCCGGTGCTGGGCGTGCACCGGCAGTACCTGACCGACCAGATCCGCCAGGGAACGGTGTTCGTCAACAGCACGAACTACAGCAATCCCAAGGTCGACGAGCTGCTGAAGCAGGCGACCACCGAGGCCAACCACGCCAAGCGCGCGGCGCTGTACAAGGAGTTCCAGAAAATCGTCGTCGAGGACAGCCCCATCGTCTGGCTCTTCGACATGCAGTTCGTCAACATGTACAACAACCGCTTCCAGGACGTCGTCACCAGCCCGCTCGGGGTCTACGCCTCCTTCGACCGGGCCTGGATGAAGCCGTAGCGCTCGCGCCTTGCCGCCGGCTCCGACCCCGGGGCCGGCGGCTTCCTCCTTCTCTATAGATGACGCCCCGGGCCCGGTACGTCCTCCGCCGGCTCCTCCAGGCCGTCCCGATCATCCTGGCCATCGTCGTGCTCAATTTCCTGCTCCTGCACCTGGCGCCGGGCGATGCCGCCACGGTGCTGGCGGGCGAGGCGGGCTCGGCCACGCCCGAGTACATGGCGCAGCTGCGCGCTCGCTTCGGCTTGGACCAGCCGCTGTGGCTGCAGCTCCTCTCCTACATCCGGCGCACCCTCGCGCTCGATCTCGGCTACTCCTTCCGCCACGACCAGCCGGTCTTCACCCTGATCCTGACGCGGCTCGGGCCGACCCTCCTGCTGATGACGACGACGCTGGTGGTGTCGGTGGGCGCCGGCGTCCTGCTGGGGCTGCTGGCCGCCACGGGGCTCAATTCCTGGCGCGACACCGTGATCTCGATCTTCGCGCTCGTCTCCTACGCGACGCCGCTCTTCTGGCTCGGCCTCATGCTGATCGTGCTCTTCTCGATCCAGCTCGGCTGGCTCCCGACGAGCGGCATGGAGTCGATCGGCGCCTTCAAGGAGGGCTGGGCGCGCGTGCTGGACGTGGGGCGGCATCTGATCTTGCCCGCGACCTCGCTGTCGCTCTTCTACATGGCCCTCTACACGCGGCTGATGCGCGCGGCGCTGCTGGAGCAGGCGGGGATGGACTACGTGACCACCGCTCGGGCCAAGGGGCTGAGCGAGCGGCGCATCGTCTTCGCCCACACGCTCCGCAACGCCCTCCTGCCCGTGGTGACCATGGCGGGAGTGCAGATGGGTGGCCTCCTCGGCGGCTCGGTGATCGTCGAGACGGTGTTCGGCTGGCCGGGGCTCGGCCTGCTCGCCTTTCAATCGCTCTTCGCCCGCGACCTGAACCTGCTGCTGGGCATCTTCTTCCTCTCGGCCTGCACCGTGGTGCTGGTCAACCTCGCCGTGGACCTCGTCTATGCCCTGCTCGATCCGCGGATCGAGGTGGGCTGAGGCCGCCGTCCTCGTGGGCGCGTTCTTACGCCGCTTCCGGCGCAACCGCGCGGCGGTGCTGGGCCTCGTGATCCTGGCGGCCGTCGTCTGCGTGGCGCTGGCCGCGCCGTGGCTCTACCCGGGCAGCCCGTTCCGGCTGGCGGGCCGGCCGCTCTCCCCACCCTTCAGCCAGTTCCCCCTCGGCACCGACACGCTCGGGCGCGACGTCGCGGCAGGCATCGCCCACGGCGCGCGCACCTCGCTGATGATCGGCCTCGTCGCCACGGCGATGGCGGTCTCGGTGGGGACGGCGCTGGGCGGGCTGGCCGGCTTCTACGGGGGCGCGGTAGACGATCTCCTCATGCGCCTGACGGAGTTCTTCCAGACCATCCCGTCCTTCCTCTTCGCCATCGTGCTGGTGGCCGTGCTGGGGCCGGCCGTTCAGAGCACGGTCATCGCCATCACCGTCGTCTCGTGGCCGGCGGTGGCGCGGCTCGTGCGCGGCGAGTTCCTGGCCACGCGGCGGCGTGACTTCGTCCAGGCCTGCGTCGGGCTCGGCATGCGCGACGGGCGCATCATCTTCCGCCACATCCTGCCCAACTGCCTGGCGCCGATCATCGTGCTCGGCTCGCTGATGGTGGCCACGGCCATCCTGATCGAGTCGGGCCTCTCCTTCCTCGGCCTCACGGATCCCAACGTGATGAGCTGGGGCTTCCAGGTGGGAGCCGGGCGCGGCGTCCTGCGCGTGGCCTGGTGGCTGTGCGCCATTCCGGGAATCGCGATCCTGCTCACGGTCCTCGCCATCAACCTCGTCGGCGAGGGGCTCAACGACGCCCTCAACCCCCGCCTCCGTGGGGTCAGGTCTTGAAATACGACATTTGCTGCCGTTTCTTGGCAGTCGATGGCCTGACGTTTTTGAGCACCTTTTGTCGTAATTCAAGACCTGACCCCATTGCCATTTGGCGCTATAATGGGTGCCAGATTGCAGGAGGGGTCATGATCTCAGCCACGAAGATCGCGGAGACCCTCGGGGGCCGGAGCGTCCTGAGGGAGCGGCTGGCCGATTACACCGCGGTCATCCACCGGGCGCGGGCCGGGCTGCCCTTCGCGGCACTGGAGGCCGTCGCGAAGCGGTACGAGGTCCCGGTCGCCCGCCTGGCACAGGTTCTCGGCCTGCCGCCGCGGACCCTCGCGCGCCGGAAGAAGGAGCAGCGCCTCTCGGCCGAGGAGTCGGACCGCCTCGTGAGGCTCGCCCGAGTGGCGGCAGTCGCCGAAGACGTGCTCGAGACGCGCGAGATCGCCAGCGAGTGGCTCCGCACACCGAACAGCGCGCTCGGCGGCCACGCCCCCTTCGATCAGCTCGGCAGTGATCTCGGCGCCGAGCAGGTCGAGACGCTTCTCGTCCGCATCGACCACGGCGTCTACAGCTGATCCGCGTCTGGCGCATCTCGAGGGCACGGCGGCGCGCGTTCGACGGAGAGGGTGCGCGCCTCCGGGGAGGCCGCTGGAATCATCGGGGCGTCCCCGTTGTCTACACCTCTTCCTCGTTGGCGCTGGCCGCTCTCGAGCTGCTCGTGCATCTGAGCCGACCCCTGCCGCTGAGGAGTCTCGTCGCCGTCCCGGTCGACATTGCAGATTCCATCTCGATCACCCACGTGCGAGTCTCAGATCTCCCGGCGAACTGGCGCGCGACCTCGCCGCCGCCCGAGCTGGCTGACATCGGCACGCGGTGGGCGGAGGGCCGACAATCCGCGGTGCTCGCCGTTCCCTCGGCCGTTATTCCGCAGGAGGTGAATTACCTGCTGAATCCGTCGCACCGGGCCTTCAAGCGCATCCGCATCGGCCGTCCGGAGCCCTTCTTCTTCGACCCGCGGGTGTGGAAGTGGTGACGCCCGACCGGCGGCCCTTGCCTTGTCCGCTCCCCCAGCAGGGAGAGGGGAGTCCTCGTTGACAGGGGGGACGATTCGGCGATAATCGGCCCACCGTTCCGCTCTGCGCTCGCGCCCAGATCAAGGAGGCGTTGCCCATGGTCTCTCGACGCGCGCTCGTTCTGGCCCTGCTCACCCTTCTGCTCGTCCTGGTCGCCGCGCCCAGCACGGGATCGGCCGCCCCGGAGGGCCAGCTCACCTGGGGCGTGCACATCTCGCTGGCGCCGACCTGGTTCGATCCCGCCGAGACGCCCGGCATCATCACGCCCTTCATGGTGCTCTATGCGCTGCACGACGCCATGGTCAAGCCCATGCCGGGCCACCCGATCACGCCGAGCCTGGCCGAGTCGTGGTCGGTCTCCAAGGACGGCCTCGTCTACGAGTTCGTTCTCCGGAAAGGGGCACGCTTCCACAACGGCGATCCCGTCACCGCCGAGGACGTGAAGTTCTCCTTCGAGCGCTACCGGGGCACGTCGGCCAAGATGCTGAAGGACCGGGTGGCGGCCGTGGAGGCGCCCGA
>DASSSH010000198.1:0-4919 GCA_035708525.1 Candidatus Methylomirabilota bacterium
GGACAAGCGCAGGACCGCCTTCTTCTTCGTGCTGGTGCCAGAGGAGATGATTATCCTCGACACCCGGAAGGCGGCAGAGCTGTTTTCGAAGTTCGACGTGCCGCTTTCCGGATACGTAGTGAACAGGGTGTTGCCGCCCGACCTGGGCGCGGGGAAGATCCCGGATTATCTCAGGAACCGCATCACCATGCAGCAGAAGTACATGAAGGACATTCAGTCGACCTTCGGCGCTCAGATCCTCGCCCACGTGCCCGAGATGGAGCGTGACATCACCGGGCTCCCGATGATCGAGCGGCTGGCCAAGCGGCTGTTCGAAGGGGCCGCGGCATGAGCGCGCCCGCGGCCGTCACCACTTCGATGCGGGCATACGTCGGCGGTCATCCGGGGCTCAAGTATCTCTTCTTCGGCGGCAAGGGTGGCGTCGGCAAAACCGCGCTGGCCGGCGCGACCGCGCTCTGGCTCGGGGAGCAAGGGCGGCGCACGCTCCTCGCTTCCACGAACCCCGTCCACAGCCTGTCGGGGCTCCTCGTTCAGGATGTCTCCCGAGGGCACACCGCGGTCACGGATGCGCGGAACCTCTGGGCATATGAGATCGATACCCGGGACACGATCGAGCGCTCCAAGAAGGAGATCCGGGAGAAGATCCAGTGGTTCCTCAAATTCGCCGACATCTCCACCAAGGCGGACGACTTCGTGGAGTCGGCCACCATGAACCCGGCCTTCGAGGAGTCGGCCATGTTCGAGAACATGGTCGAGCTCATGCTGAAGGACGAGTACGACGTCTACGTGTTCGACACGGCCCCTACCGCCAACGCGCGCCGGCTCCTCGGCATGTCCAAGGTCTACTCGCTCTGGGTGGACAAGATGCTCAAGTCCCGGGAGGAAGCTCGGTCGCTCCGCGAGATGCTTTCCTTCACCAAGAAGAAGCAGGAAGACCCGCTCCTGGATTATCTCCTGCAGTTTCGGACCCGCATGGGGCAGGCACGCCAGCTCCTGACCGACGCGGAGAAGACCGCCTTCTTCTTCGTAACGCTGCCCGAAGCGCTCCCCATCGCGGTGATCACGCGGTTCATCGGCTGGTTCCACGACTTCGGAATTCCGGTGGGCGGGGTGGTGGTCAACATGGTGCTGGATCAGCAGGCGCTCGGAGCCGACGTGCCCGAGTTCGTCCGGAACCGAGTCAAAATGCAGGATGATCACATGAAGACCATCTGGGAGAAGTTCGATGGCAACGTGCGATCCGTCGTGCCCCTGTTCGACCAGGAGGTGCGTGGAGTGCCGATGCTGCGCCAGGCCGCCGGAGCGCTGTTCCGCTAGCGTCCCCACCCGTCTCGCGCCCGCCCCCCACCGGGGGGTTCCCGCCATCCAGGCTCGGTCCACGGCCGCCGCAGCATGCTATCCTAATGCCTCGTGAACGCTCAGACCGGGCTGTATTTCGAGGACATCCGCGTCGGGGAGGAGTACACCTCCCCGGGCCGGACGGTCACGGAAGCGGACATCGTGATCTTCGCCGGCCTCTCCGGCGACTATAACGTGCTTCACACCGACGCCGAGCACATGAAAGCCTCGATCTTCGGCGAGCGGATCGCCCACGGCCTGCTGGGGCTCTCCATCCAGCACGGGCTGCTGGGGCGGGTGATGCCTCCGGGGGACTCGGAGCGATTCGCCGCGTTGAGATGGAAGTTCAAGGGCCCCATCAAGATCGGCGACACCATCCACGTCCGCGCACGCGTCGCCGCCAAGCGGGACGGGGAGGCGCCCGGCAGTGGCGTCATCACCATCGAGCGGCGCATCTTGAACCAGCGGGGCGAGGTCGTGCAGGAAGGGGAGACGGAGCATCTGATCGCGCGACGTGCGGGCGTGACCCGGGGATGACGGGCGGCACTGGGCGCCAGGTGTATTTCGAAGATGTGGAGATCGGCGCTCCGCTGGAGACGCCGGCGATCACCCTGACCGAAACCCACATGAACCTCTTCGGTGGACTGATCGACGCCCGGCCGGCGGATCCGCTGGCAGTGCACGATCTGCTGCCGCTCTGTCTGTCCTCGGGGCTCGGCTGGAGGGTGCCCCAGCCGCCGCTGGTCGTCCTGGCCTTCATGGGCTTCGAATGGCAATTCCTCCGGCCGGCGCGGGTCGGGGATACCATCCGCAGCGTCTCGAGGACGGTGAACAAGCGCCCCCTGCGAGAGGCCGGCGTGATCATCGAGAAGCGCGACATCCTCAACCAGCGGGACGAAGTCGTCCAGTCGGGGCGGCTCACCCTGCTCGTCGCCCGTCGGCCCGCGCCATGAGCCCAGCGCACCGGCGCATCCTGGTTCTGACGGCCTCGTATGGCTCGGGCCACAACCGCGTCGCCCAGACTCTAGCCGAGGAGTTCCGGCGTGCCGGCGCGCTCGCCCAGGTCGTCGACCATTTCCGCGATCTCGTTCACCCGGAGTTCGACCGCGTGACACGGGACCTCTACTACGACGTGCTGCGCCGGGCGCCCGTCCTCTGGGGCATGGCCTACTGGCTGGGCGACCAGATCAGCGTGTCCTCACCGCTGCTCATGGGGCTCAATCGCATCGGGACGCGCAAATTGCGCCGGCTGATCCTCGCCGATCCCCCGGACCACGTGGTGTCGGTCCATCCGACTCCCGTGGCCGCGCTGTCGGTCCTCAAGTCCCGCGGCGTGCCCATTCCCGCCCACACGACGGTGTTCACGGATTTCGTCGCGCACACGCAATGGATCTATCCTCACGTCGACCGGTACTGCGTGCCGGCGGAGGAGATCGCCCACGATCTCATCGCGCGCGGAGTGCCGCGAAGCCGCGTGACGGTGACGGGGATTCCCGTGGCCCCGGACTTCGCGCGGCCCTCGGAGGAGCGCGCGGCCGCGCGGCTGGCCCTCGGCCTGTCGCCACGGCTGCCGGTGCTGCTCTTCATGGACGGCTCCAGCGGCGGGTTCGGGCGTCTCGAGGAGGCGACGCGGGTGCTGCTGAAGATGGAGGAGCCGCTGCAGGCGATGGTCGTCGCCGGTCGCGAAGAGCGGCTGGAGTCGCGCCTCAGGCAGCTGGTCGCCGGCAAGGAAGGCCGGGTGAAGGTGTTCGGCTACGTCGACAACGTGCGCCAGCTCATGGCGGCGGCGGATTTCCTCGTCACCAAGGCGGGGGGGCTCACGCTGGGCGAGGCGCTGGCCGCCGAGCTGCCCGTCATCTGCTTCGGGTCGCTGCCGGGCCAGGAGGCGCGGAACGAGCGCTTCGCCGCCATGGCCGGCGTGGCGCTGGTCGCGAGCTCACCCGCGCAGCTCCAGCGAGTCATCGGGGCGGCGCTCCGCGATCCGGTTCTGCTCAAGAACATCCGTGAGCGAATCCGTCTCTACCGGCGACCGCAGGCAGCCCGACAGATCGTCGAATTGGTGCTGGAGGGGCAGGCGGCCGCGCGAGAACGCGCGTCGTGACGCGGGCGGCGTGGCTGCTGGCGGCTCCGGCCCTCTGGGGCGCCTACACGTGGGGCTCTCATCTCCTGACGCTCGCGTGTGTGTGGCGTGGACGGCGAGATGATCGCGCCGTCGCGCTGACCTTCGACGACGGGCCGGATCCGGAGCATACCCCGGCGGTACTCGACGTCCTCGCCCGCGAGGGCGTCCAGGCCTCCTTCTTCCTCATCGGCCGCCGCGCCGCGCGGCTGCCGGCCCTGGCGCGCCGGATCGCGGCCGAAGGCCACGATCTGGGCAACCACACCTTGAGCCACCGGAGCCTCTGGCGCCTGGGGCCGCGCGAGACCGCGCGCGAGATGCGCGGCGGTCACGACGTCATCGCCCGTGTGGCAGGGCAAGCGCCCAGGTTCTTCCGCCCGCCGTGGGGGAAGACCAACCTGGCCATGTTCGCCACGCTGAAGGCGCTGGGGACGCCCTGCATCTTCTGGACGGTCCAGCCCGAAGGCCGCCACGCCGTGACGCCCGAGGCTCAGCTGCGGTTCGCCGCCGGGCGCGCACGCCCCGGCGCGATCTTCGACCTGCACGATGCCGACGGCGTCCCAGGGGCGGGAAGCCGGCTGCTGGCCGCGCTGCCGTCCCTGATCGCGGGGCTGCGGGGCGCGGGCTACCGGCTGGTCCCGCTCCGGGAGCTGCTGTAGAATCCCTCCACCGCTGGTCCACGACACGACAAAGGAGTCTTCCGATGGCCGTCGACCCCCGCAAGCGAAGCCGCGTCCTTCTCGAAGGCCCCGACCGGGCGCCCGCCCGCGCCATGATGAAGGCGGTCGGATTCAGCGACGCGGATCTTTCCCGGCCCCAGATCGGCGTCGCCCACGCCTGGATCGGGACCATGCCCTGCAACTGGAATCATCGGAAGCTGGCCGACAAGGTGATGCAGGGCATCCGCGCGGCCGGCGGCACGCCCATCGAGGTCAACACCATCTCCATCACGGACGGCATCACGATGGGCACGGAGGGCATGAAGGGCTCTCTGATCAGCCGCGAGGTGGTGGCGGACTCGGTGGAGCTGGTGGCGCGCAGCCACATGTTCGACGGGCTGGTGACCATCTCCGGCTGCGACAAGACCATCCCCGGGATGACCATGGTGCTGGGGCGGCTCGACATCCCGGGGCTCATGCTCTACTGCGGCTCCATCATGTTCGGGCGCTGCGCGGGGACCTCGGGTCCGTTTGCGAATCGCAACCTGACCATCCAGGACGTATTCGAAGCCCTCGGCGCCTACAACGCCGGCAAGATCTCCGCGGCCGAGCTCAAGGACGTGGAGGATCACGCCTGCCCGGGCGAGGGCGCCTGCGGCGGGCAGTTCACCGCGAACACGATGTCGACGGCCTACGAGATGCTCGGCATCTCGCCCATGGGGTGGAACGGGGTGCCGGCCATCGATCCCCGCAAGGAAGAGGTCGCCTACGAGTGCGGCAAGCTCGTCATGGAGCTCGTCCGC
>DASSSH010000199.1:0-2155 GCA_035708525.1 Candidatus Methylomirabilota bacterium
GAGCATTCAGAGCCCTTTCGGGAGATCAGAGGGTCGGCTGCAAGGCCGCGAGACCTCAGGAATGCAGCTCGACCACGTCGCCGTCCGCCACCGGATGCTCACGCCCCACCTGCTGCCCGTCGAATCCGGCCGTGCCCCAGACGCGCGCGTAACGGAGCGAGTGCGCGAGGTCCTTGTGAACGAGCCGCGCGACGTCCTCCACGGTCTGGCCGCGGTGGAGGACGAAGGGCCGGGCCCGGTCGGCCGGGCGGCCCGGCGCCTTGGTGTAGACGCGGGCGACACCAAGATGGCTGAACAGCCAGGGGCCGATCTGGCCGAGGCCGAGCCCGGTGGTCGCCGACACGGCGAGGGCGGGATAGCGAAGGCCCGTGACGTCCAGAAACGCCCGCAGCTCGGCGGCCGCGTCGGCGAGGCCCTCCGCCTTGTTTGCCAGGAGGAGGGCCGGGAGCCGCAGCGCGAAGGGGTCCTCCTCGCCCTCCGCGGCGGCGCCGGCGGACTCTCCCGCCGGCCCCCAGCGATCGATGAGGGTCACGCGGCGCTCGCGCAGGACGGTGCGAACGGTCTCGACCTGCTCGAGGCACTCGGGGTCCGAGAGATCCATGACCAGCAGTGCGGCATCAGCCGTCTGCAGGGTGCTGGCGAGCCAGGGCACCGGGTGCTCGAGTGCGATGGCCGGCAGGTCCACGAGCTGGAAGGAAATGTCCTCGTGAGGCATCATGCCCGGCTCGGGATACTGGGTCGTGAAGGGATAGGGGGCACTCCGCGCGGCGGAGCCGGTGAGGCGTGCATGGAGCGAGGACTTGCCCACGTTCGGCGGTCCGATCAGCGCGATCTGCGCTGCGCCCTCGGGCCGGATGACCAGCGGCGGGCCCCCGCGGGCGCCGCCCCTCTGCGGCCGCTCGATCTCTTCGGCCAGCTCCTTGATCCGCCGCTTGATGTCGCCCTGGAGATGATCGGTGCCCTTGTGCTTTGGGATCACGCGCAGCATCTCCCGCAGTCGCTCCAGGCGCTCCCCTGGGTCGCGCGCCTTGCGGAAGGCGGCTTCGGCGGCCTTGTACTCAGGCGTGAGGTTGGCCGGCATGATGCGTCAGCCCCAGCGCCTCAGGTGGGCGCCAACAGAGGAACGCGAGGAACACTGCGGCGGCGAGGGCGACTCGTCGCATGGACGCATCCTCCCGTCCGAAGGTCTGGGGGGATGATACACCCGTGAATGACCGGCCGTCCGCGCTGAGAAGCCCGAGCTGTAAGACAAACTTTCGACACCAGGAGTGTCGCTCAGCGCTCAGGGTGTCTCTCCCTCCCAAGGGAGAGGTCCATATTCCGCGCGCACTTGCCCCGCGGGTGGGGTGGCAGCGGGCTTGCTATAGCTTCGTGAGTACGAGGAGACGGGCATGGGCGAGGACTCGGAGGGCTGGGGGCTGCGGGGGCGAGGCAGCGTCGCATCGCTAGTCCTGCTGGGCCTCACCGCGCTCGTCATCCTATCGGCGGGAGCGCATGCGACGGTCGCGGCGGAATCGCCCGCGTGGATCACCTATACCGATAAGGCCTGCGGCATCGAGTTCAAGTACCCGTCCACCTACCGACTCAACCCCTCCGGAGCCAAAGACTTCTGCGCATTCTCCGCCAATCTCGGCTTGGGAGAGGGAAGACAGACGCGCTGGCTGCTCGGCCTGACCATGAGCGACATGAGCCCCTCTCACCGTGAGGTGATGCTGCAATCGGGCTCGCCGGTCTCAGCATCGAGCTTTGCGCTCTACGTCGCCGCGCTGCACTGTCAGGCCGACGGGCCCGACGGCAGCACGTACTGCATCGATGGGAAAATCCGCTCGACCTTCAGGACCGCCCAGGGGCTACAGGGCTACGAAATCTCCTTGACCGAAGTCCACGAAAGCGTCGACCCGAAGAAGATCGAGAAGCAGCCGAAGGGGCCGATCTTTGCCCTCGATCTGTCGAATGGCGAGACCATATGGCTCCTCTTCGCCGAAGCCGCCCCAGGGCATCTGGAGACTCTGAGGGCGATCCTCAATAGCGTGCGGGTCTGGAGCAAGCCGCGCCGCGCTGAGCCGCGCCAGGTGGAGATCGGGAGGCAGTTCTCCCTGACCGGCCAGGCGTTCAACATCCGAGTCACTCCGAAGCAACCGGCTGAGATGCGCGC
>DASSSH010000200.1:0-5548 GCA_035708525.1 Candidatus Methylomirabilota bacterium
GTGTCACCCTCGGCGAGCGCGCAGGCGCGCTCGATGATGTTCTGCAGCTCCCGCACGTTGCCGGGCCAGGGGTAGGCCTCGAGCGCGGACATGGCGCTGTCCTCGATGCCCCGCGCCCGTCCCTGGCTGTACTTCTTGAGGAAGGCGTGAGCCAGCAGCCGGACGTCGCCGGCGCGCTCGCGCAGCGGCGGCAGCGGGATCGCGATCACGTTGACCCGGTAGTAGAGCTCCTCGCGGAACTGTCCCTTGAGCACGGCTTCCCGCAGATCGCGGTTCGTGGCGGAGACCACGCGCACGTCGACGTCCACGAAGGTGGTGCCGCCCACGCGCCGGATCTGCCGCTCCTGCAGCGCGCGCAGCAGCTTGACCTGGAGACCGATCGGCATCTCGGCGATCTCGTCGAGGAACAGCGTGCCCCGATGGGCCACTTCCATCAGGCCGGGCTTGCTCCGCACGGCGCCGGTGAAGGCACCCTTCTCGTGGCCGAACAGCTCCGACTCGAGCAGGTTCTCCGGCAACGAGGCGCAGTCCACCGGCACGAAGGCCTGGGTGGCCCTCGGGCTGTTGGCGTGGATCGCGTGGGCAATGAGCTCCTTGCCCGTGCCGGACTCCCCGATGACCAGGATATTGGCTTCGGACCGCGCAGCCTTCTTCACCAGCTCGAAGACGCGCGTCATGGCCGGGCTTCGACCGATGATGTTCTCGAGGCCGTAGGTCTGCTGCAGCTGCTCCCTGAGGTTGCGGTTCTCGATCTCCAGGCCGCGGTGGCGCAGCGCCCGGTCCACGGCCACCCGCAGCTGCTCCACGGAGAAATTCTTCGGGAGATAGTCGAAGGCTCCTTCTTTGACCGCGGCGACGGCCGATTCGATGGTCGCGAAAGCCGTGCAGACGATGACCGGCATCGCCGGGTCGAGATCGCGCGCGCGACGGAGCAGCTCCATGCCGTCCACCTCGGGCATCCTGAGGTCGGTGAGGAGCAGGTCGGGCCGCTCGGCCTCGAGCATGGCCAGCCCGCGGCGCGGGTCGGTGGCCGTGAGGCAGTCGTAGCCGGCGCGCCCCAGGATGCGCGCGCAGTTCTCCACCATGTCCGGCTCGTCGTCCACGATCAGCACTCGGGCTCGGCTCACGACCGTCAGCCTTCGACCATGGCCGGGAAGGTCAGGATGAAGGTGGTCCCCTGCCCCGGCCGCGATTGGACGTCGACCGTGCCCTGGTGGTCGCGCACGATGCCGTACGAAATGGAGAGTCCCAGGCCCGTCCCGTCCGACTTCGTCGTGAAGAACGGATCGAAGATCTTGGGCAGCAGATCGGGGGGAATCCCGGGACCCGTGTCGCGAACGACGAGCCGCGCCCCGCCGGGATGGCCCGGCACCACGCGGGTCTCCACGGCGATCTCGCCGCCGCCGCCGAGGGCGTCGCGCGCGTTGGTCAGCAGGTTGAGCACCACCTGCTGGAGCGCGTTGCTGTCCCCCAGCACCGGCGGCAGCTCCGGGGCCAGCGCCCGCTTGACCGCGATGCCGCTCTGGGCGACCTGCTTTTCGATCAGCAGCAGCGTCTCCTCCACGAGATGATTGAGGTCCACCGGTCCGCGTTGGCCCGAGGACTGGCGCGCGAAGGACAGCAGCCCCTGGGCGATGCGGGCCACGCGCTGGGCATGGCGGTGCAGCACCTGCAGGTCTTCGGTCACCTCCGCCGGTAGCGGCTGGGACTCGGCGTCGAGCAGCATGATCTCGATGCGCGAGGAGATGATGCCGATGGGATTGTTGAGCTCGTGGGCGAGCCCGGCGGCCAGCGTGCCCAGGGCGGCCAGCTTCTCGGCCTGGCGGGCCGAGCGCTCGAGTGAGACGTGCTCGGTGATGTCTTCGATGAGGAGCACCACGCCCGCTGGCCGGCCGTTCTGGTGCAGGAGGCTGCCTTTGAGGTTCTGGACGACCCGGCCCTTGTGCCGCGTCTCGTGCTCGACCGCCTCCAGGGTGAAGCCCTCGATCTCGCCGCGGAGGAGCCGCTCGAGCGGCTGGGCGAGAGCTTCCTTCCGATAATTGGGGAAGCAGTCGAGGAACCGGCGGCCCACGACGTCGACGCCCGAGACGTCGTAGCGCGACTCGATGGCGCGATTCCACGTCACGATGCGCCCGTCGAGATCGAGGGCGACCAGCCCCTCGCTCAGGCTTTCGACCACGCTGCGGATGAACTGCTCGCGGGATTGCACCTCACCGGTGAGCGTGAGGACTCTCATCCGCTCGGACTCTTCCACCTGGGCCAGGATCCCGACGCCGATGGCCGTGCCCACGAGCATGACGAGGCGGATCGCCATGTTGGCCCATTCGATAGTGTCGATCGTGGGCCAGACCACGGCCGTGTAGGCCACAGCGGAGGCCACGGCGACCCCGACGCCGCGGCTGAGCCCGTAGTAGTACGACTGCAGGCCGGCGATCAGCAGCAGGGCCAGGAAGAGCGTGCTCTGCGCGCCGCCGGTGAAGCGGATCAGGAGCAGGGCGAAGGCGAGATCGGCGACGACGACGAAGACGTTGAGCCGCAGCACCCGGCCGGGCCAGCGCACGAGGGCAGCCATGAGCCCGGCGCTGTAGCCGGCGAAGGCGAGGAGAACCGTGTGCACCGGTCCCCAGCCTCGAAAGCTGGCGGGCGCCAGCAGCACCCACACGACGCCGGCCAGGATCGCGAGCGTCCGCATGAGCGGCAGGGCGAGCGTGCGCGTGCCGCCGATCCGGCGCGCCAGGCGCTCGAGCCCGGTCCAGGTCTTAGACATGTCTGATATTATAGCGGCCATGGGGGATTCCGCCGCGTCCAAGTCGACGCGCGTTCTGAAAGGGCTGGCTCTGGTCGTCGTCGTGCTGGTGGCCTTCTTCGCGGGGATGCTCGCCGAGCGGCTGCAGTTCCACGCCCAGCGCGACGAGATGCTCCGCCGCTACGACAAGGCGCTCCACGACCACCAGGAGCGTCTCATGCAGTCCGAGAAGCAGCAGCAGCGCTGACCGCGCTCCCGCGCGCCTCCGCTCTCCCTCAGCGCTCGACGGCGACCCCGCTATATCACGGCCAGGGACGGGTCGACTGCCTCATGGCTTCCCTCAGGCGCCGATGCCGCCAGGGCCTCCGGACAGGATGTCGAGCGCCCGCAGGTAGGCCGTGGCCTCGGCGTCGGTGAACGGCGTGCGGTTTCGGTAATCGTGCTTGCCGACGAAGTCAGCCAAGTCGCGGCGCAGCGCTCGCCACTTGGGAACCGTTCGCGCGACCACCTCCGCCGCCTGCGGCGTTCCGGCTCCGCGCTCGAGCAGACCGACCAGATGCGGCACACAGAGACCCGCCGATCGCTCGTAGGCCGATTCGAATTGAGGATTGCCGATGAAGGCGAGAGCCGTACGCAGGTATCGGTCTTCGGCATCGGTCGTCTCGCGGCAGGCCGGACACCGGGCGCGCGGCCCAGTGAGCCCCCCCGGGCCGACCCGGCGCCGGGGCCGGCCGAGCCGACCGAGCCACCGTCGAACGCCGCGCGGACCCTCGCGCGCCGGCCCCGTGGCGCGCTCGAGCCGCCGGATCACCACGCCCAGCAGGTCCTCGCAGAGGATCGCGGCGCCGAACGCCGGATTCGAGGTCTCGCGCAGCATCCGCGCGTGCTGCGCGCAGAATCCCCAGGAGACGCGCAACCGTCGCCGCGTGTCCGGATCGGTCACGTGCTCGTAGAGCAGCGTCTCGAGATATTGCTTCGAGTCGGCCGAGAGGCAGCGACAGACGGGGCAGCCAGGCTGGTCGCAGGCGTCCATCAGGCGGAAGAAGCCGATGAATTTCGCGTCCAGTGTGGACACCCCTAATGCGCCCGCCCCGTGCCGCGCAAGGCGAAGAGGAGGGGAAGCGCGATCAGCTGCACGAACACGGAGAATCCCACGAGCCAGCCGACGGAGAGATCGTAGAGGACCCCCATCAGGGCGCTGCCTGCGAACCAGGACACGCCGTACATCGCGTTGAACATTCCGTAGGCGGCCCCGCGCCGATCGGCAGGAATCATCTCGGCGATGGCGGCGCGCACGATGGACTCCTGCGCCCCCATGCCCACGCCCCAGAGGACCACACCCGCGAGCGCGAGGACGGCGCTGCTCGAAAAAGCCAGCGGCGCCGTGAAGGCGGAGAGCAGCGCCACCGGGATCAACACCGCGAAGCCCCACGTGTCGAAGAGCCGGCCGAGGACCAACGCCGCCCCGCCATCCACCGCCATGGCCACGGCGTAGAGGATCGGGATCGAGCCGTCCCCGACCACCGACAGCTTCTTGAGATGGAAGGCGATCAGCGGGAAGTCGGCGTAGCCGGCGGCCAGACAGGCCACCGCCGCGAGGTAGATCCACAGGCTCCGCGGCAGCCCCCGCTGGGGCAGCGGCACCGCCGCTGATCGCTCGAAGGCTTCAGGCTGAGGATAGACGAGCCGAGCCGCCGCCAGGACCCCGAGGGCGAGCAGGGCCGGCACGAGGAGGACGGCGAATCCGATGTCGTAGCGCCCGCTGCGAAACAGGACGCCCGCCACGAGCAGCGGGCCGACCACCGCGCCCACCTGGTCGAGCGCCTCGTGAAGACCGAAGGCCCGGCCGCGTCCGAGCTGGCTCGAGGCATGCGAGAGCATCACATCGCGCGGCGGAGTCCGAATGGCCTTGCCGACGCGCTCGGCGATGATCAGCCCGGCCGCGATCTCCCACCGGCCGGCCAGCGCCAACAACGGCACGGCCAGCATGTTCACCGCGTAGCCCAGGATGGTCAGGGCCCAGTAGCGACGCGTCCGGTCGCTCAGGTACCCGGAGACGAGCCGGAGCACATAGCCCAGCAGCTCACCCAGCCCCGCGACCATGCCGACCACGGTCCCGCTGGCTCCGAGGGTGGCGAGAAAGGGCCCCGTAACGGCACGAGCGCCCTCGTAGGTCATGTCGGCGAAGAGGCTGACCACGCCGACCAGGACGACGAAGCTGAAGGCGGCGCGACTCGTTCGGGCTCGCTCGGTTTCCACACTGCCCGGCGCGCTCACGACGACTCCTTTCACCCGTAAGAGAACAAAACCCCTACCGGCCTCGACCGGTAGGGGTCATCAGCCCGAATCCACCGCGGGCGGTTCTGGGCGAACCCCATCGCCCTTCCTTATATATACGGCGGCCGGCGCCTCCCCGCCACCGTCACGGTGACCGGAGCCGGCGACCCGTCAATGCAGCGGCGGACGGCGGTCCGCCCAGGGCGCGGCGGCCTCGAAGGCAGCGGAGGCCGCGAGCACGACCCGCTCGCCGTGGCGGCGGCCGACGATCTGAAGCCCCACGGGCAGCCCCGCGCGGGTGAAGCCCACGGGCACCGTGGCCGCCGGCTGGCCAGTGAGATTGAACGGGTAGCAGAACGGCATCCAGCCGAGCGAGGAGACCGTCCGGCCGTTGATCTCCTTCACCCCGGGTCGGCCGACTTCGAAGGGCGGCACGGCCACGGTGGGCGTGAGCAGCAGATCGAAGCGCGCGAGGAAGCGTTGCATCTCGGTCCAGAATTCCGAGAGGCGCTGAGCGGCCCGCAG
>DASSSH010000201.1:0-17575 GCA_035708525.1 Candidatus Methylomirabilota bacterium
GAACGTCTCCCGAATCGCGTTGATGGCGGCGAGGCCGATGTTCGCGGCGTAGAGCGCGTTGACGCCGAGATGCGGGGCGCCGCCGGCGTGCGAGGCGCGCCCCACGTAGCGGACGGTCTTGACGATGCAGCCGTTGTTGGATGCGGCGATGCTGGCCTTCTTCATCTCCTTCTGCGGCGTGAGGTGGATCATCATGGCCAGATCCACGTCGTCGAAGTGCCCGAGCCGCAGCAGCTCGGGCTTGCCGCCCAGGAACTCGAGCCGTCCCGCCCGCGCCTCCTGCACCCGCCACTCGACGTCGCCGTACTCCTCGGCCGGTACCGCGAAGAACACGACGCGCCCGGCCAGGTGCTCGAGGACCTTGGCGCCCAGCAGTCCCATCGCCGCCCCGAGGAGTCCGGCAATCTGCGCATTGTGGCCGCAGGCATGGGCGGCCCCGGTCGCCGGATCGGCATTCGGATGCCCGGCTACCACGAGCCCATCCAGCTCGCCGAGCAAGGCGAAGGTCGGCCCGTCTTTGACGCCTCGGGCCTCGGCCCTCACTCCCGTGAGGGCCAGCCCAGTCTCGGGCTTGAGGCCGAGCGAGCCGAAAGTCTCCGCGACCAGCCGCGCGGTCTTGAACTCCTTGAAGCCGAGCTCGGGATTGCGCCGGATCTCTTCGCCGAGCCCGATGATGCGCTCGCCGCTGCGATCGATGGCTTCGCAGACCGCGCGCTTGACGTCATCGCGTGACGGCATGGGAGCTGAAGCCTCCTTACTTGACGAACCGGTCGGGTAGAAAGGGCTTGAGCGGCGTCGGCGTCTCCCCGGCGAGGATACACCGGCTCATCAGACTGGCGGTAGCGGGAGCGAGGAGAATGCCGTTGCGATAATGGCCGGTCGCGACGTAGAGCCCGTCGATGCCGGGCCAGGGTCCGAGAACGGGCAGGCTGTCGGGCGCCCATGGCCGGAAGCCGCACCAGGAGCGCGTGATGGCACGGCGGCCGATGTCAGGCACCGTGGCGAGAGCCCCGGCGAGGAGATAAGCGAAGCCGTCGGGTGTCACCGCTCGCGTGAAGCCGACATGCTCCACCGTGGCGCCGATCAAGAGCTCGCCCGACGGCCGAGGCGTGAGGTAGCCGTTCGGCCCGTGGATCGCGTGGGTGAGCAGGGGTGGCACGTTGCTGACGGCGAGCATCTGGCCGCGCACGGGGCCCACGGGCAGGTGGAGTCCGCCCCGCGCCGCGATCCCTCCGCACCAGGCCCCGGCCGCCAGGACCACCCGTTCGACATCGATCCGCTCGCCGTCGACCAGCACGCCCCGGACCCGGCGACCTTCGAGCGCGATCTCGCTCACCTCGAGGCCGGTCCGGATCTCCACTCCCCGCCCCGCGGCGGCGGCGGCGTAAGCCGTCACCAGCCGCTGGTTATTCACCCAGTGATCCCCCTGAACGAAGAGGGCCGCGGTGATCTCACGCGACAGCGCGGGCTCGATTCGATACAGCTCCGCCCCCTCGAGGATCCGCACACCGAACTCGCGCGCCAGCGGCCAGCCGCAGCGCTCGGCGGCCTCCTGACGATCCGCAGCGCTCGTGATCGGATAGAGAGTGCCGGCCGTCATGTGCTCGACGTCCACGCCGGTCACGTCGCGTAGCTCGGCGACCACGCCCGGATAGAGCCGCCAGCTCGCGACGGCGAGCTCCTGGAAGGGGTCGGGCTTGGCGGACTCCCCGAGCGGGGCCAGCAGCCCCGCCGCGGCGCTGGAGGCCTCGGCCCCCGGCGTGGCCCGCTCGAGGACGGTGACCCGGCAGCCGCCCTTGGCCAGCTCATAAGCGATGGAGCAGCCGATGATGCCGCCGCCGATCACTGCGACGGACAGCGCCATCACGGCCTCCCGAGCGCGTCGAGAAAGGCCTTGACGGCGTCGGCCGGCCGCTCGGCGCCGAGAATGGCCGAGATCACAGCGACGCCGCGCGCGCCGGTTGCGACGACTTCCCCGACCCGCGCGGGAGTGATGCCGCCCACCGCCAGCACCGGCCGGTCCACGGTCGTCACGACCCGACGGAGCGCTTCGAGGCCCTGGGGCGGCCCGTACTGGCGCTTGGACGGGGTGTCATAGACGGGACCGAAGACCAGGAAGTCGGCGCCCTGCTCGGCCGCCTCGCGGGCTTCGGCGACGGAGTGCACCGAGGCGCCGATGAGGAATCGGGGGCCGCCGATCCGGCGAAGCGCGGCCACCGGCAGGGAGGCGTGAGTGCGCTGGACCCCGTCGGCCTCCACCGTCAGCGCGAGGTCAGCACGATCGTTGATCAGCAGATGCGCATCGTGCCGCCGCGTTGCGGCTCTCAACGGCTTGCCCAGGGCGAGCAGCACCCGCACGGCCAGGTCCTTCTCGCGCAGCTGGACGGCGCGCAGCCCCGCGTCCAGACATTCCTCGACGATGTCGAGCAGCGGGCGCGGGGTCAGCGTGCGATCGGTGACGAGATAGAGCGCGAACCCTGGTGCGGTCCCAACTAACTTCGCCATGCTTCGTTCTCGGTCGTCGCCGATCCTCACGTACGATCAACTCAGCGCTCGCCTCATGGCTACGCCATTCAGCTCGAACTGCCATGTACGCTCCGGTCGGCTCCTCCCTCGGGCCTCGCCTGGCTCGTTATTTGGCCCGGCACAGAGAGTCCCGCTGACTCTCGCTCAGCGTTTCCCATCGGCTCATCACGCGCGGCACGGCCGCCGGGATGCCAATCGGCCCGACGCTAGCTCGACCACTCCGGCAGCCCCTCAATCGGCGACGAGGCCGTGGCGTAGAGCTTCTTGCTGATCCGCCCCGCCCTGAACGCGAGCCGTCCGGCCTCCACCGCCAGCTTCATGGCCGTGGCCATGGCGACCGGGTCCTTGGCCCCGGCGATGGCGGTGTTCATGAGAACACCGTCGCAGCCCAGCTCCATGGCGATGGCGGCATCCGAGGCCGTGCCTACGCCCGCGTCCACGATCACCGGCACTGTGACCGTCTCCAGGAGGAGCTTGATGTTGTACGGGTTCCGGATGCCGAGCCCCGAGCCGATCGGCGCACCCAGCGGCATGACGGCGGCCGCTCCCGCGTCCTGGAGCTTGCGGGCCGTCACCGGGTCATCGTTGGTGTACGGCAGAACCGTGAAGCCCTCGCGCGACAGGGTCCGTGTGGCTTCCAGCAGCCCCTCGACGTCCGGGAACAGGGTGCGCGCGTCGCCGATGACCTCGAGCTTGACCATGGTGCCGAGCCCCGCCTCGCGCGCGAGATAGCAGGTGCGGACCGCTTCATCAGCCGTGTAGCAGCCGGCCGTGTTCGGCAGCAGCGTGTACTTCTTGGCATCGATGTAATCCAGCAGCGACTCGCTCTGCCCCGCCACGTGCACCCGCCGCACGGCGACCGTGACGATCTCCGCCCCGGAGGCCTCGATGGCCTCGCGCATGTTCTCGAAGGAGGCGTACTTGCCCGTGCCCACGATCAGCCGGGACTTGAACTCCTTGCCGCCGAGCCACAATGACGTGTCGTACATGATTTCCCCCTCACCCCGACTTTCGAACCATCTCAGCGCTCACCTCGGGGCGCTCGTGCCTGCGGGCACTCGGCCGCCCCTCATCTCGCAACCCGTCCCCAGAGGGGAGAGGGAGCGCAGGCTAGCCGCCCCCCATGGGCCGGACGATCTCAACCTTGTCGCCGTCCTTGAGCACCGTCTCGGCGAACCGGGCCTTGGGCGCCACCTCGCGATTGAGCGCGACCGCCGTGTACTCGCGCTGCACCTTGAGCCGCGCGAGCAGCGCGTCGATGGTCAGCCCTTCGGGCAGCTCCATCGGCTTGCCGTTGACGGTCACCATCATAAGAAAACCGCACCTCGCCGGGTGCGGTTCTGGCTCAGCCTGCTCGCGCCGCGTTCCCTTCGCTGGGATTATCCAGAGCAGGTTCGAGGGGTCCCGGGCCGCACCCGGTTCTCAGGAGACCTCCCCCCGCGACGCGCTTCGAATTATACCTCACCCGCCAGCTGACGGGCGAGAGCTTGAGGCTCGGTGACGGGCATCTGACAGACGAAGCGCCGGCAGACGTAGGCGGTAGGCTTGTCGTCCACAGCGGGACGCTCCGCGAGCAGCGGCATTCCGGCGGCGGTCGGGCTTCCCTGCGGGGCACCCACCACGACGCGGTTCGGCACGTAGCGCGTGAACACTTCGTCCACGAGCGAGCCCGCGCCATCGGCACCGGCCGGCCACACGAGCGCCACCTCGGCGACCGGGCCCAGGTGGAAGTCGAGCGCCGTCAGGTAGTGGCCGAATCCGGAGGGGTGACGGCCCATGAGGTCCGCCATGGGGCGCAGGGCCTTGAGGGCGACGGCTTCGTAGCGCGCCTCGCCAAAAACGATCGCCAGCCTCAGCAGCCAGTCGATCGCGGCCGAAGAGCCGCTGGGCACGGCATTGTCGAAGAGGTTGCGCGGGCGGACCACCAGCGCCTCCTGGTCGGCCCCGGTATCGAAGAAGAGCTCCTTCTCCGGGTCCCAGAACAGCCGCAGCGCCTCCTCCGCCAGCCGGCGGGACTCGTCGAGCCAGCGCCGGTCGAACGTAGCTTCGTAGAGCGCGAGCAGCCCCGCGCCCACCATGGCATGGTCCTCGAGGTAGCCGGTGACCCGGGCCTGCTCGTCCTTCCAGGAGCGGAGCAATCGACCGTCGCGCACCATCGCCCCAGTCAGGAACTCGCCGCTCTTCACCGCCGCGGCGGTGTACTCGGCCCGCCCCAGCGCGCGACCGGCCTCGGCGAAGGCTGAGAGCGCGAGCCCGTTCCAGGAGGCCAGCACCTTGTCGTCGAGCCCGGGATGTACGCGCTTGTCCCTCAGCGCGAAGAGAATCTTCCGCGCTCGCGCGATGATCTCGGCCAGGCGGTCCGGCGAGAGGCCGAGTGCCTGGGCGACCTCCGTCGGCTCGCGCGGAACGTGCAGGATGCTGTGCCCCTCGAAGTTGGGTCCTTCCGCCACCCCCCAGTACGCCAGCGCCACCCGCGCCAGCTCGTCATCGGGCAGCGCGGCGCGGATCTCCTCCTCCGACCAGACGAAGAACTTGCCCTCCACGCCCTCCGAGTCGGCGTCCTGGGCGGAGAAGAAGCCGCCCGCGGGATGGGTCATCTCGCGCAGGAGGTAGTCGAGCGTCTCCTCGGTGACGCGCCGGTACTCGGCGTCGCCCGTGGCGAGCCAGGCGTGCAGGTAGAGCGATGCGAGCTGGGCGTTGTCGTACAGCATCTTCTCGAAGTGGGGCACGAGCCACCGCGCGTCCACGGAATAGCGATGGAAACCGCCGCCGAGCTGGTCGTACATCCCACCGCGCGCCATCTTGGTCAGCGTGCGGCGGGCCATCTCTAGGGCGAGCGGGTTGCGTGCGCGCCTCCAGAAGCGCAGCACGAACTCCCAGATCATCGGCTGCGGGAACTTCGGCGCCCGGCCGATGCCGCCTTCGCGCTCGTCGAACTCCTGGGCGACCCCCTGGTAGGCTGTCAACAAGATGTCATCGGTGAGCAAGTTCGCCGACTGCCGCAGCCGCTCGCTCTGTCGCATGGCCTCGACGAGCTGCTGCCCCGACTCGACCACCTCCCCGCGGCGCGAACGGTAGGCCTCGGCCACAGCCTGGATCAGCCGCGGGAAGGCCGGCAGGCCGTGGCGGTCCTCGGGCGGGAAATAGGTTCCGCCGTAGAACGGCACGCCCTCGGGGGTGAGAAAGACCGTCATCGGCCAGCCGCCGTGTCCGGTCATGGACTGCACGGCCTGCATATAGATCGCATCCACATCGGGTCGCTCTTCGCGATCGACCTTGATGTTCACGAACAGCTCGTTCATGAGCGCCGCGATCGGCTCGCTCTCGAAGGATTCGCGCTCCATAACGTGACACCAGTGGCAGGCCGAGTACCCGACGGAGAGCAGGACGGGCTTGTCCTCCCGGCGCGCCCGCTCGAAGGCTTCCGGGCCCCACGGGTACCAGTCCACGGGATTGAGGGCGTGCTGGAGGAGATAGGGACTCGTCTCGCGGGCGAGACGATTGGAGGCGTGCGCCATTCCCGGAGGTTCCTAGCCTTCGGTCACGACGACGGCGGACGGCCGTGAGGCGTTGCGGCGCTCGGCCCGGCGGCGCTCCGCGGCCGGCGTCGCCGCCTTCTGCCGACGCTCCCGCGTGCGCCGATCGACGATCACCGACACGGTGGGGTCACCCGCGAACTTCTCCTTGAGATAGGCGTAGAGCGCGGGCGCGGTGCGCGGCACGATGATCATCACTCGCTCGGCCATCAGGGGCTCTCCTGGGCCAGCCGCACGAAGGGCAGCTCGGCCACGCGGGCGGGGATCAGGGCGTCGCCGGTTTGAACGCCGACGGCGCTGCCGGGAGCAAAGTGCTCCCGGCGGACGTATCCGAGCGCGATGGGCTTGTCCAGCGCGATGGAGCGGACCGCCGAGGTGATTCGACCGACCTCCTTCCCCTCGGCCACGACAGCGGCTCCGGAGGGCGGCACGCGGTCATCCTCCAGCACCAGACCGCACAGCCCGCGATTGATGTGGCCGCGGTACTTGACACGCGCCACGACCTCCTGCCCGATATAGCAGCCCTTGGTGTAGGAGACGAGCTGCTCGAGCCGCGTCTCGGGCAGGATCACCGACTCGTCCACATCCGGCCCGTACCAGGGCACGCCTCCTTCGACGCGGAGGACGTCGAGCGCCTCCACGCCGACCGGCCGGGCGCCCGCCTCCACGAGCGCCCGCCAAAGCGCAGCGCCGTGAGCCGCAAGGGTCCAGCAGTGAAAGCCCGGGGCATGACCCTCGGCGCGGTTGATCACGCGCACGGGGGCGCCGGCGATCTGCGTTTCCAGATGATGGTAGGGAGCCAGATCGGGCAACCGCCCTGCCAGCCTCTCGAGCAGCGCGCGCGAACCTGGGCCCTGGACCGCCAGAACCGCGAAGGCCTCGTCCGCGGCCTCGAAGACCGCCTTCTCCGAGATGAGGAACTTGTCCAGCGCCTGCAGGGTCTTCTCGGTGAGGCTCGGCGGCAGCTCCAGGAGCACCCGGTCCTCGAGCGCGTAGACCGACAGCAGGGCGATGACCTTGCCGTGGGCGTCGAGGAACGCGGCCGGGGTGCCTTGCGCCGGCGCCAGGGCCTTGACGTCGTTCGAGAGCATTCCCTGCAGGAACGACTGCCGGTCTCGTCCCGTCACGACCACCTTGCCGAGCATCGACCGGTCAACGAGCCCCGTCGCCTCGACGAGCGCCCGGTACTCGGCAGCCACGTCACCGTAGTCGGTCGGCACGAGCCAGCCGCCGCGCTCCCGGAGCACGGCGCCGCGGCCACGGTGCTCGCTTTCGAGCGCGAGTTGATTCGGCATGGCCTCATTGTTGACGCGGACGCGAATCCTGTCAACTTGCGCGGCGCAGGCGCGTCGGTGAGAATGGCCGCCTGATGCCGGCCCCGGTCCTAGACACGAAGGCCCGGCGGCGCTTCCAGCGCCTCCTGCTGACGTGGTACGCGCGTCATCGTCGCGATCTGCCGTGGCGGCGTACCCGCGATCCCTACCGCGTGCTGGTCTCGGAGATCATGCTGCAGCAGACCCAGGTCGAGCGCGTGATCCCCAAGTACCGCGAGTTCCTCCACCGCTACCCGACCTTCCACCGACTGGCCCGCGCAAAGCCCGCCGAGGTGCGCCGGACCTGGTACCCGCTCGGCTACAACATCCGTCCAGTGCATCTCCAAGGGATCGCGCGAGAGACCGTGGCGCGCTACGCGGGCCGACTGCCCGACGATGCCGCGGCGCTCCGTCGAATGCGCGGGATCGGCCGCTACACCGCCGGCGCCATCCGGGCCTTCGCCTATGGCCGCGACGCGGCCATCGTGGACACGAACGTGCGCCGCGTGCTGGGACGCGTCTTCCTGGGGCCGCGGCGCCTCAAGCGGCTGGCGCGCACCGATGCGATGTGGGACCTGGCCGAGTCCCTCCTTCCGCCGGGCCGAGTCTATGACTACAATCAAGCCCTCATGGACTTCGGCGCCCTCTGGTGCACCGCTCGGGCTCCGCGCTGCCGGCCCTGCCCCATGAAGAGCTTCTGCGCGAGCTATCCGGCCACCGACCCCGGGAAAGAGCGAGCCAATGGGTGCGCTTGACGGCAAGGTCGCCATCATCGCGGGCGGCGGGACGGGCATCGGCCGGGCGACGGCCGAGCTGTTCGCCGGGGAGGGCGCCCGCGTGGTCGTGTTCGGGCGGCGGCCCGACCCGTTGGCCGCCGCGGTCGAAGCCATCGAGCGGGCCGGCGGCAGGGCGCTGCCCGTGAGCGGCGATGCCGGCAGCGAAGAGGATGTGGCGCGCCTCCTCGACACGACGAGCGGCGAGTACGGCGGCGTCGATGTGCTCGTCAACTGTGCCGCCGTGCGTCTCCGGTCGGCCCTCACCGAGATCAGCGCCGCGGATTTCGCCGAGGTCGTGCGGATCAATCTCGTCGGCGCTTTCGTCCTCACCAAGGCCGTTGTCCCCAGCATGCGCGAGCGCGGCGGCGGCAGCATCATCCACATCGGCTCAGCCCTCGGCACGGTCGCCGCGCCCGACTTCTCCCCCTACGTCGCGTCCAAGGGAGGGCTCCACGCCCTGGCGCGGGCCGCCGCCGTCGAGCTCATCAGCGACGAGATCCGCGTCAACGTGATCGCGCCCGGCACGATCGACACGCCCATCGGCCACGGCGTGCCCGAGTTCCGCCGCCATCTGCTCAAGCACCGCGTGCCCATCGGGCGCGCCGGCCACGTGGACGACGTCGCCTCGGCCTGCCTGTACCTGGCCTCTGATGCCTCCCGTTACATCACCGGCGCCGTGCTCGCCGTCGACGGCGGCTGGACGGCGTCGTGACGCTCGCCCATGGCCCCGCTCTGTTGACCGCGGGGTGTGTCTGAGGTTGGAGCCGATCGAGGTCGTCGCCGCGGTCATCGAGCGTGACGGGCGCATCCTCATCGCCCGCCGGCCCGAGGGCCTGCATCTGAGCGGTTTGTGGGAGTTTCCGGGCGGCAAGCCCAAGCCGGGCGAGACGTGTGAGGCGGCGCTCCAGCGGGAGATTGCGGAGGAGCTAGGTGTCGAGGCTCGCGTCGGCAAGCTCTACGACACCGTGGACTGGACCTACCCCGACAAGCGAGTCCGGCTTCGCTTCTATCGGTGTGCGATTGCCGGAGAGCCCCGGCCGCTCGAAGGCCAGGAGATCGAATGGGTCACGCCGAGCCAGCTCGGCCGCTATGAGTTCCCGCCCGCCGACGCGACCCTGATCGAGCGGCTCAGCCGCGGCTGACCGCGAGGGCCGCGCGCCGCTGCCAGGCGCTGAAGAGCAGGATGGTCGCGTAGAGGCCGAGGCCCGCGAGCTGCAGTCCCAGGGCTCGGACCACCATCATCCCGGCCGCGACCAGGCAGAGCCAGCGCAGCCAGCCCGGCAGCGGCCCCCATCCCTGCCCCACCACGCAGGACGCCAATGCCACCGCCGAGACGGCCGCGAAGGCGGACATCACCAGGACCTGCGACCACTCTCCCTTGAGCAGCAGCTCGGGGTGATACACGAACGCGAACGGCACCAGAAAGCCCGCAATGCCGAGCCGGAAGGCCTCGATGCCGGTGCCGAACATGTCGGCGCCCGCGATGTTGGCGGCGGCGAAAGCCGTCACGGCATCCGGCGGCGTGAGATCGGAGAGCACCGCGTAATAGAAGACGAAGAGGTGCGCGGCCAGCAGCCCGACGCCCAGGTTGCCCATGGCCGCGGCGCCGACCGTGACGGAGATGACATAGGCTGCCGTGGTGGGAATGCCGGTCCCGAGGATGGACACCACGACGAACACGAGGATCATCACCACGATCAGCACGCCGTGCGCCGCCTGAACCACGACGCCGCTGAATGCCAGCGCGGCTCCGGTGCGGGTGAGCACGCCGACGATCATCCCGGAGCCCGCCAGGGCCACAGCGATCGTGCCCGCGCTGTAGGCAGCCTCGGTCAAGGCTTCCCAGCACTTCCGCGGCGTCATCCAGGTCTTGCGGTCGAGGAAGGACAGGCCGAAGGTCACGACGATGGTGTAGAAGGCCGCGCCAGTCGGCGAGTAGCCCTGGGCCAGGAGGTAGACGATCAGCAGAAACGGAATCGCGAAGTAGCCATGGCGGAGCACCGGCCGCCACGACGGCAGCTCCGCCCTGGGGACCGCCCGCATGCCGTAGCGAAGCGCCAGGAAATGCACCATGGCGAACAGGCCGACGTAGTAGAGGATGGCCGGGATGGCCGCGGCCTTGATGATGTCGAAATAGGAAATGCCGGTCACCTCGGACATGATGAACACGCCCGCGCCCATCACGGGCGGCATGATCTGCCCGCCCGTGCCGGCGATGGCCTCGATGGCCGCCGCGTTCTTGGGCGTGTAGCCGCCTTTCTTCATCAGCGGAATGGTGAACGACCCCGTCGCGTAGACGTTGGCCACCGTCGAGCCCGAGATCGTCCCGAAGAGCGCCGAGCCGATCACCGCGATCTTGGCGGGTCCGCCCCGTGCCCACCCCGCCAGCCGTACGGCCAGATCGATCACGAACTCCCCCACCCCGGCCTTCATCATCACGGAGGCGAAGAGCACGTAGATGAAGAGGATGTTGGCCGAGATGCCCGTGAGGAAGCCGTACATCCCTTCATCGCCCGCGAGATACATGAACTCCACGAGCCGCGGGAACGAGTAGCCTTTGAAGTTGAAGACACCGGGGAACCACTGGCTCGTCGCGAGATAGATCAGCGAGACCGAGATGGTGACGGCCATCCAGGGGGACAGGGACCGGCGACAGGCCTCGATCACGAGCAGCGCCATGACGGAGCCGATCACCACTTCCAGAGGCAGCACGGGCGAGGCGCCTTCCCAGCGGTGGTTCAGGCGGTCGGCGTCCCAGATCAGGTACAGGCTCGCGACGGCCGACAGCGCCGCCCAGAGCCAATCGAAGGCACTCGGCCGATCCCGCGGCGAGCGCCGGTTGAATGGGAAGACGAGGAAGACCAGCGGGACGAGGAACAACAGATGGATGGACCGCTGGAGGCGAGGCTCATAGACGCCGTACCCCGCCGTCCACAGGTGAAACAGCGAGGCTGAAGCGGCGTACGCCCCGGCCGCCCAGTAAACGGGGCCCTTCAGCTGTCTGATGTTGCAGCCTCCCGGTCGCCGAGAATAGCATCAACGCCTCGGCTGTGGCCGAAATTGCGTCGCTGGGGGCGCTACCGGCAAGCCATGCGGCGCCTCCGGGGCGAAGTTTCCGCTGTTGACCGACCGCTCCCCTGAGGCACAATCCTTGGTCGTGGCCTCGCTTTCCCACTTGACGGTTCTCTCCCTCGAGCAGGCGACGATCCTGCCGTACCTGACTCTGCATCTGGCCCAGGAAGGCATGCGGGTCATCCGGGTCGAGAACCCGCCGCGCGGCGATCCGAACCGCTGGATCGGCGCACCGGTGCTCAACGAGGAGGGCATGAATGCCTATTTCCTCCCCAACAACGCGGGCAAGGAGTCGATCACGCTCAACCTCGCGTCCGCGGAAGGCAAGGAGATCCTCCACGCGCTGATAAAACGGCTGCCCGTCGACATCTTCGCGACGAATCAGCGTCCGAAGGACTACGCCAAGCTGGGTATCGACTACGCGGGCCTGCGCACGCTCAACCCCGGCCTGATCTGGGTTGGGATCACGGGATTCGGCCCCCAGAGCAACGAGGCCGCCTATGATCCTGTGGTCCAGGCCCGCGCCGGATGGATGGATCTGACCGGCGAGCGCGATGGCGCGCCCCTCGTGTTCGGACTCCCCATGGTGGATCTGGGCGCCGGCGAGCAGGCGTACGGACAGGTCATGCGCGCGCTCTATGTCCGCGAGCACACGGGCCAAGGGTCGCGGGTGGACATCTCCATGTGGCGGAGCGCCGTGTCCTGGATGGTCAGTCCGGTGATGTTGACGAAGACGTTCGGCGAGCGCATCACGCGCCGGGGGAACACCCATCAGTTCTTCGCGCCGGTGTCCGTCTATCCCACGCGCGACGGACACATCTATCTGGCGGTGGGGAACGACCGGCAATGGGAGAGCCTGGTGAGCACCCGGGAATTCGCCGCGCTCGCGCGCGAGGAGTATCGGCGGAACGCGGGCCGGATGGCGGCCCTCGCCGAAGTGAACCGCGCCATCGCCGAGATCACGCGCACGCGGGCGGCGCAGGAGTGGGTCGACTTCTTCCGCGCGCTGGGCGTCCCCGTCTCGCGCGTCAACACGCTGCGCGAGCTGGTGGACGATCAGGCGGTGAGCGGAGAGATGATCACCGCGCGAGATCCGCGCACCGGCACGGTGATCCACCTGCCCGCCCCGGTGGTGCCGACGGATTTCCTGCGCGCCAGCCAGTTGACCATGAAGTTCCCGCCCCGCCTCGGCGAGGACAACGAGAAGATCCTGGGCGGGCTGGGCTACGACGTGGCGCGCCTGGCGGAGCGGGGCATCATTTAGGGCCTCGTGCTCTCGGGGCGCGGCCGTGGCGTGGTGCTGGGCCCGCCCAGGTAGGCGGCGCGGATGCGGGGATCGGCCGCCAGGGTCACGCTCGGTCCCGCCACGGCCAGCCGGCCGGTCTCGAGCACGTAGGCCGACTGGGCGAGGCGGAGGGCCAGCCCGGCGTTTTGCTCCACGAGGAGCACCGTCACGCCGGCGGCGTTGATGCGGCGGATGGTGCGGAAGATCTCACGGCAGAGCAGCGGCGCGAGCCCCAGCGAGGGCTCGTCCAGCAGGAGGAGGCGTGGGTCGGCCATCAGCGCTCGGGCGATGGCCAGCATCTGCTGCTCTCCACCTGAGAGCGTCCCCGCTCGCTGACGTCGACGCTCCGCCAGCACCGGGAACAGCGCCGTGGCGCGCTCGAGGCGCTCGGCGATGGCGCGGCCCGGAGCGGTGTGAGCCCCCGCCAGCAGGTTCTCCAGCACCGTGAACTCGGGAAAGATCTCGCGGCCCTCGGGAACCTGCGTGACTCCCGCCGTCACGATCGCGTCCGGGGTCCAGCGGGTGATGTCGCGCCCCTCGTAGAGGATGCGGCCCTGCTGCGGCCGAACGAGCCCCGAGATGGCCCGCAGCATGGTGCTCTTGCCGCTGCCGTTGGCGCCCAGCAGGGTCACGATGGCGCCTGCCTCGACGCGAAGCGAGACGCCCTCCAGCGCCCGGCGCTGCCCGTAGGCAACCGAGAGACCCTCGATCTCAAGCGTCGCCGTCATCCCCGCTCCCGAGGTAGGCTTCGACCACTGCCGGGTCGCCGGCGATCTCTCGCGGTTTGCCCTCGGCGATCTTGCGCCCGTAGTGCAGCACTGCCACGCGGTCCGAGATCCCCATGACGAGACTCATGTCGTGCTCGACCACCAACATGGTGAGTCCGTCTTCGTCCCGCAGCCGGCAGATCAGGTCCATGAGCTGTCGTGTCTCGGTGGGATTCAGTCCGCCCGCGGGCTCGTCCAACAGGAGCAGCCGTGGTTGGCCGACCAGGGCCCGGGCGACCTCCAGGCGCTTCTGTTGGCCGAGCGGCAGGCTGCCCGCTTCCATGTGGGCGACGTCGCCGAGCCCCAAGCGCCGCAGCGCCTCGACTGCCCGCTCGCGCGCTGCTGCTTCCTCGCGGCGGACCGATGGGAGTCCCAGGGCGCCCGCCAGGAGACCGCTGCGCAGCCGCGCATGCGCGCCCACCAGCACGTTGTCCAGAGCCGTCAGCTTCCGGAACACCTCGGTGTTCTGAAAGGTGCGGCCGACCCCCCGCCGGGCGATCTCGTGGGGGGCCAGCCGCAAGAGGTTCTCGCCGCGGAACGAGACGCGCCCGGTCGAGGGACGGTAGAGGCCCGTGAGGACATTGAACACCGTGGTCTTCCCCGCCCCGTTCGGCCCGATGAGCGCAAAGATCTCCCCCTCGGTGACCTCCAGACTCACATCGGCGAGCGCCGCGAGGCCGCCGAAGCCGATGGAGAGGCCGTGGACGCCGAGGAACACTCCGCTACTCCGACTTGAGCCAGTCGGTGAGCGCCTTGAAGCGTCCCTTCTCCATGCGGACCCAGAAGCCCTGCTTGAGTGGCTCGCGATCGGACCCGACGGTGATGGGTGGCACGATTCCGGTCTCGAAGCCCTTGATGGAGTCCAGCGCCGCCATGAGCGAGTCGCGCGTCAGGTTCTTGCCGGCGCGCTTGGCGGCCTCGGTGAAGAGCATGGCGGAGACATAGCCATGGAGCGAGTACCGGTTGGGCTCGTTCTTGGGAAAGTACTTGCTCATGTGATCCCGGTACTGCTTGATGCCGGGCAGGTCGGAGGTAACGGGGTCGGGCCACAGCGAGAGCCCTTCCGTGCCTTCGGCCGCCTCTCCGGCCAGCCCCAGGAAGCGCTCGTCGGTCAGCGGGCCCGAGGACACCATGATCGTGTCGGTCCAGCCGATCTTCTGGCGCTCCTTGAGGGCCTGGGCGCCGGGGCCCGGCGTGAGAACCAGGAAGGTGACCTGGGGCTTCGCCGCCTGAAGCTTGGTGATCTGGGCGCTCAGGTCGGTGGCACCCCGCTTGACCGACTCCGCTGCCGCCAGCTTGAGGCCATGGCGCCCCAGGTCCTTCTCGAAGGGGACGAGGAACGCCTTACCGTACTCGTCGTCCTGGTAGATCACGCCGAAGGTCTTGAACTTCCGCTGGGTCACCAGGTAGTCGATCATCATGCGGGCCTGCCGGTCATAGAGCACCATGCCGTTGACCACGTACTTGAGGCCGCGCGTGACCGTGGATCCCTGATACGGGAAAAGCAGCGGGACGCGATTCTGCTCCAGGTACTCGAGCGTCGCCGCCACCGGGGCCGTGCCCTGCGAGGCGAGCACCGCGAAGATCCGGTCCTGCTCCACCAGCTTCTTGGTGTTAGCCACGGCCTCCTGGGGCTTGTAGCCGTCGTCGTAGTAGATCGTGCGGATCTTCCGGCCGTGAATTCCCCCGGCATCGTTCACGACCCGGAAGTAGAGATCGATGCCGAACTTGGTGAGCTGCTCCCCGGTGAAGGCCAGCGGGCCGGTGAAGGAGTTGGAGCACCCCACCACGATCTCCGTGTCGGTGACGCCTTGCTGGGCGGCGGCCGGCACGGTCCCGATGAGGGTCAGCACCGCGGTGAGAAGCCAGAGCACGATGCGCATGGGAATCCTCCTCTTGGCAGGCCGCTGAAAAAGGCCCATCTGCTTCGTTGGCTCGGTCGCCGCCGCCCTCAACGTACAACCGCGTACGCCTCGGGCAGCGGCCTTCCTCACCGCCTCGCATCTGGCCCTTTTTGATCGGCCTGCGGGTCTCAACATCCTACTGGGCTCGGGTCAACGGCCGTCGGAAGACCGGCTGCAGGGCACGCACGATGCCACCGGGCATGAACAGCATGCAGGCGACGAGGATCGTGCCGAAGATCAGCGGCCGGAGATTCTGGAACGCGGCCAGCCAGTCGTGCAGCACCGTGACGACGGCCGCGCCCACGATGGAGCCCGGCACCGAGCCGAGCCCGCCCAG
Source organism: Candidatus Methylomirabilota bacterium (assembly GCA_035708525.1). Lineage (GTDB taxonomy): Bacteria > Methylomirabilota > Methylomirabilia > Rokubacteriales > CSP1-6 > DASSSH01. Next base: position 15,517 of record DASSSH010000201.1, read on the forward strand.
GATGATCATGGTCACGAAGTCAACGGACAGAAACACGTCGAAGGCGTCGGGGGAGAGATATCCCACGGTGAACGCGAAGAGGCCGCCGGCCACCCCCGTGTAGAAGGCCGAGAGGCCAAAGGCGATGGTCTTGTATGCCGCCACGGGGACCCCCGCGGATTGGGCGGCGATCTCGCTCTCCCGGATCGCCAGAAAGGCGCGCCCCGTCCGCGTGCGCATCAGGTTCGCCGCCGCGGCCACCAGCAGGGCCGCCACGGTCGCGACCAGGTAGTAGCGCGAGATGTCGCCAGCCAGCGGGACTCCGCCCAGGCGCGGGGCCGGGACCCGCAGCCCGTCCGCCCCGCGGGTGATCGAATCCAGGTTGAGAATGACTTCGCTTACCACGAACCCGAAGGCCAGCGTCGCCATCGTGAGGTAGAGCCCTTCCAGGCGCAGGCACGGAATGCCAAGGCCGACGCCGATGGCGCCCGTGGCCACGCCGGCCAGCAGGAGGGTCGCGATCACCGGCAGCCCTGGGGCATGGATGGTGAGCAGCGCCGCGGTGTAGGCTCCGATGGCCAGGAAGCCGGCATGACCGAACGAGAGCTGGTGGGTGTAACCCGAGAGCAGGTTCAGCCCGATGGCCACCACCGCGTTGGCCAGGGTCAGGCTCAAGAGGAACACGAAATAGCTCGGCACCAACAAGGGCCAGAGGAGGAGCGTGGCCGCGAGCGCCCCGAGCCAGAGCCGGCCTCCCCTCACACCTTCCTCCGCTCGACGCGGCCCAGCAGCCCCGCAGGCCGGATCAACAGGATCCCCACCAGGATCAGGAACGGCACGGAGTAGCGAATACCCGAGGGCAGATAGAGCGGGGCCAGGTTCTCGATCACGCCGAGCAGCATGCCGCCGAGCACCGCGCCCGGCATGGAGCCGAAGCCACCGATGACGGCTGCAGTGAAGCCATTGATGACGATCAGCCCCATCTTGGTGGAGAGGAAGGTCACCGGCGCCACCAGGACCCCCGCGATGGCGCCCACCATCGCCGCCAGGATCCAGGACAGCGAGTAGATGCGCTCCACGCTGATCCCCATGAGCCGCGCGGCGCGCTGATTCTGGGCGACCGCCCGCATGGCGCGTCCCATGCGCGTGAAGCCGAACAGCCCGTAGAGGGCGGCCATCAGCAGGAGCGAGCCCCCGATGATGCCGAGCGAGACGGGGGCCAGCCGCACCGGCCCCACGGCTACCGGTCGCTCGCCGAAGTAAGAGGGGAACGGGAAGTCTTCGTGGGTCCAGATGAGCCCGGCCGCGGCCCGCAGGATCAGGGAGAGGCCGAGGGTGATGATCAGCACGTCCCAGTGCGTGGAGGCGATGGAACGCTGGATGATGAGGCGCTCCACGACGGCGGCCAGGACCGCGGCGGCCAGGACCGCGACGACCATGGTGAGCAGGAGCGGCAGCGTGAAGGCCCGGTAGGCCGCCCAGGCCACGAACGTCGAGACCATGAGCATCTCGCCCTGGGCGAAGTTGAGCGTGCGCGTGGCGTTGTAGATGATCACCAGGGCCAGGGCCATGAGCGCGTAGATGCTGCCCGTGGCGAGCCCGCTCACCACCACGTGGACGAGGGCCGCGGTTGAGGTCATGTCTCGATCCCGTAGTCGCGCCGGGCGGCCTCGGGGGAGATGAGCCCATCCCGGACCTCGGCGGCGACCGTCTCCGCCGGGCGCTGGCGCGGGTCGCCGTAGCCGCCTCCGCCGCCGGCCTGCTGCCAGAAGATGGTGCCGCGCGGAATCGGCACCACATCCTTGGAGCGCGGAATGATGACCTCCCCGGCGGGCGTCCTCAGCTCGAGCCGGTTCAGCGCCCCGCCGCCGCCGCCGAAGAGGCCGAACGCGCGAGCCTCCTCGTCCACCCCGTCCCCGAAGCAGATGCCCGTGACACCCTCGCCCTCGACGACGAACTCGGTCTCCACCCCGAGGCCGCCGCGCCAGCGCCCGGGCCCGGCCGAGTCCGGCAGGTACTCGTGCTTCACGAGCCGGCACGGCGTGTGAACCTCGAACATCTCGTAGTCCTGGGCCAGGAC
>DASSSH010000202.1:0-3324 GCA_035708525.1 Candidatus Methylomirabilota bacterium
CGGACGTGATCCACACCTCCGACGCGGGCCACTTCGTCCTCCTGAAAGAGAAGCGACTCCTGATGAAGTACACGCCGGCCGGCGTCGAAGGCTTCCCGGCGGGCTTCAAGGACAAGGACGGCTACCACTACGCGCTCCGCGCCACCGTGAACGTCATCGCCTACAACTCGAAGATCATCCCGGCGGGCGAGGCGCCGAAGACCTGGAAGGACCTGCTCGATCCCAAGTGGAAGGGCAAGCTCGTCACGGCGCACCCGGGGTACAGCGGGGTCATCGCGACCCACGTCCTGGCGCTGGTGCGTCTCCACGGCTGGGACTACTTCAAGCAGCTCGCCCAGAACAAGCCCATGCTGGTCCAGTCGGCGGTGGATCCCTCGGGCGTCGTTGCCTCCGGCGAGCGGCCCATCGCGGTGAACGGCGGCGACTACACCTTCTACCAGATCAAGAAGAAAGGGAATCCCGTCGAGATCGTCTTCCCGAAGGAGGGCGTGCCGCTCGTCGTCTCGCCCAGCGCCATCGCCAGCTTCGCGCCGCACCCGAACGCGGCCAAGCTCTTCACCGACTTCATCTTCAGCCGGGAGATCCAGCAGGTCCTGGCCGACAGCGAGGGGCTCTACGTGGGCCACCCCGAGGTGAAGTACCCGGCCGACCGGCCCAAGCTCTCCGAGCTCAATCTCCTGCACGTCGATCCGGAGGAGCTGGAGAAGCGAAACGAGGAGATCAAGACGCGCTTCGTAGAGTTCTTCGGCGCGTAGGGAGGCCGCGGCCACATGAGCCGAACCCTGAAGGTCGCCCGCGCCGCGCTCACGGTGGTCCTCACCCTTGGCCTCCTCGCCGCGGCGCTCGAGGCCCAGGCGCAGCAGGCGAGGAAGGTCTACCGCGTCGGCTTCATCTTCACCACGTCCTCGGTCTCGGAGATGGCCGGACCCGAGCCCGTCCACCCCCTCGCCAGGGCGTTCGTGCAGGGCTTGCGCGGCCTCGGCTATGTGGAAGGGCAGAACCTCATCCTGGAGCGCCGGTCGGCCGAGGGACGCTTCGAGCGGTTCAACGACATCATCGCCGAGCTGGTCCGCCTCAAAGCGGACGTGATCGTGACCGTCGGCGACCCAATGGCGCGGGCAGCCAAGGCGGTGACCCCTACCGTCCCCATCGTCATGGCGACCAGCATCGATCCCGTGGGCGAGGGCATCGTTCAGAGCCTCGCGCGACCTGGCGGCAACATTACGGGGCTCACGACCCTTGTCGGGCCGGACATCGAGGCCAAGCGCCTCCAGCTCTTGAAAGAGATGCTGCCTGGAGTCTCTCGCGTCGCCTACCTTGCCAGCAAGGAAGACAAAGAGTGGGAGAGCCCATGGGGGAAGAGCGTTCGGACGGCGGCGCAGTCCCTGGGCGTGACGCTGGTGCTGGCCGAGTTCACGCCCCGCCAGTACACCGACGCCTTCGCGCTGATCAGCCGCGCCCGGGCCGAGGCGCTCTTCGTCTCGGTGAGTGCGGCGGCCTACGCCGACCGAGATCTCATCGTCGACTTCGCGACCCGGACTCGGCTGCCAAGCACGTTCCGCTTTCGGGAGGCGGTGGAGCTCGGGGGTCTGATGTCCTACGGAAGCAACGCGGCTGACGTTTTTCGTCGCGCCGCCGGCTACGTGGACAAGATCCTCAAGGGTGCGAAGCCTGCCGACCTGCCCATCGAGCAGCCCACCAAGTTCGAGCTGGTGATCAACCTCAAGACTGCCAGGGCGCTCGGCCTCACGATCCCACCGTCGCTGCTGCTGCGGGCGGATCAGGTGATCGACTGAGCAAAGCGGGACCGGTGACTGACATCCCCAGCCGGCGGGACACAATCCCACGATTCCACGCCATGGATCGCTCAGCGCCCGTCTGGGTGATGGCGGCCGCCGCGCTCGGGCTGCTCATCCTCCTCCCGCTGGGCTGGCTCGGCTACATGAGCGTGAGCGGCGAGCGCGGCGTCACGCTGGCCCACTACGCCCGCGCGTTCACCGATCCCCAGCTCCAGAAGGCCCTGTGGAACACCGTGGTGCTCGCCTTCTGGTCGGGGCTCCTGGCGCTCGCCATCGGCGCGCCCATGGCCTGGCTCTCCGCCCGGACCGACCTGCCCTGGTCGCGCGCGATCCGGAGCCTCATCATGGCCTCCTTCGTGACCCCGCCCTTCCTCGGCGCCTTCGCCTGGGTCATGCTCGCCGGCCCGAACGCAGGCCAGCTCAACAAGCTCTACCGGAGCCTCACTGGGGCCGAAGCGCCGCTCTTCAACATCTTCACCATGCCCGGGCTGATCTTCGTGGTCGCGCTCTACACCTTCCCCTACGTCTACATCATGATCGCCAATACGCTCGGACTGATCGCGTCGGACCTCGAGGAGGCCGCCGCCATCCTGGGCGCCAACCGCCTCTGGGTGGCCCTGACCGTCACGCTGCCGTTGGTCCTCCCCGCCATCCTGAGCGGCTTCATCCTGGCGGTCCTGCAGGCCCTGGCGCTGTTCGGCTCGCCCGCCATTCTGGCGCTGCCCGCGGGCTTTCACACGATCACCACGCAGGTCTGGGCGCTCTTCCAGTACCCGCCGAAGGTCGAGATGGCCGCCGCCTTCTCCGTGCCGCTGCTCCTGGCGACGGCGCTGCTGCTGCTCGTCCAGAAGCGGCTCCTGGGCCGGCGCGGCTATGCCTCGGTGGGCGGGAAGGGCGCGCAGCGCCGCCCGATCCCCCTCGGCCCGTGGCGGTACCCCGCGCTCCTCGGCTGTCTCGCGGTCCTGGCTTGCGCGGTGTTCCTGCCGTACGGAATCCTGGCCAAGGCGGCCTTCTCGCGCGCCTGGGCGCAGCCGCTCACCTGGGAGAACTTCACCCTGGGGAACTGGTCGTTCACGTTCCTCCACAGCTCCACGCAGGCCGCCATCGTCAACACGCTCGAGCTGGGCGTGCTCACGGCCTGCGTCGGCGCCGGCCTGGCCGCGCTGCTCGCCTATATCACCACCCGCAAGGTCATCGCGGGCCACCAGCTCCTGGCCTTCCTGGCGCTGGCGCCCGTCGTCATTCCAGGGGTCGTGCTGGCCGTCGGGCTCTTCATCGCCTACACCCGCCCGCCGTTTCTCCTCTACGGCACGCTCTGGATCCTCTTCCTGGCATATCTGACCAAGGAGATGCCGATCGGCTATTCCCAGTCCGACGCCACCTTCCGGAGCATCCACCCGGAACTCGAGGAGGCCGGGCGCGTCCTGGGCGCGGGGCGCCTGCGCGTGCTCCGGGAGATCACCGCGCCGCTGGCGCGGAGCGGCATCATCGCCACCTGGTGCTTCGTGTTCATCGGCGTGATCCG
>DASSSH010000203.1:0-9054 GCA_035708525.1 Candidatus Methylomirabilota bacterium
CTGACGCCGGTGTTCAGGTTCTTTTCGGTGCTCGCCGGCATCGCGTGGATCCCGATTGCCACGCTGTGGTTCGGGTACGGCTTCGGCGCCATCACGTTCGTCATCTTCAATGCCGTGTTCTTCGTGGTGACCTACAACACGCTGCTCGGTGTCTCTTCCATCCCCCGCCCGCTGCGACACGCCGCAGCCTCGTTGGGCGCGGGCCCGTGGGCGATGCTCACCGAGGTGCTCCTACCCGGCGCGCTGCCCAATATCGTCACGGGCATCCGCACCGGCATGGGCTTCGCGTGGCGCGGTCTGATCGCCGCCGAGATGATCGCCACGAGCGCCGGGCTCGGGTACATGCTCTTCCTGGCCCGGGACTTCTACCGGACCGAGGTCATCGTCTTCGGAATGATCGTCATCGGGCTGCTGTGGATCCTGATCGACCGGGCTCTGCTGGCGCCGCTCGAGCGGGCCACAGTGGAGCGCTGGGGCGTCGTGCGGAGGGCTGGGTAGTGGAGCGGGTTGAGCGCGCGGTGGGCGTCGTCCTTCGCTGGGGAAGCCGGCATTCGAGCATCCAGTCCTTGGCCCCATTCGTGCCGATCATCGCCATCTGGGCCGTGGTCGCCGAGTGGGGAATCTTTCCCCGCGTGTTCTTCCCGGGACCGCTCGAGGTGGCTCGCGCGTTCGGAACGCTCGTCTACAAGGGCATCCTGCCGGATTACCTGGAGGACAGCGTCGTCCGGCTTGCGGTCGGCGCGCTGGCGGGGACGGCGCTGGGCATTCCGCTCGGCGTGCTGATCGGGCTGAGCCGTCGCGCGCATGAGTGGTGCTGGCCGATCCTCCTCTTCTTCCAGGCCATCGGGGACATCGCCTGGCTCCCGATCCTCCTCATCTGGTTCGGCTTTGGCCTCGCCACGATGACGTTCGTTCTGGTCTACACCGTCCTGTTCCCCGTCGTGCTGAATACCGTGCTCGGCGTCCGCTCGGTGCCTGAGCCGCTCACGCGCGCGGCCCAGAGCTTGGGGGCGCCGGGCTGGCGCATTCTGGCGGAGGTGATCCTGCCGGGAGCTCTGCCCAATATCGTGACGGGCCTGCGCAACGGCTTGGGGTATGGCTGGCGGGCGTTGATCGCGGCCGAGATCATCGTCGGGACCAGCGGGATCGGCTTCCTCATGTTCGACGCCCGGCGAGCAGGCTCGGTGGTCGAGATCTTCCTCGGCATGATCGTGCTGGGGCTGCTCTGGTACGTGGTGGATGGCTGGTTCCTGGTGCCGCTCGAGCGCGCGACCGTGCAGCGCTGGGGACTCGTGAGCGGATGAAGGCGCTGGTCCTCGAGCATCTCACCAAGACCTACTTCGATGCCTACGCCGGCGCTCACGTGACGGCCGTGCAGGACGTGTCGCTCACCGTCGAGCAGAGCGAGTTCGTCTCCATCGTGGGCCCATCGGGCTGCGGCAAGACCACGCTCCTCAACATGATCGCGGGGTTCATCCCGCCTTCACAGGGGCGCGTTCTCATCGACGCGCGCGAGGTGAGCGGGCCCGGGCCCGACCGGGGTGTGGTCTTCCAGTCCTTCGCCCTCTTTCCGTGGAAGACCGTCCTGGAGAACATCGCCTTCGGGCCGAAGATGCGCGGCATGGGGCGCGAGGAACGGGAGGGCATCGCGCGGGAGTTCGTGGCGCTCGTTGGCCTGGCCGGCAGCGAGGCCCGCTATCCCCACGAGCTCTCGGGTGGCATGCAGCAGCGGGTCGGCGTCGCCCGGGCGCTGGCCAATCATCCCGACGTGCTCCTCATGGATGAGCCCTTCGCCAGCGTGGATGCCCAGACCCGCATGACGCTGCAGGAGGAGCTGACGCGCATCTGGCAGGCGCGCCGGCCGACGATTCTCTTCGTCACCCACGACGTGGACGAAGCGGTGTTCCTCGCCGATCGCGTGGTGGTCTTCTCCCGCGGGCAGGTCAAGGCCGACCTGACGGTCCCACTGCCCAGGCCGCGGGCCTGGGACGGGCTCATCGAGGACGCGGCCTTCAAGGGTCTCGTGGCCAAGGTTCTGAGCCTGGTGCGCTCGGCATGAGACTCTGGCGCGCGCTCCTGGCCTCGCCCAAGGGCCGAATCGTCATGGCTGCGCTGACCGCGTGGCTCGCGTGGGAGATCTGGCTCACGGCACGGGCGCCGGCGAAGATCGCGCCGGCGCTCGCCCAGAGCAGCCGCGAGCGTGTGGATGTCGCGGTGCGGCTGCCCTTCGCGCCCGAGCGGTTCCACGTGCTCATCTTCCAGCGGTTCGGTCGCGTGTCTGGAACCATGGACAACGAAGTCGAAGTGCGGGGGGTGAGCCGGGCCGATCTCCGGGCCATGGCCCGCCCGTACTGGGTCTCTCACATCGATCCACTGCCCACGGGGAGGTAACCATGATCCGCATACTGCTCGCTTGCCTCGCTCTTCTCGCCACCGCTCTGGCGGGTTCCGACGCCGCTCAGGCTCAGGGCAAGGCCCCCGTCAAGGTCAAGGCTGGAATGGTCACCGGCATCGACCAGGTCGGTCTGCCCATCGCGCTGGAGCGCGGCTTCTTCGAGAAATGGGGACTCGATGTGACCATCGCCCGGCCGTACGCGACGGGGGTCGATGCGCTCAACGCGCTCCAGGCCGGTGAGAGCGAGCTCGTGCAGGTCGGCGTACCCATGATCGGCGCGGTGCTCCGGGGGATGGAGCTGGTCGCGCTGGCCAACTACAGCGGCAGCGCCACGCGCCTCGGGTCTGATGCCACCATGGCGATCATCGCGCGCGAGGGCTCGGGTATCGCCAAGGGGAATATCAAGGACCTGCGCGGCAAGCGCATCGCAGCCTCGTTCGGCACCATCAACCACCTCTACATCCTGGCCCTGCTCGAGAAGAACGGGCTCGGCCTGAACGACGTGACGCTCGTCAACACGCCGCCGCCCGACATGACGGTGGCGCTCCTGGCCAAAGGCATCGACGCCTTCAGCTGCTGGGATCCCTGGCCCATCGTGGCGCTGAAGGACGTGCCGGGCGCCTACGAGGTGCTGCGCGGCGGCGACGTCATCAGCTACCTGGGGTTCAATGTCGGTCTGAGGAACTGGGTGGCGCAGAACGGCGACACGGTGGAGCGTTTCCTGGCGGCTCTCTCAGAAGCCGACAAGTGGATGCGCGCCAACCCCAAGGGCGCCGCCCAGGTGGCCACACGCTGGATCCCCGGGCTGAAGCCCGAAGTGGCCGAGACCGCCATGCAGTACAACATCCAGCAGAATGACCGGCGGCTGTCCGCCAACAACTACCGCGCGCTCTGGAGCGCCGAGGACCGGCTCTTCCGGCTGGGGCTGATCAAGAGCACCTTCGACGTGAACAAGCACATCGAGCCCAGGTACATCCTCAAGGTGATGCGCGAGCACCCGGATCTCTTCTCCGACTTGCCACCGATCCCGCGTGGAGTCGCCATCACCCCCGACTTCACCTTCAAGCCTTGAGAGGGGCCAGGTCTCGGAGAGGGTCAGGTCTTGAAATACGACAAACAGTGCCGCAAGTGGTCAGGTGTAACGAGTGACAAATTCGGGCAGCAAATGTCGTATTTCAAGACCTGACCCCGGCGAGCTGGCGGGGGTCGAGTTCGAGCCAGACGTCCTGGTCCACCTCGAAGACCTCGTGTGGGCGCGCCGTCACCCGCAGCCGCACGGCGCTGTTCTTGATTCCCACCGCGTAGTCCCAGTGCTCGCCCAGATAGGCGCGCAGGGCGATCCGCCCCACGATGACGCAGGCGCCAGGCGCCGCGGCCGGCTGCCGGCGATGGAGGTGGATGCTCTGGGGCCGGAGCGAGAAGCTGACCGTCCCGCTCGGCGAGGGCAGCTCGGCGAACTGCTCCCGCTTGATGGTGAAGCCGTCGAAGACGACGTCCTCGCCGCGCACTTCGGCCTCAAGGAAATTGGTGCGGCCGATGAAGCCCGCCACGAAGCGCGTGCGCGGCCGCGCGTAGAGCGCCCGCGGCCCGTCCACCTGCTCGATCCGCCCCGCGTTCATCACCGCGATGCGGTCCGAGGTGACCATCGCTTCTGACTGATCGTGGGTGACGTAGACCGTGGTGATGCGGAACTCGTCGTGCAGCCGGCGGATCTCGAAGCGCATCTCCTCGCGTAGATTGGCGTCGAGGTTGGAGAGCGGCTCGTCCAGGAGCAGGACGGCCGGCTGGACCACGATGGCGCGGGCCAGCGCCACGCGCTGCTGCTGGCCGCCGGAGAGCTCCGCGGGATAGCGGTCGCGCAGCGCCCGCATCTGCACGACATCGAGGATGGCGTCGACCTTCGTGGCGACCTCCGCCCGCGGGAGCCGGCGCACCTCGAGGCCGAAGGCCACGTTCTGCGCCACCGTCATGTTGGGCCAGATGGCGTAACTCTGGAAGATCATGGACATGTGGCGCTTCTCGGGCGGCAGGGAGCCCGACGGCGAGGAGATCACCTCGCCGTCCATCTCGATGGTGCCGGCCGACGGGTTGAGGAACCCCGCGATCATCCTCAGCGTGGTCGTCTTCCCGCACCCCGAGGGCCCGAGCAGTGACACGAACTCGCCTTCCTCGAGCGCCAGGCTGAAATCCTCGACCGCGGTGACATCGCCGAAGCGGCGGCTGACGTTCCTGAGCGCGAGCTTGCTCACGCCGCCGTGTCCCTGCGGAGCATGAAGTCGCGGCCGACCAGGCGAAAGCCGGTCAGGACCAGCGCCACGGTGCCCAGCACCAGGATGAGCCCGATGGAAGCCAGGATCTCGAAGTTGCCCTCGTCGCTCTTGTCGAACAGAAGGACCGAGAGCACTTGGGTGCCGGTCGTGTAGAGGAAGATCGCGGCGCTCAGCTCCCGCGTGGCCGGGATGAAGACCAGGATGAACCCCCCGGCCAGCCCGCGCTTGAGCAGCGGGGCCACCACGCGCCGCATGGCGGTGAGCCGGCCGCCACCGAGGATGCGCACCGCATCCTCCAATTCCGGGTTGATGCCGCGGATGGCGGCGTCGCTGTTGGCGTAGGCGATGGGCAGGAAGCGCGTGGCGAAGGCCAGGATCAGGATCCAGGCGGTGCCGTAGAAGACCAGCGGCGGCCGCGTGTAGGCGGCGTAGAAGCCGATGGCCAGCACAATGCCCGGGATCACGAAGGGCGCCATGGCCAGGAAGGACAGCGCGTTGGCGAAGGGCACCAGCCGGCGCTGGACGATGTAGGCGATGCAGAGCGCCAGCACGAGGGCGATGACGGAGGCCGCCGCGCCGTAGACGAAGGTGTGGATCGTGGCCGCCTGGGTCAGCGGCTGGTCGAACAGGACGAAGCGGATGTTCCGCAGCGTCAGGTTGTCGAGGGAGAACCCGCGGCCCCAGGCTTTGGCGAAGGCGGCCTGGAGGATCACGAGCATGGGCAGGAAGAAGGACAGCGACGTGACGAAGAGGCAGTAGCCGAGCATCACCCACCGCCACCGGCCGAGGCGCAGCGGGCGGCGCTCGCCGCCCTTGCCGGTCAGCGCGACATAGCCCTTGCGCGCCGTGATCTTCCGCTGCAGCCAGAAGAGCAGCACGGTGATGGCCAGCAGCGGCATCGCGTAGGCCGCGGCGACCTCGACCTTGGGCGGGAACTCGAAGAACTGCCACAGCATGGTCGTGATGACCTGAAAGCGCCCGGGCAGGGCGATGAGGGCCGGCACGCCGAAGAGCGCGATGGCTTCCAGGAACTCGACGATGAAGGCGGCGAGGATCGCGGGCAGGATGAGCGGCAGCGTCACCCGGAGCGTCGTGCGGAGGACGCCGGCGCCCAGCGTGTGGGCGGCGTCCTCCATCTCCGAAGAGACCAGGTCGAGCGCCGAGCGGGTGAACACGAACATGTAGGGGAACGAGTAGGCGGCGATGACCACCACGAGGCCGGGCATGGAGTAGATGTTGAACGGCCCTGCCGCGGCGCCCGTCAGCCACATCCAGGCGCGGTTGAGCCAGCCAGCGTTGGGCCCGGCCAGCAGGATCCAGGCGACGGCGCCAAGATACGAGGGCACGATGAAGGTGCCGAGGATCGCCGCCCAGACGAGCCCCTTGCCCGGCATGTCCGTGCGCGAGACAGCCCACGCCATGGGCACGCCGAACACCGTGCCGAGCACGCCCACGCAAAGCCCGAGGATGAGCGAGTTGATCAGGGCCTCGAGATAGCGCCAGCGGCCGTAGGCGGTGAGGTAGTTCTCAAGGGTCAGCGCCCCCGTCTCGCCGCTCTGAACGCTCGACAGCAGGAGGCGCGCCAGCGGGTTGATCACCAGCAGCACCAGCACGCCGATGAGCAGGACCCAGACGAAGACGGTCTTGTCGAGCTGGCGCCAGCGTCGCCGATAGCCGGGCGGCGCGGCCGTGACGGGCCTCGCTTCGACAGCCTCACTCATGTGACTGCGGTCCCCGCGCTCGGGCCTGAGTGCCTGGGCCGCGATCGCACCGGCGATGGCTCGCCTGTACGCCGGCGCTCGCTCGGGCGGGCCTCGCGCGACCCCCCATCCCCCAGCGGGGGCTCGGGCGTGGGCAGTCGGCCCGCGATCGCGCGCTCGCCCCGCCCGGAGCGGAGCAACGCGACACGGCTCGGTCCCCATATCCGCTCGCCTCGGACGGCGGGGCCCCAGCCCCGCGACGTCCTGCGGCTCGCCATACAGCGGTGCTCCTGCGGCCCAGGCGCCTCGGGCCCGACGTGGCTCATCGCCCCCGCGCTCGGGAAGGAGGCGCGAGCGTATTCCGCGCGAGTCATCAGATGCCGAAGGTGTCCCGGAACTGCTCCTTGACCTCCGGAATCCCCTTCTCGATCTCCTCGTACGTCGGCCGGATCGTCTTGATCTCGGCCAACGACTTGGCGCCCGGCAGCGGCTTGACGTGCTTGTTGATGGAGTCCTCGCGCAGCTTCACCATGATCTCGTTGCATTCCTTGCTGAAGAGGTACTCCATGAAGAGCTTGCCCGCATTGGGTGCGGGCGCGTTCTTGAGGATGCCCGAGGGGGAGATCATCAGCAGGGCGCCTTCCTCGGGATAGACCACCGCGAGCGGGTTGCCCTTGTCCCGGCTCTGCAGCGTGGTGGCCGACGGTCCGGCCGCGACCCAGCTCTCCTTGGCGTTGAGCATGGTCACGGTGTCGTTGATGGAGCGCCCGATCCGCGGCTTGTTCAGCTCGAGCTTCTTGAAGTAGTCCCAGCCGTAGAGCTTGCGCATCTCGACCACCCAGGTGCCGACGTAGCCGCTGAAGCCCGGGTGGCCGATGGAGACCTTGCCCTTCCACTTGGGGTCGAGCAGGTCCGTCCACTTCCGCGGCGCTTCGGCGTCCTTCACCAGCGAGTTGTTGTAGGTGATGAGCACCAACCCCGCCGCCGTGATGAAGTACGTGTCCTCGGGATCGTTGTACGGCAGAAAGGCGTCGATCAGCTCGTTGAGGCTCTTGGGCCGGTACTTCATGAGCCAGCCGTCCTTCTTCATCCGCGGGAAGTGGCTGAGGTCCGTGGAGCCGATCACCGAGGCCACCGCCAGCCCGGCCTTCTGGTCCTGGGCGAGGCGCTGATAGGCGACCTGGGCGGTGGTGCGGACGTAGTTGCACTTGATGCCCGGGTACTTCTTCTCGAAGCCGGCGCAGACCGCCGCCGCCGTCTCCGAGCCGTAGTGGGCGGTGTACCAGGTGAACTCCTTTTCCTTCTTGGCGGCGTCGTAGAGCTCCTTCTCGCCGTCGAAGGCGTGGGCGAGCGTCACCCAGGCCAGGACGGCGGAGACCGTGACCGCGAGCAGGGCGCACCGGCGCGTCATCCCATCATTCTCCTTTCGGCGAGAACCGCGTGGGTCTTCGGGTCCATCGGCGCGACGCCGAAGGCCCGGTGGAGGCGGCCGAGCACGATGAAGGCCCCGGTGATGAGCCCCAGCTCCACCAGCTCGGCGTCACTGAACACCTCGCGCATCCGGGCCATGAAGGCGTCGTCGATGGCGGTATGGTCGGTGGCGAGGCGCTCGGCGAACACCAGCGCCGCCTCCTCCCGCGCGCTGCGGGCGGCTGTCCCGGCCAGCTTGGGCAGCAGCTCATCGTAGAGTCCCGGCGCCCTCTCCGAGGGCTCGCGCGCGAGCCGTCAGCGCTGACAGTCGTTGAGCGCGGCGATCTTCAGCCGGACGAGCTCCTTGAGCGCGAAGGGCAGCCGGCCAGCGTACTTCGCGGGCCGATAGAACTTCAGGAACGCCGCGAAGAGGTCCGGGCAGTGGCCGTAGACGCCGAACATCTCGTCGCCCGTGGCCTCCAGCATGGCGCGGAGGCCGGGATCGTCGACCTGCTCCGGAGACAGGACCGGGAGTCTCGCCATGAGGGGCTCCTTCTTCCCGCGCAAACCCCATAACACAGGCGGGGAGCCAGGGGAAGTTGACGGGCCGGCAGGGATGATATCATCCGCCTGCCGGCACGGGGGTCGGGCCGACCCACCCCCGCCGACAGGAGGCACACCGTGCTCGATCTTGGTCTCACGGGGAAGATCGCCATCATCACCGGCGGCAGCGACGGCCTCGGGCGCGCCGCCGCTGAGCGGCTCGCCCGGGAAGGCGCCAAGGTCGCCATCTGCGCCCGGCGCAAGGATCACCTCGAGCGCGCGGCCGAGGCGATCCGCCAAGCGACGGGCGGTGAGATCCTCGCCCAGACGTGCGACGTCACCCAGCCCGATCAGGTCGAGGCCTTCGTCAATGCCGTGATCGCGCGCTGGGGCGGCGTGGACATCCTCCTGAACAACGCGGGCACGTCGGCGGCGGCCGGCTTCGAGCAGCTGGACGAGGCGGCCTGGTGGGCCGATCTCGACCTCAAGCTCCTGGGCGCCGTCCGCTTCTGCCGCCTGGTGATCCCGCACATGAAGAAGCGGGGCGGTGGGCGCATCGTCAACGTCACCACGGTGGGCGGCAAGGCGCCCGCCCCGCGCGCCCTGCCGACCTCGGTCTCCCGCGCGGCCGGCATCAACCTCACCAAGTCCCTGGCCAACGAGTTCGCCAAGGACCGCGTCCTGGTGAACACGATCTGCATCGGGCTAGTGAAGACCGCGCAGATCTCCGCGCGCG
>DASSSH010000204.1:0-43793 GCA_035708525.1 Candidatus Methylomirabilota bacterium
GCCCTGAACGCGGTGAAACTGGCGCAGCCCTTCCCGCCGGTGCCCGACGCCCTGGCCAAGCAGGCCCTGGCCATCAACGGGCTGTTCGTCTATCGGATCCGCGAGGATGCGGCCAGCCTTGTCAACCGCTTCCGCTGATGAGTCTCACGAAATACGGCGATACCGGGGCCCGGGCGTTACTAGAATCCGTGGGACTCACTAGCCTTCGCCGAGCTGGGGAGCGGGGCCCCCGTCCACGATGATCGTGGCCCCCGTCATGAACGAGGAGGCCTCCGAGGCGAGGAACACGCACGGATAGGCGATCTCATGCACCTTGCCCCAGCGCCCCATGCCGACCCGGTTGGCCACGCTATCGTAGGCCTTCTGCGCCGCCGCGCGGTCCTGCTTGGTGAGCACGTCCATGTAGCCTTCCGTCTCGACCGGGCCGGGAGCGATGCAGTTGACGCGGATGTTCTTTCGCCCCCAGGCCATGCCGAGGGTGCGCGTGAAGTTGATCACGGCCGCCTTGGCGGCGCCGTAGTGCGGCATCATGCTCGAGCCGTAGACGCCCGCGATGGACGAGACGTTGATGATCACCCCGCCGCCTTGGCTCATCATCTGCCGCCCCGCCCACTTGCAGCCGAAGAAGACGCCGTTGAGGTTGATGCCGACCACGGCGTTCCAGCCGTTGGGGCTGATATCCTCGGGCTTGGCGCGGAACGAGGCGCCGGCGTTGTTGACCATGATGTCGAGCCGCCCCAGCTCCTTCACCGTGCGCTCGACCAGCCCCTTGACGGCCTCCTCCTCGCGCACGTCCACCGCCGCGCAGAAGGAGCGGCGGCCGAGCTTCTTGATCTCCGCGGTGACAGGTTCGAGATTTTCGATCTTGCGGCTGCAGATCACCACGTCGGCGCCTGCCTTGGCGAACTCGAGCGCGATGGAGCGGCCGATGCCGACGCCGCCACCGGTGATGATGGCGATCTTTCCTTCCAGTGAGAACGGCGATGCTGCCATGGAGGGCCTGTCCTCCTCGTGAATTCCCCCGCCCCACGAGGTCTCGATTCCCCTCTCCCCTCTGGGGAGAGGGTAGAGTGACTCACTCCCTCTCCCATTGGGGAGAGGGGAGGGTGAGGGGAGTGTCGGTCGGCGACGCGCGGATTATACCCAGCCGGCCGGCGGGGCGCTCTCGAAGCTCACGGGCGTGCCCGTGACGGGATGGACGAAGCCGAGGCGCCTGGCGTGCAGCCTCAATCGCCCCTGCCAGTCGCGGGAGTGAAGTGGATCGCCCACGACCGGATGGCCGAGCGCCGCGAGCTGGACGCGGATCTGATGTCGCCGCCCGGTGCCGAGGGTGAGCTCGAGCGCCGTTGTGTGGGCCCGGTGTCCGAGCACGCGATAGTCGGTGAGGGCTTCCTTGCCGGCCCGTGACGGCCTGACGCGGAGCGCCCGGTCCTGGGCCAGCGTGCTCCTGAGGGTGCCCTGGTCGGCTTGGACATGCCCTTCGACGATCGCGAGGTAGACGCGCTCGACGGTCCGGGCCTCGAACTGCGACTGCAGCCGGCGCTTGGCCGCGGGCGACTTGGCGACGACCAGCAGGCCCGACGTCTCGCGATCCAGCCGGTGGACGATGAAGGGCCGGCGAGGGGGCTTCTGCGCGGCCAGGTAATCCCAGAGGAGCCGGTACACCGTGCGCTCCCGCTCGCGGATACCGGTGCCGATCGTCAGCAGTCCAGCGGGCTTGTCGATCACGATGAGCGCGTCGTCCTCGTGGACCAGCCGCAAGCTCGACGGGAATTCCGGTCGGGGCCGGCCTCCGAGGGCCACCGTCTGCGAGGCGTCGATGGGGGCCCGGCCGTCGCGAACGACACGGCCGCCGACGGTCACGCGTCCCGACTCCAGCCACTGCTTGAGGCTGCGGCGCGAGGCGCCGGGGAAGAGCTGGCGGAGGCGCTCGAGAACGGTCACTCGCTCCGGAGCACGCTGAGCGGGCGCCGGCCCAGGAGCCGTCGGGTGCCCAGCAGTCCCACGACCAGGGCGAGCGCCGCGGCCGCGGTCACGCCCACCGCCAGCACGGCCGGCTCCCACTGCCACGCCACGTCGAAGGCGAAGCGCAGCAGGGCCCAGGCCAGCACTACGGCCAGCGCCGTGCCGGTGAAGCCGGCCGCCGCGCCCAGGAGGACGTACTCGGCCGCGAAGACCCGCGCGACGAAGCCACGAGTGGCGCCGAGCGCCTTGAGGATCACCGACTGGTAGAGTCGCTGGCGGCGGGTCACGCTGAGCGCGCCGGTCATGACGACCAGTCCGCTCAGCAGGCTGAAGGCCGCCACGAGCCGGATCGCCAGGGCGATCTGGTCGAGCACGCCTGCCACGCGCTCGAGGACCTCGCGCACGGGGATCGCCGTCACGTTGGAGAAGGCCGCCACCACGGCGGCCTGCACACGGCTCTCGTCCTCGGGCCGAGCGCGGGCGGTCGCCAGAAAGGTGGTCGGCGCGCCGTCGAGCGCCCCCGGCGAGAAGATCACGAAGAAGTTCGAGTTGAGGCTCTGCCAGTCCACTCGGCGCAGGTTGACGACGCGGGCGGTGACGGGCACCCCCTGGACGTCGAAGGTCAGCGTGCCGCCGAGCCCGACGCCGAGCTGGCCGGCGATCTCCTCCTCCACCGAGATCAGAGCCTCGCGCTGCGCTTCGGAGGGGGACCACCAACGGCCGGCAACGATCGTGTTGTGGCCGGGCGGCTCCGCGGCCCACGTGAGCACGTACTCGCGCGTGAGGTACCAGACGTCCTCGCGGCCCGCCCTCACCGAGGTCGCGACGGGAACGCCGTTGATCGCCGCCAGCCGCGAGCGGACCACCGGGACCAGCTCGGGGCGAGTTCCGCTGATCCGTCCGACGAGATCGGCGAACGGCTCGGCCTGGTCCGGCTGAATGTCGATGAAGAAGAAGGCAGGCGCGCGCTCTGGGCTGCGTCGCGTGATCTGCTCCCTGAGGGTTCCTTCGAGCAGCGCGACCGACACCATCAGCATCACGGCCAGACCGAGGGAGACCATCACCGCGCCGGCCTGGCTGCCCGGCCGGTAGAGGTTCGCCGTGCCCTGACGCCAGGCGAGCCCGCGCCAGCGGATCCTGCGCGCCAGTCGGATGACCAGCCGCGAGCCCAGGGCCAGGAGGAGGAGAGCCGCGAGGAGCCCGCCGATGAACAGGCCGCCGATCTTCCAGGAGCCGGCCTGCCAGAGCGCCAGCGCCGCCAGTCCCACCGCGATGACACCGGCGGCGGGCCACGGCCGCCGACCGACCAGGGCGGGCTCGACCTCATGGCGGAGAATCAGGGCCGGCGGCACGCGGCGGATCTCGAGCAGCGGCCAGAGCGCGTAGAGCATGGTGACGCCCACTCCCATGGCCAGCCCGCGCAGGATCGCGATCGGGGAGGCGCCGAGCTCGACCTCGATGGGCAGCAGCCGCGCGAGGAAGGGCGCGAGGAGGGGCTGAAGCGCGCTGCCGAGCGCCGCGCCCAGCAAGCTGCCGACCAGGCCCAGCAGCGCGGTCTGGAGCGCGTAGACCGCGAGGATCTCCCGCCAGCCCGCCCCGAGACACTTGAGGACCGCGATAGTGGGTAGCTTGCTCCTCACGAACGCGCTCACGCTGACCGCCACCCCGATGCCGCCGACCATGAGGGCCACGAGACCGGTGAGCCCCAGGTACATCGTGAGCTGTCCCCAGAAGCGGCGGAGGCCCGGCTGAGCCTGCGTGTAGGCGGTGATCCTGAGGGCGGCGTCGGAAAGGCGCTCCGCCAGGTCGTCCCGAAAGGCTTCGGCCGATCGCCCCTCGGGCAGCCGGAGCAGGGTGCGGTAGCGGATCCGGCTGCCGGGCAGCACCAGCCCCGTGCGGTCCAGATCCTCGCCGGCGATCAGGACGCGCGGGCCCAGGGAGAAAACGCCGGCCGATCGGTCGGGCTCGGTGCGAATCACTCCGCTGACGGTGAATTCGCTCCGTCCGATCGCCAGGCGATCGCCGACCTGCAGGCCGAGCCTCGCGAGCAATGACTCGTGGACCAGCGCACGGCCGCCGCCGATCAGCGAGGCGAGCGGCTGGTCCGGCTCGGCGACGAGCCGTCCATAGAACGGATAGCCGGCCTCCACGGCCTTGAGCTCGACGAGCTGGGTGGGCGGCGGAGTCGCTCCGGCCCGCGGGGAGCCGGACTGGGCCATCGCGACCAGCTCGCGCACGCGGGTCACGCCGATGCCCTCGCGCTTGAGCCGGCTCACCACGGTCTCTGCCTCGGCGAAGAGCGGCCGGGTGCCGCGGATCTCGACGTCGGCGCCCATGAGGGATCGGGCCGATCGTCCGACCGTGCGCTCGAGGCTCTCGGCGAAGCTGCCGACGCCGACCAGGGCGCCCACGCCCAGGGTGATGCAGACGAGGAAGTAGACGAACTGGCGCCAGGCTCCCCGCGTCTCCCGCCACGCCATCCGGAGGACGAGCGCGATCGGGAGCTCAGGCATGCAGCTCGTCGAGCAGCCGCTGGGCGCGTCGCGTGAGCCGGCGCCGCCGGATCTCGCGGAAGGGCGGCAGGAGCTTCCAGGACATGAGCACCGCACCCTTCCAGGTCGGTCGGTAGACACGCGCGTCCGCGTCGAAGTACATGTAGCCCGTCTCGATCTGCTCCTGCATGGTGCGCGTCATGGCGTCGCTGAGCCGGCCGACCATGTCCGCATCGGCGGGAAGCGGCTCCTTCGCGGAGCCGACTCGGCCCACCAGCGCCTCGTGGACGCGGTGCAGGCGCGCCGGATCGCTCACCAGGGGCACCTGGGTGACCACCTTGCTCGGCACAGGCGGATAGACCGACGGGGTGGCGTTGTTGTTGGTGACGAGGCGCCGCCCATCGGCGAGCTTGGCCGTGAACTCGGCATAGCCCACCCGCCGCGCCGTCGGGGCCTGCGTCGTGTAGATCGCGGCGACCATGGCGGCGTCCCGCGACTGGACGTTCAGCAGCACCGTGACGAAGCTCGTGACGTGCCGGGCCCAGGTGGATTCGACGAAGCGCGCGGCGGAGGCGAATCCCACTCGCCCGAGGGCCGCCGCCATGTGGTCCGCGAAGGCCAGCGCCCAGTCGGGCACGCGGTGGCGCGAGGCATCGTAGGGCTCGAAGGTGGGCTGGGCGGGGTGGCGGGTCGCGAGCCGCACGGCGATGGGGCCGAGCCAGTACGGGGCCAGGAGCAGGACCACGACGGCGACCCACCAGGGCAGCCCCAGCCAGGTCAGCACCCAGAGCAGGCCGAGCAGCAGCGCGAGGTTGACGACGAGCCGGCCCCTCATGCGGTGTGGCCGTTGGTCGGCTCATCGGCCACCACCCGGCCGTCGCGGAGCGTGACGATGCGGTCGGCATAGGCGGCCAGCGCGGGATCGTGGGTCACCAGCACGAGGGTGCGGGCCCGATTGCGGTTCAGCGCCACGAGCAGCTCGATGATCTGCTTGCCGGTGGCCGAGTCCAGGTTCCCCGTGGGCTCGTCGGCCAACAGGAGCTTGGGATGGCGGGCGACGGCGCGCGCCACGGCCACCCGCTGCTGCTCGCCACCCGAGAGCTGCGCGGGGTAGTGATGGGCGCGGTCCCCGAGCCCCACCTCGTCGAGCAGCGCCCCCGCGCGCTCGAGCGCGCCGGCGTCGCCGGCCAGCTCCAGCGGGACTGCCGCGTTCTCCAGCGCCGTGAGTGTCGGGATCAGGTGGTAGGACTGAAAGACGTAGCCGACCGTGTCGCGGCGGAAGCGGGCCAGGGTGTCCTCATCGAGCCCGGTGATCTCGACACCGTCCACCGTGATGGATCCCGCGGAGGGCTGATCGAGACCCGCGATGAGACCGAGCAAGGTGGACTTGCCGCTGCCCGACGGGCCCGCGATCGCCAGAAACTGTCCCGCCGGGACGTCGAGCGAGACATCCGTGAGCACGTCCACGGGCCGGCCGCCGCTCGCGAGCCGCATGCAGAGGCCGCGGACCTGGATCATGGGGCCATACTACACTACCGATATGCGCCCCCTGCTGGCCGCCCTCGCGCTGATCGCGACCGTCTCCGGTGCCGCCGCCCAGGAACGGGTCATCGTCGCCTTCGGCGACAGCCTCACCGCCGGGCTCGGCGTCCCCGTCGAGCTGTCCTATCCG
The DNA here is from genome assembly GCA_035708525.1 of Candidatus Methylomirabilota bacterium. Taxonomy (GTDB): domain Bacteria; phylum Methylomirabilota; class Methylomirabilia; order Rokubacteriales; family CSP1-6; genus DASSSH01. The sequence continues at coordinate 6,130 of DASSSH010000204.1, forward strand.
TCGCTCCTGGCCGAGCGCCTCAAGGCCGAAGGCTATGCCTACCGCGTGGTCAACGCCGGCGTCTCCGGCGACACGACCGCCGGCGGGCTCCGCCGCGTGGACTGGGCCCTGCGGCTGCGGCCCGACATCGTCATCGTCGAGCTGGGCGCCAACGACGCGCTCCGCGGCCAGGATCTCGCCTTGGTGCGGGAGAACCTCGACCTCGTGATCGCCCGCTTCCAGCGGGCGGGGGCGCGCGTTCTCCTGGCCGGCATGCGGCTGCCGCCCAACTACGGGCCGCGCTACGGCGGCCAGTTCCAGCAGGTCTTCGAGGAGGTGGCCCGCCACCGCGGCGTCGCCCTGATGCCCTTCTTTCTCGACGGCGTGGCCGGCGTCGCGCGGCTCAACCAGCCCGACGGCATCCACCCCACGGCGGAGGGCTACCGCGTGATCGTCGACCGTCTCTGGCCGCACCTGCGTCCGCTGCTCGCCCGCGACGCGGGCCGGAGTTGATTCACGGCGGGTTCCGGCCTACCATAGCCCCGCTTTCTCGAGCCGGCACCGCGATCCCTGAGGAGGCCATGACGGCCACACCCGACGAGTTCTCGCTCGAAGCGAAGTACACGCAGGAGCGCGGCCGGATCTATCTCTCCGGGATCCAGGCGCTGGTCCGGCTGCCGCTGGACCAGCATCGGGCCGACAAGCGGCGCGGGCTCAGGACGGCGACCTTCATCTCGGGCTACCGCGGCTCGCCGCTGGGCGGCCTGGATCAGACGCTCGAGCGGCTCGGGAGGCTCCTGGCCGATCACCACGTCGTCTTCTCCTCGGGGCTCAACGAGGACCTGGGCGCCACGGCGGTCTTCGGCAGCCAGATGGTGAGCCTCTTCCCGCGGCCGAAGTACGACGGCGTGCTCGGGATGTGGTACGGCAAGGCGCCCGGGGTGGACCGGACGGGCGATGTGTTCAAGCACGCGAATTACGCGGGCGTGGGCCGGAACGGCGGCGTGCTGGCCCTGGCCGGCGACGACCCGGTGTCCAAGTCCTCCACCCTGCCCAGTCACTCCGAGGTCGCGCTCTACGACGCCCTGATGCCCACCATCTTCCCGGGCAATGTCCAGGAGATCCTGGATCTGGGCCAGCACGGCTTCATGCTCTCGCGCGTCTCCGGCCTCTGGGTGGGCGTGAAGATCGTCACCAACGTGGCCGACGAAGCCGGCACGGCCGACGTCGATCCGGAGCGCGTCCAGCCGATCATCCCGACCGTGGAGCTCGACGGCCGCCCCTTCGAGCACCACATCAACGTGAACCTGATCCCGCCCTTCGGGCTGGACATGGAGCGCACGCTGCAGCACGCGCGGCTCGAGCTGGCCCGCCGCTACGCCTGGGAGAACAAGCTCAACCGCATCGTGGTGCCGAACCCCCAGGCCTGGCTCGGCATCCTGACGGTCGGGAAGACCTACTACGACGTGCGCCAGGCGCTGGCGGAGCTCGGGTTGGACGACGCCGCGCTCCAGCGCGTCGGCGTCCGGATCCTCAAGATGGGGCTCCTCTTCCCCATGGAGCCGCGGATCGTCCGCGAGTTCGCCCGTGGGCTCGAAGAGATCCTCGTCATCGAGGAGAAGCGGCCCTTCCTCGAGATGTTCTGCAAGGACATCCTCTACGGCCAGCCGGACCGGCCGCGGGTGGTGGGTAAGCGCGACGAGGAGGATCGGCCGCTGCTGAGCATCCTCGGGGAACTGGATCCGGACAGCATCGCCCGCGCCATCGCCAAGCGCCTCGCCCGCAAGACGAAGATCGAGTCGGTCGAGGCCCGCATCCAGCATCTGGACGAGCTCAAGCGCCGGCCGAAGCCCCTGACTCTGATGCGGACGGCCTACTTCTGCTCGGGCTGCCCCCACAACCGCTCCACCGTGGTGCCGGAGGGTAGCGTCGCCGCGGCGGGCATCGGCTGCCACGGCATGGCCATGGGGATGGACCGGGGCATCATCGGCGTCACCCACATGGGCGGCGAGGGCGCGCAGTGGGTCGGCATCGCGCCCTTCACCGAGACGCCGCACATCTTCCAGAATCTGGGCGACGGCACCCTCTTCCACTCGGGGAGCCTGGCGATCAACTACGCGATCGCGTCCGAGGTCAACATCACCTACAAGATCCTCTACAACTCGGCCGTGGCCATGACCGGCGGACAGCGGGCCGCCGGCGCGCTGTCGGTTCCCGTGCTGACCCGCCGGCTCGAGGCCGACGGGGTCAAGCGGATCATCATCACCACCGACGACTTGGGCAAGTACGCGGGGGTGTCCCTGGCGGGCAACGCGGAAGTCTGGCATCGCGACCGCCTGCTCGAGGCCCAGTCGGTGCTCGCCGCGACGCCCGGGGTGACCGCCCTGATCCACGATCAGCAATGCGCGGCCGAGAAGCGACGGCTCCGCAAGCGCGGCCGGCTCGCCGATCCGCTGACCCGCGTCTACATCAACGAGCGCGTGTGCGAGGGATGTGGGGACTGCGGCCGCAAGTCAAACTGCCTGAGCGTGCAGCCGGTGGAGACGGAGTTCGGCCGGAAGACCCAGATCCACCAGTCCTCATGCAACAAGGACTACTCCTGCCTGCTGGGCGACTGCCCGTCGTTCCTCACCGTCGAGCCCATCGGCTCCGCGCCCGCGCGGGCAAAGCGGCTCACGCCGCTCGAGGCGGAGCTGCCGGAGCCCGCGCTCAAGGTGCCGGCGGAGGGCTTCACCGTGCACATGATGGGCATCGGCGGCACCGGGGTGGTGACGATGAACCAGATCCTGGGCACCGCGGCGCTCCTGGACGGCAAGCACGTGCGTGGCCTGGATCAGACGGGACTCAGTCAGAAGGGGGGCCCGGTCGTGTCCGATCTGAAGATCGCATCGGAGCCGCTGGAGACGTCGAACAAGATCTCAGCAGGCGGCGCCGATCTCTACCTGGGCTTCGACCTGCTCGTCGCCACCGACCCGCTCAACCTCGACAAGGCCGAGCCCGGACGCACGATCGCCGTGGTCTCGACCAGCCAGATCCCGACAGGACAGATGGTGGTCGACACCGGCGTGCACTACCCCGAGCTGAGCAGCATGCTGTTGGGCATCGACCGCATGACGCGGAAGGACCCGAACGTCTACCTCGACGCTCAAGGGATGGCCGAGGCCCTCTTCGACGACCACATGGCGACCAATCCGATCCTGCTGGGCGCCGCCTACCAGGCGGGGGCGCTGCCCATCTCGGCCGCGGCCATCGAGCGCGCGATCCGACTCAATGGCGTCGCCGTGGAGATGAACCTGCTGGCCTTCCGGTGGGGGCGCATGGCCGTCGTGGACCGCAAGCACGTCGAGGCGGCCGTCAAGCAGAGCGCCGGAACGGTCGAGCGGCCACGGGTGCTGGACGGCGAGGCCCAGGCGCTCGTGGACGCCGCGGGCGCGACGGGCGAGCTCAGGCGGCTGCTCGAAGTGCGCGTGCCCGAGCTGATCGCCTATCAGAATGCGGCCTACGCGCGTCCGTACGTCGACTTCGTGCGCACGGTCGCCGCGGAGGAGGCGCGGTGCACGCCCGGTCGGACAGGCCTCGCGGAGGCGGTGGCCCGGCATCTCTACAAGTTGATGGCGTACAAGGACGAGTACGAGGTGGCGCGGCTGCACCTGGAGGCAGCGGCCCGGGCGGAGCTGGAGGCCCGCTTCGGGCCGGCGATCCGGGTCTCGTGGCACCTCCACCCGCCGATCCTCCGCGCCCTCGGTTGGAAGAAGAAGATCCGGTTCGGCTCGTGGTTCAGGCCCGCGCTTCGCGCGCTGAGCGCGCTCAAGGGGCTGCGCGGCACGCCGCTCGATCTCTTCGGCTACGCCGAGGTGCGCCGCGTGGAGCGCGAGCTCATCGGGGAGTACCGCCGGATGGTCGAGACCGCGCTCGGCCGGCTGCGTGCTGACACCCACGACACCGCGGTGGCCATCGCGGAGCTGCCCGACGAGATCCGCGGCTACGAGCGCATCAAGCTCGACAACGTGCGGCGGGTCCGCGACCGGGCGGCCCAGCTCCTGGCGCAGTTGAGCTGACCACACCGACCGACCACACAGGGAGGACCCTCAACCGTGAGACGATTGCTCGGGATCGGCGTCGGAATCCTGCTGAGCGGCTGCGCGAGCACGGGATCGGACACATCACCGCTATCGGCCGAGGCGACCCTGAAGGACAAGGACGGCAAGCAGGTGGCCTATGCCGTCCTGATCGACACGGCGGGAGGAGTCCGCATCGCGCTCACCGGCTATCGCCTCCCGCCTGGAGAGCACGGGCTGCACCTCCACGAGGCCGGCAAGTGCGATCCGCCGGACTTCACGACGGCGGGCGGCCACTTCAACCCAACCGGCAAGCAGCACGGCCGCCTGAACCCGGCGGGCCCGCACGCGGGCGACCTGCCCAACCTGAAGGTCGCGCCATCGGGTGAAGGCGGCGTCGAGCTCACGACTCGGGCCGTGACGCTCGGCCCGGGGCCCACCTCGCTCCTCGGCCCCAACGGCACCAGCCTCGTCGTCCACGCCTCGGCCGACGACGAGAAGACCGATCCCTCGGGCAATAGCGGCGCCCGGATCGCCTGCGGGGTGATCGTCAAGTAGCCGCCCGGTGGGTCCGACCGGTCAGCGCGGCCTGGACGATGTAGTCCCCGTCGGTGGGGCCGCCAGGTGATTGACAACGCGCGGTACCGCTCCTAGACTCGTCGCGTTCCTTCGCCAGAAGGGTGCCGTCGGAGGAAAGCCATGCCTCGCTTGGCGTCGCCGATCGCGGGCATCAAGCCTCAGTACGATGTCGTGATCGTGGGCTCGGGCTATGGTGGGGCGATCGCCGCCTCCCGCCTGGCACGAGCCAAGAAGGCGGGCGGAGGCCGGCTGAGCGTGTGCGTGCTCGAGCGCGGCCGGGAATTCCAGCCCGGCGAGTATCCCGACACGCCGGCCAAGGTGCTCGGCGAAATCCAGCTGCACCTCCCAGGCCTTCGCTTCTTCTCCCGCACGGGCCTCTACGACTTCCGCTTCAACGACGACATCAACGTCTTCGTGGGCTGTGGCCTCGGCGGGACCTCCCTCATCAACGCGGGCGTCTCCCTCTGTCCCGAGCCAGCCGTATTCAGCGCGCCCTGGTGGCCGCAGGGGCTGCTCGAGGACATGGCGGGACTGCGTCTCGGATTCGCGCGGGCCGAGGAGATGCTCGCCCCGACGCCGCTTCCCCTTCCGCCGGAGCACCCCACGCCCCGGAAGCTGCAGGCGCTGGAGAAGTCCGCTAGGCAGCTGGGGGCGACCGTCACGCGCCCGCCGATCAACGTCACGTTCACCGAAGGCGCGAATCGGTTCGGAGTGCCGCAACACGCCTGTGAATGCTGCGGGGACTGCGTGTCGGGGTGCAACTACGCGGCCAAGAACACGTTGATCATGAATTATCTGCCGGACGCGAAGGCCCACGGGGCGGAGATGTACACCGAGGTGTCAGTCCGGTTCGTGGAGCCTGCCGGCGACCGCTGGGCAGTGCACTACGAATTGCTCGACGCGGGCCGAGAGCGTTTCGCCCCTCCCCCCATGGTGGTCAAGGCCGAAACCGTCATCCTGGCCGCGGGGACCCTGGGCTCCACCGAGATCCTGCTCCGGTCGGCCTGCTGCGATCCGGTCTCGGGTAAGCCGCGGCTCGCACTGTCACCCCGGCTCGGCGAGCGGTTCAGCAGCAACGGCGACATGGTGGCGGTCAGCTATAACGGCGAAGAGCCCCTCGAGGCCGTGGGCTTGGGCCGGTACCGGTCCAAGGGCCGGGAGCCGGTGGGACCCACCATCACCGGGTCCATCGATCTCCGCCGCCGGTCCGCGCTGGACGAGGGAATGGTGATCCAGGAGGGCGCCATCCCGGGTGCGATCGCGGCCTTCATTCCGCCGGTCCTGGCGGTCGCCAGCGTGCTGACGGGCCGATGGCCATGGGCGAAGCGGCAATCCTTAAGGCTCCAGATTCGCCGATGGATCCGCTGTCTGCGGGGCGCCTATCGGGGAGCGGTGCGAAGCACCCAGACTTTCCTGGTGATGAGCCACGATGCCGCGGCCGGCTCCATGAGGCTTGATCCCAGGGACCGGCTGCGCGTCGAGTGGCCGGGCGTGGATCGCCAGCCGTTCTTCAGCGCCGTGAACGACCGGCTCTGGAAAGCCAGTGCGCCGCTCAGGGGCGCGTACATCAGGAACCCATACAAGCCGATGACCGTGCATCCCCTGGGCGGCTGCATCATGGCGGACCATCCCGACCACGGGGTGGTCGACCACGAGGGGCAAGTCTTCAGGACCGACGGCGTCCTCCCGTCCTACAAGGGGCTGTACGTGTGCGACGGCTCGATCATACCCCGCTCGCTCGGCATCAACCCGCTGCTGACCATTTCAGCGCTGGCCGAGCGGATGTGCGCCCGACTCGCAAATCACAAGAGGTGGACCATCGATTACGATTCGCGCGTCGACCCGCCCGTGGCCCCAGCCCGTCCCTCGGGGATCTGGTTCAGCGAACGACTGCGGTCGGGTCTCGGGTTTTCAGAGCGGATGACCGGCTGGATCGGTGATGCCGAGGCCGTGCCCGAGGACGAGGCCGACACCGGTGAAGCCGAGACCGAGGATGTTGCCCGATTCAAGGCCGCCTGTCAGCGGGCCGCCCGGCGGGGTGAGCAGGCGGACACGGGCTTCGAGGCGATCTTCACGGTCATCTCCGACGACCTCGAGCGCATGCTGACCGAGCCGCGCCACGAGGCCAGGCTCGTGGGCACCGTCCGGGCCCTGGCGCTTTCGGAGCGGCCCATGACGGTCCGTGACGGCTACTTCCATTTCCTGAAGGTGGATCCTGACCGGGTGGAGACCCGGCAGATGGTCTACCGCATGCGGCTGATCAGCGACACGGGGCGGTCGTATTTCGTCTGGGGCGTCAAGGAGGCGCGAAAGTCGCTGCCCTGGAAATGCTGGGGCGATCTGACCACTCTCTACGTCGCGGTCGTCGCGGATGGGCCCGATGGGCAGGCCGATCCATCCCTTCGTCTCGGCATCCTCCGGCTGTCCGGAGGGAACGTTCTCCGTCAACTGTCCACGATCCGAACGCGCCACGTCCGCCGTTTCGTGGAGCGGATTGATGGTCCGGTCCGCTTCCTCGGCGCCTTTCTCAAGATCGTGCGGAACTTGTACGGGCACCTCCTGGCTGATTCGATCATCGCGACGCCGGACGCGCCACCACCCCGATGGCCGCAGCGAGCGCGCCCGGCACCCATCGCCGTTGAGACGTCGGACGGCTTCTGGATCCATCTCACCCGATACCGAGGCGACCCGAACCGACCCGTCATCCTAGCCCCCGGGCTCGGCGTGGCCGGGTCATCGTATGCGGCCGACACGGTGGAGACCAACCTGGTCGAGTACCTCGGCGCGCGCGGGTACGACGTCTGGCTGCTGGACTATCGCGCAAGCCCCGAGTTTCTCCCGCCCGAGAAGCCCTTCTCGATTGACGACATCGCGCTGCGAGACTGGCCGGCCGCCGTCGATGAGGTGCTCCGCCAGACCGGTGCGGCCCAGGTTCAAATTCTCGCCCACTGCGTGAGCGCGTTGGCGCTGATGATGTCCCTGCTGGATGGACGTCTCGATGGTAAGGTTCGGTCCGTCATCTGTTCCCAAGTCGGCGCCCACCCGGTCGTCGCGCCGCAGAACGAGGTAAAGGTCGGCATCTATCTCGCGAACGTGCTGCGGCTGTTCGGCGTGCGACAGTTGACCGCGAGCTTCAATGCCCGGACATGGAGCAGTTGGGCGCTGGATCAGCTCTTCCGCCTGATCCCCACGCGAGAGCGCTGCAACAGCCCCGTCTGCCGCCGCATCCTCTTTATCTTCCACGAGTCCTTCCATCACGCCCAGCTGAACACGGAGACCCACGACGCGATGTGGCGCTGGTATGGCGCCGCGAACCTGACCGCCATGAAGCACCTGGCGGTCATGATCCGCGAGGGCCAGCTGGTGGACGCCGAAGGGCGCGACGTCTATGTGGGCAACGATCTGGGCCATGACCGGCGGTTCCGCCTGACACTGCCCATTTCATTCATGCACGGCAGTCTCAATCGCGCCTTCCTGCCGCGCTCGACCCTCAAGACGTATGAGTGGCTCGTCGAGAAAAATGACCGCGCATGGTATCAGCGGCAGGAGTTCCCCGAGTACGGGCATATGGATTGCTTCGTGGGACGGCGGGCTGCGGAGGATGTGTACCCGTGGATCGCCGCCCAGCTGGCCGATCCCCCGCGCCCCCGATAGCGGCGCGAGATCGGCGGGACGTCACGGCGGAATGACGATCGGCCCTTCGATCAGCATGTATTCCGCGCGAGCGTCGCCGTGGCGCGGCACCCTGGGCAGGCCCACCGGAAAGATCTCCAGTGATCCATCTGGCTGGATGCGGAAGCGCAGGAAGCTCTTGTAATCCTGGATTCGCAGCGCCGAGAATGCCTCGTCCATGTGCGCACCGAACAGATTCGACCCGACGAGCAGGTAGAGGCCCAGCAGGATCGGGCCGAGGACCGCCCCGCCCAACAGGTTCAGGGCGAAGCTCCCGAGCAGGCGGTGAAGCGGGTTCTGGAGGTCTCGGCAGAGTCCGGCGCTCAGGTAGGCGATGAACAGCGCCAGCGCGATGTGCGCGGCCGCATGGACCACACCGCCCACAAGCCGGAAGGCCCGACCGTCCCTGCCGCCCTGTCCGGACCTGGAGGCAAAGAACGAGGCGACGACGAAGACGGCGATTCCCCAGGCCAGCCGGACCCGGTCGCTCAAGAACGCGGTGAGGTCGATCGGCTCCGCGGGCTGCAGCCAGGTGGCCATCGCGTAGACAGGCCCCGTGAGCAATCCGAGTCTCCAGTTCTTGAGCAGGAAGAAGAGATTCAGAAAGCTGAGGCGCCACGACGTCGCGGGGCTGGGGAAGGCGCACTGCTGCTCGAATCTGACTTGGCCGACCTCGACCGTCCGCCGGGAGATGTTGCCTGTCGGTCCAAACATGGATTGATGGGTCGGAACGAGATACGCGCCCCCGCCGCCGCACACGATCCGGTGGCGGCGCGGGTTATCCACCTGCTGGTGGCGACGGTAATGGTGGAGGTCGCCGGCCACCCACACGTAGACCTCCGCGCGGCGTGGCTCGATGATCTGCTCCTCGAGGAAGGCGAGGTTGCTCTCAACCGCCGGGTCCCTGATGTCGCCGTAGATCCAATCCGGCTCGGCGCTGGCGAGGATCACGCGATCGCCCTGCCGGAGGCGGGGCCCCACGACCTCCGAGAAGTACTCCCGCTGTCCGAGGTCGATGTCCGACTCCAGCTGGATGTCCACCGCCCATAGCCACCATCGGTAGGGGAGCTTGATGGCGAAATAGCTCCGCGACTGAACCGTCGCCCAGCCGCCGAGCCAGCGCCCGGGGGTGAAGAGCCGAGAAAAGCTCACGAGCCCGTCGTACCAGTCGTGGTTCCCGGGGACGGCGAACACCTCCGGGCCGGTGAGGCCGGTCGTGGGCAGGGCCGCCTCGAACGGTGCCACAAGCCGCTCCGCGTAGCTCTGCTTGCTGGCGCACGGGTAGACTTCGTCGCCTCCCACCACGAGAAAGCGCCCCCGTGGAAGGCGCGTGGCGCCCAGTGAGAGCTCCTCTTGCGCCACGAGGGAGGCGACCGCGTGGGTCGAGTTCCACCCGTCTCCGGTATCGGCCAGATAGTCGAAGCAGAACGCCGGCGGGTTGCCGCTCTCGTTCCGTTGCTGCTCCCAGGACGAATAGTCGAACACCGGCTGCTCGCCGGCCGTGTCCTCCATGATCCGGTAGTCGAAGCGCTGACCCAGCAGGGTGGAGACGAGGACCTGAACGCCAGTCGAGAGCCAGAGGCCCGGCTCGTACCATCCCACCATGCCGTGCCGTGGAGGGGCCGGCAGGGCGATGCCTCGCGCGTTCCGGGACTGGGTCCGCCGCCAGAGCACCATGGCCGGGCGCCTCCGTGTCAGGGCAGGAGGATGGCGTGAGCCTGGCGGGACTCTAGGCCCGACCGACGCTCAGTGTCAACCGTTGACAAGCCCCACACGTCCGCCTACACTCGCCCCGTTGTCCAACCGATCGGCCCACGAGGAGAGGACATGCTCCTGATCGGGTCGCTCCGCGATGCCTCCCACACCTTGGACGGTCATGCCCGCGCCGGATAAACCCTGGCCCTGGTACATGGTTCTGCTCGTCTGGTCCGCCATCGGGTTCGGCGTCCTGTACTGCGGCGGATTCGCCGTGATCGCCAACATGGCGTTGATGAAGGACCCGCCGGCTGTCGTGTGCACGCTCGGGCAGGCGATCTGGCTGTCGTGCCCCCCGTACTCGCAAACCCTGCTGCTGTTCAGCGTCGGCGGCGGGATCACCATCGGCCTGCTCATCCTGACCTGGTGGATCGTCACCCAACGCGGTGGATTCAGTTGGCTTCTGGGCATGGTCATCCTGGGGATCGTGCTCTTCTCGATATTCGTGTGGCCGACGCCGTACCGCTACGAATGGCCCAAGGACAAGTCGTTCGTCGTCAGAATCAATCGGTTCAGCGGCGAGGTCACGTACCTCCCGCCCCCCTAGGCCCCCCGCTCGCCCGAGGCCAGCGCCGCTTCAGCCTCCTTCAGCCAGAGTCCCACGCCCATGTCCCGGCACATCGCGGCGGCGGTCGAGAGGTGCTCCCTCGCGGGAGCCGGCTGGCCGGCCCGCTGGTAGAGCCGGCCCAGCCCCAACTGGCACCGGGCGACGAGCGTGCGCTTGCCGAGCTCCTCGGCCTGCCGCTGCGTCTCCCGATACGCGGTCGCCGCCCGCTCGAGGTCCAAGGGATCGGATGCGGCCAGGATCTGGGCCTGCACCTGAAGGGCGTCCGTCAGGTAGCCCGCCTCGTGGCACGCCCGCGCGACCTCCACCGCGCGATCGACCTTGCGTGTGGCCTCCTCGAGCTGCCCGGCGAGCAGGAGCCCCTCTCCCCACCACGTGTACATCAGCGAGAGGTGCGTCGTGCTGTGCATGCCTTCGAGGATGCTGGGCCCGCTCTCGAGGTGCGGAAGGGCCTCGGCCGCTCGCCCGGCGAGGGCTAGCGCCCATCCGAGCATGGACGAGGCGCCCGGATACCAGAGCAGCAGGCCCTTCGCCTTGCAGAGCTCCAGGGCCCGCTCGGCCAGCGCGAGGGCTTCGGTGGTCGCTCCCAGGTACAGCAGCGGCAGCACCCGCAGCGTGTACGCGATCGCCTGGGACTGGGGATGGTCGGAGGCATCCGCCGCGGCCACCGCCCGATCGCAGTACCGCAACCCCCGCTGCGGATCGCCGAAGAAGCTCCAGCAGTGGCCGAGCCAGCTGCAACTCGAGATATAGGCGGGAATGGTCAACGCCAGGAGCCGCTTCGCGCGCTCGGCATCGGGACCGTCCGCGATGCTCGCGAAGAGGTCGATCGCCTCGCGGTAAGAGCCGAGCGAGAAGCGGTTGAGGGCCGAGGCGTACGTCGCCGCGACGCGCAGCTCGTCGTTGCCGATGTCGGTCGCGATGTGGAGCGCCTGCTCGGCGCAGGCCAGCCCGTCGCGGTACCGCCCGTCGATCCACGAGTAGTGCGCCATCCGCCAGAGGACGTGCCCGAGGCGCGGTGGATCGCCGAGGTCGCGCGCGACCTGCTCGGACTCCTCGTGCAGCCGGATCAGCCGCGCCATTTGGCCCAGCACGATGAGTGGACTGTGGAGGTCGAGGCGCACGTCGATGGCCCGGCGGGCGTTCTCCGGCGTCGCGGGGAGCTGTCGCGTGAGGGCCAGCGCTTTCTCGTACCGCTCGAGGCTCTCCTCGACGACGCCGCGCGCGAACGCCCGGGCCCCGGCCGCCCGGAGATAGTCGACCGCCTTGTCCCAGACTTCGCCCAGGGCCGCGTGGTCCGCCAGCCGCTCCGCGAACTCGGACAGACGGTCCGGATAGAGCCGCTCGGTGGCCTCCACGATCCGGTCGTGAAGGACGCGGCGCTGATCGGGGCGGAGGCTGCCGTAGGCGACTTCGTGGGTCAGGCCGTGCTTGAAGCTGTACTCGACCTCCGGCCCGGAACTCGCCTCGAAGAGGAACTCGCCCTCGCGGAGCTGACCGAGGGCGTCTCCGAGCTCGGCCTCCGGCAGATCCGCGAGGACCCTCAGCACGTCCAGGGCGAAGGTCTTCCCGATGACGGCGGCCGACTGGAGCAGGCGCCGCTCCCGCTCCGCGAGCCGGTTGATCCGGGCGAGGAGAACCTCCTGGATGGTGCCCGGCACGGCGACGGTTGGAGAGAGACTCTCCTGCTCGCGGACGCTGCGGGCAAGCTCCTCGAGGAACAGCGGGTTGCCTTCCGCCTTGCTCAGGATCAGCTGGGCCACCGGCTCCCCCAGTCGACCCGGTGGCAGGAGTCCGCCCAGGATGCTCAGGCTGTCTTCGGTCGACAGCGGCTGGAGCGCGATCTGGGTGAGATGCGACTTCCCGTGCCACGGCGGCCGATAGCCGGGACGGTAGGTCAGGATCAGGAGCAAGGGGACGCCTTCGAGACTCTCCACCATGCCTCCCAGGGCCTCGGAAGCGGCGTCGACCCAGTGCATGTCCTCCACGGCGATGATCAGCGGACGCTGGCGGCTCGCGTTGACGCACATCTGGCGGAGAATGTGGAACGTCCGGGTGCGGATGTCCTCCGGTCTCGATGAGCCGAGCGCATCCGCGTTGTCTTTGAGCCCGATGAATTGGAGGAGGAACGGGAGGGTGGCCTCGGGATCAATTCCCAGGGACTGCAGGCTCGCCCGCAGCTTGTGGGCGATCGTGTCGGGGGTATCGGTGTAGGCGATCCGGCATCCGTGTCGCAGGATCTCCAGAGCGGGGAGGAAGGGGATCGTCGCGCCGTACGAGAGACAATGCCCTTCCACATAGGTGATCGCCTCCCCCCGCAGCGCCTGGCGAAACTCGTAGAGCAGGCGTGACTTGCCGATGCCAGCCTCGCCGACGATGCCCACGATCTGGCCGTGGCCGGCCCGGGCCGAGCCCAGGCAGCTCTTGAGCAGGTCAAGCTCCTGCCGGCGCCCGACGAACCAGCCCATCTCACCCTCGACGGCGAGCCCCTTTCGCTCGCGGCCCCGGAGCCGATACACGGTGCCGTGCACGCCCGATTCTGCTGCCAGGTCGAATCGTCGCTCGAGGAATGGTGCGGCCGCCGGACTCACGAGGATCCCGTCGGGGCCCGCCGCGGCCAGCAGCGAATCGAGCACGGTCCACTGACTCCGCATACTGTCGGCCGCGATCTCGAGGCGCGCCCCTGATTGGCCCACGAGGACTTGCCCGACGTGGATGCCGGTCTTGACCGTGAACGGCTCGCCCTCGCCCCTCCGTCCACGCTCGGCGGCCTTCTCGATCGCCATGGCCGCGTGCGCCCCACGCCGTGGCGCATCCTCCACCGGCTCGAGACCGAACACGGCGCCGATGGCCCGGGGACTCACCTCTTCGACGCGGCCTCCGAATCCCCGCACTTTGTCCAGGAGCACGTCGAGCGCGCGACTGGTGTCCGCAAGCTCGTCCTCGCTCCCTGGCGTCAGGAGTCTCGCCCGCAGCAGGGTTACGCGCCGGGTCTCCCACCGGATCGCCGCCGGCGCCGCCAGCGCGGGGGCGGGACCCGGCGCCGCGGGCGCGTACGCCGGAGGCGGCGGCTCCGCGACAGCGGGCGAGGGGGTCGGCACGCGCGCGGGCCGGCGCCCCGGGGTGGGGGTGGCGGCGGATCCGGAGCGGAGACCGAACTTGTCGATCCGGGCGCGCAGGGTATTGCGCGAGATGCCGAGCAGGGCGGCGGTCCGCGAGATGTTCCAGCCGGTTTGGGTCAGGGTCTCCAGCACGTGCGAACGCATGGCCTCGTCGAGTGAGGCCGCCGCCGGCGCGGGGCGCGCCGCGGGGCCGACGACGGGGAGCTCGAGCAGGTCGGCGCGGACGATCGCGTCTTCGGCCAGGAGCGCGACGCGCTCGATCGTGTTGGCGAGCTCGCGGACATTGCCGGGCCAGGAATAGGCGAGCAACCGTGTCTGTGCCTCCGGCGAGAGCGTCTTGGCGGGTAGCCCATAGTCGGCGCAGGCCCGGGCGAGGAACCGCTCCGCGAGCAGCACCACGTCGCGCCCCCGCTCCCGGAGCGGCGGCATCTGGAGCGTGAGCACGGCCAGCCGGTGGTAGAGGTCCTCGCGGAAGCGCCGCTCCGCGATCGCGGTTTGCAGATCGGCGTTGGTGGCGCTGATGATCCAGACATCGACCGGCTCGCTCGCGGTGCTGCCGAGCCGGCGGACCGCCTGCTCCTCGAGGACCTTGAGCAGCTTGGCCTGCAGTGCGTCCGGCAGCAGCCCGACCTCGTCGAGGAAGATCGTCCCCCGGTGCGCGGTCTGAAACAGCCCGGGCTTGGAGCGGCGCGCGTCGGTGAAGGCCCCGCGCTCGAAGCCGAACAGCTCGGCCTCGAGCAGGGTCTCGGGGATCGCCGCGCAGTTGACGTCGACGAACGGGCCGGCAGCACGCGGGCCCTGACGGTGGATGAGCCGGGCGATCAGTCCCTTGCCCGTGCCGGTCTCGCCTTGAATCAGGATGGACGGCAGTCGACGGGCCCCTGGCGGGCGCGCGAGCAGCCGGCGAACGGTGTCCCGGATAGCCTGGATGGCCGCGCTCTCCCCCAGCAGATCCTCGAGCCCTTCCATCGCCCGCCTAGATTACTCGGCTGGTCAGATGACCGCTCAGAAATTTACCACTGACCACTCTGACCACCCCGCTTCGGTGCGTAAGTACTTGATCTGTATTCGTTCTTCGGTGGCACCTGGCTTGCGAGCCAATACCGGCATGGCACGGAGCACGACACCTCGAGAAATCGGACAGCAAGACCCGCTCATCTGGATCATCGGACTGGCGGCCGGCCTGGGCTCGGCCTTCCTTGGCATGGGCGGCGGGCTCGTGCTGGTACCCGCCCTGACCCTGATCCTGCGGCGTCCGATCACGCAGGCCATCGGAACATCGCTCGCCGTGGTGCTCTTCATCTCGTTCGCCGCCGTCATGGCCGATTGGGAACTCAGCGGTGCGCGCATCCAGTGGACCTGGACGTTCGTGCTCGGGGCGGGCGCGCTGATCGGCTCGATGCTCGGTGTCCGCCTGATCGGACGCATCGCCGACAACCCGCTCCGCCTCGTCCTGGCCGGCGCCCTCTTCGCCGCGTCCATTCCGGCGTGGACGGGATGGGTCGGACCGAAGGGTCCTCTCGTCGCGCCGGTCGTGGGAAGTCCCGCCGCCGAGCGCCTGCTGCTCCTGGTGGTGGGATTCGGTGCCGGGCTGTTCACGGTCCTGACCGGCGTGGGCGGCGGGCTCGCCACGATCCCTGGGCTGACGCTCTTCGTCGGGGGCCTGCCGGTCGACGCGATTCGCGCCACATCGCTGGCCGCGATCGTCGTCGCCGCTCTCATCGGTGCCCGGGAGCACGCCCTCCTGGGGAACGTGGATCGCCAGCTGGCCACCGTGCTGGTGCCCGCGGGGCTCACGGGGGCCGTCCTGGGCGTCGTCAGTGCAGCTCATTTCCCGACCCGCGTCGGCGAGCTGGTGTTCGCCACCTTGCTCGTCTTCGCAGCGGCGGGGCTCCTCGCCCAAGTGTTCTATCCGAGCGTTGTGAGTGGCTGGTCCTCGCCGCACGGCCGCCACGGCCGGCAGGCGGGCGCCAACGCTCCGTAACGAGGAGGCAACCATGAATCCCTTGACGGTGCCGACGAAATGGTTCCAGCGAGCGACGGCCGCTGTCCTGCTGCTGGCCTCGGTGGTGGCGCCCGCGTGCGGGTCGCCTCCGGATCGCTCGGACCCGATGCCGTGGACGGCGGACCTCCGCCAGATGGACGAAGCCCTCGGGCGCGGCGACCTCCAGGCCGCGGCTCGGGCGCGGCACGATGCGTACCTCGCGGCGCTCGGCAGTCGCCGCTGGGAGGGAATGGCCGCGGTGGGCGACGCCTCGGTGCGGCTTGCCCAGCTCCAGGGTGCCAGCGCGACCATGCTGCCGGAGGCGCGCCGCACCTATCTGGCCGCGCTGTACCGGGCGCGCCATCAGCGCTCGATCGATGGCGTGCTCTACGTGGCCGAGGCTTTTGCCGTGCTCGGCGACCGCGACGCGGCCCGACAGGCGCTCCGCATGGCGACCGCGATGTCGGCCGGATCGCAGCCGACCGAGGTCGCGGGGCGGATCCGCGCCCTTCACGAGCGTCTCGAGAGTCGCGCGCCCGCCGCGACCGGCTCCGGTGACACCAACTCAGTCGCCGGGGTCGCCCCCTCGCTGGCGGCCGACTAACGGGCGGCGAGGGCTCGGCGATGCCTATGACGATGCAGCACCTCAGCGAAGTGGTGGGGCGGAGCGAGCGCCCGACCCCCGGGGCGGTCCGTCGGCTCTTCCCGGGGCGGATCGTCAATGAGAGCGCCGGCCTGATCAGCCTCGAGGCTCCGGAATCGGTCCCGCAAGGGGGACTGGTGTCTCTGTCCCTCCGCGTCAACTGGTCGTTGGTCCTCGCCAAGGCGATTGCCCACCTCTATGTTGTCGCCGACCGGCCCCGCGATCCCCTGCTCGCCCGTGTGGCGCTGCTTCCCGACGTGGTTCCGCCTCACGTCACCGTGACGCTTCGCCTCGACCACTCGACCGACATCAGCGCAGTCGTCGAGTGCGGGGACGGAACCGTCCTGCACCTCCAGCGCCGGGTCCGCGTCGTGCCGTCCACGGACCCCGAGCATGCCCCATGCGCCAATCGAGAGCCAATCGGTCCACTGCGCGCGCCGTCGGCGCGCACCCAAGGAGGCGAACGCCCATGACCGCTCAAAGTGACGAGGTGGGACTGGCCGGGCAGGTTCACACGGCGGTCGCCGAGCGGAGCAGCGCTCCGGCCACGACTCCACGCGCGGATTTGGCCGCGCTCTGCGCCGACCCGCGGCAGGCGGTTCAGGAAGATTGGATCCGGTGTCTGATCTGCGGGCGGAGCTTCCGTCAGCTCACGAACACGCACCTGCGTGGGCACGGGTGCACGCCGGCCGAGTACAAGCGGCGGTTCGGGTACAACCGGGGCCGACCCCTGATGTGCCGCGCGCTCCAGCGGCTGTATGCCGAGCGCGCGGTCAGCGCGGGGCTCGCGGCGCTGATCCGGCAGCGTCCCATTCTGCTGGAGCCCGAGCTGCGCCGCCGCGGCGGCGCCCGCGAGATCGCGCTGGAGGAGGCCCTCACGCGCCGGGAGGTCCGGCGCCGCTCCCGCGCCGCGGCTGCCGACGCGTAACGGCGTTGCGCCATCCGGCGGCGGGAGCCCATAATCGCGCCCATGTGGGCGCGGGAGCGGGCGGCGCTGGCGGCGGTGGCGAGGGGTGACGCGAAGGCGGACCGCTACGTTCGCGGTGGCCTCCTGCTCAACGTCTATACGGGTGAGCTCTACCCGGCCAACGTCGCCATCAAGGGCGAGCGCATCGCCCATGTCGGCCTCGGCGGCGACATGGTGGGGTCCCGCACCGAAATCATCGAGGCGGCAGGCTGCACCCTCGTCCCCGGCTACATCGAGCCCCACGCCCATCCCTGGAATCTGGCCACGCCGGCGGCGCTCGCCCGCCACGTCCTGCCGCTCGGCACGACCACGATCGTCGGCGACAACCTGACCGTCTACGAGCTGGCCGGCCGGCGGGGCTTCGAGGCCGCCGTCTCCGCCTTGGCCCGCGGGCCGCTGAAGTTCTACTGGATGGTCCGTCCTCACGCCCAGTCCCGCTCGCGCGGGGAGGTGGCCCGCTTTCCGCTCTCGGGACTGCGCCGCATGCTCGCCAATCGCTGGGTCGCCGCCCTCGGCGAGGTCACGCGCTGGCCCGACGTCTGGGCCGGCCGGCCTGCCCTGCTTGAGCGCCTGGCGCTGGCCCCCGCGGCGGCCAAGCGCATCGAGGGCCACACGGCCGGGGCCAGCGCCGAGCGGCTGAGCGCGCTGGCGGCGGCCGGGCTCACCTCCGATCATGAGCCCATCACCTCCCAGGAGGCGCTCGAGCGCGCCCGGCTCGGCATCGCCCTCATGCTGCGTCAGTCCTCCCTGCGCTCCGACCTGCGGAGCCTGCTCGAGCCGTTCGTCAAGTCGGGTACCTTCGGCCGATTGATGCTCACGACCGATGGCAGCACCCCAGCCTTCGTGGCCGACCATGGCTTCGTCGATGCCCTGCTCAGCCTCGCCATGAACGAAGGCGTCCCGCCCGTCGAGGCCTACCGCATGGTGACCCTCAACCCGGCGACCTATTACGGCAAGGACGCCGATCTGGGCGGCATCGCCCCGGGCCGCTACGCCGACGTGCTGATCCTCCGGGACCTCTCCGACCCGCGTCCGGCAGCCGTCATCGCGGGCGGCCGCATCGTCGCCCGTGAGGGCCGGCTCGTCGCTTCCGTTCCAGAGCCGCCGTGGAGCCGGATCTTCACAGCGAAGGCCACGCGCTTCGATCGCAGATGGAGCGTGACGCCGGATGAGTTCGCCCTGCCGCGGGGTCCGATGCCCGTCATCAGGCTCACGAGCGCGGTGATCACCGCGCTGGAGGAACGCCCGTTCGCGCCGGGCGATCTCCACGCGGCGCTGCTCGACCGGCGCGGCGCCTGGATCGCCCCCGGCGCGGTGGCAGGGTTCGCGCCCGACCTCGACGGGCTCGCGGCCACCACGACCACCGACTACGAGATCCTGGCGCTCGGTCGGCGGCCAGAGTCCGTTGCCCGCGCGGTCAACCGGCTGCTGCGGCTCAAGGGAGGGCTGGTGGTCGTGGACGGCGACCGCGTGGTCTTCGAGCTGCCGCTGCCCATCGGCGGCCTCATGTCCCCGCGCCCGCTTATCGAGATCGCAGAGCGGGAGCGCGAGGTCCACGCGCTGCTGCGCGACCGCGGATATGCCTTCCATGACCCGATCTTCACCCTGCTGTTCATGGCCGCCGACTTCCTGCCCTCGGTGCGGCTCACGGCGCTCGGGGTCTGGGACGTCCGAGGCTCCCGCGTCCTCCTGCCGAGCCGGAGGCGGCCTGGCCGGACCTGACGCAGCGCGTAGTGATAGCCGCAGAGGGTTGTCCTCAGCGCCGCAGTTGGCGTATAGTCGGCCCCGCAATCGGATCTTTCCGGAGCGATCCCGGGTTGTCCCACCACGAGGTCATGATCCCGACCGGCCCGAGCGGGCCGGCACGACCGAGGGAGGAGCAAGCAATGAAGCGTTCGCGCGTCCTTGCAGTCGTCGCGGTGGGACTGGCATGCGTGCTGGTGCTGCCGATGGCGCCGGCGTTGGCGCAGGCTCCGAAGTCCGGCGGCTCGCTGAACATCATGTTGCGCGAAGACCTGTCCCAGGGCTTCGCGATCCACGAGACCTCCACCATCTCGACGGTGTGGCCCGCGATGCCGTGCCTGAACAATCTCGTGCTCTTCGATCCCGCCAAGCCGACCGAGAGCACCGAGACGATCATCGGGGAGCTTGCGGAGAAGTGGTCCTGGCAGGACAACTACCGGAACCTGGTCTTCTTCCTCCGGAAGGACGTGAAGTGGCACGACGGCAAGCCCTTCACCTCGAAGGACGTCAAGTTCACCTTCGACATGCTCCGCGAGGCGCCTGATGCCCAGGGCAAGCTCCGGATCAACCCGCGGAAGGACTGGTATTCCAACATCGAGCGTGTCGAGGCCCCCGAGCCGCACACCGTCGTCTTCCACCTCAAGCGGCCCCAGCCCTCGCTCCTGCTCATGCTGGCGTCCGGCTACACGCCCGTCTATGCCGCCCACGTCAATCCGGCCACCTACCGCACGGGCTGCATCGGCACCGGTCCCTTCAAGCTCAAGGAGTGGCGGAAGGGGGAGTTCGTCGAGTACGTGAAGAACCCGGACTACTTCGTCAAGGGCCGGCCGTACCTGGACGGCCTCAAGTACATCGTGATCAAGGAGCGCGGCACCCGGGTCGCGGCCATCCAGGCCGGCCAGCTCGATGTCTCCTTTCCTGGGGAGGGCAGCAAGACCTCGGCCGAGCAGCTCAAGAAGGCCGTGCCCCAGCTCGTGGTGACGCCCGTGGGCCAGATGGTCAACGACAACATCATCCTGAACACCAAGAAGGCGCCCTTCGACAATCCCAAGGTGCGCCTCGCCGTGAGCTACGCCATCGACCGGCGGGCCTTGATCCAGGCCGTCCACCAGGGCGGGGCGGTGCCGGGTGCGGCCATGGCGCCCAGGCCCTACGGGGTGTGGGGTCTCATGGGTAAGGACTTGGCGGCGCTCCCCGGCTACGGCAAGCCCGAGGACATGAAGGCCAGGGCGCGGAAGCTCCTGGCCGAGGTGGGGGTCACCCCGCAGAACCCGCTGAAGGTGGAGATGTCCACCCGCGCCATCGCCATCTACGTGGACATGGCCTCCTTCGTGATCAACGAGCTCAAGCAGGTTGGGATCGAGGCCTCGCTCAAGCAGATCGAGACGGCCCAGTGGCACGCGACGGCCACGCGCGGGGAGTACCAGATCGGGGCCAACCTCACGGGCCTGGGCGTGGACGATCCGGACGGCAACTTCTACGAGAATTACGCCTGCGGCTCGCCGCGCAACTACAGCCACTTCTGCAGCGAGGAGCTGATGAAGATGGTCGACCGCCAGTCGCAGGAGCTGGATCCGAAGAAGCGGCTCGAGATGGTGGCCGTCATTCAGAAGAAGATCGAGGACGAGGCCTCCCGTCCCATGCTGGACTGGCGGCTCGACTACTTCACCCACTGGCCGTACGTCCACGGGCTGGTTCCGCACCACAACATCTACAACTTCGGCCGGATGCAGGACGTCTGGCGCGACAAGTAGGCGTCCCGATGTGACGCGGACGCGGGTGGGGGAGGCGCGCGCCTCCCCCACCGGTGTTTCGGGAGACCGCGAGTGAAGACCTATCTCGTCAAGCGGCTGGGCATCGGCGCCGTCACCCTCCTCGGCATGTCCATCGTGATCTTCGCGCTGCTCCGCTTCGCCCCGGGCGACATCGTCGACATCCTCTTCTCCACCGGCGGCTATGTGCGTCCCGAGGAGCGCGTGGCCATCATGAAGGAGCTCGGCATCGACAAGCCCTACACCGCCCAGTACGCGGAGTGGATGGGCCAGCTCCTCAGGGGCGATCTGGGCAAGTCGTACAATTACGGCTCGCCCGCGTGGGAGGTCATCCGGCCCAAGATCCCGGTCACCCTGGAGCTGGCGGTGCTGGCCACGATCGTCGCCGTCCTCCTGGGCGTCCCGACCGGCGTGATCAGCGCCGTGCGCCAGGACACGACCCTCGACTACGTGCTCCGCGTCGTGAGCCTGGCGGGGCTCAGCATGCCGTCCTTCTGGCTCGGCATGGTGATCATCCTCGGCATGGTCGCCTGGCTCGGCTGGATTCCGCCGATCACCTACGTGTCGCCCACCGAGAACTTCCGCATGCACGCGCTGCAGTTCGCGCTGCCCGCGCTCGCGGTCGGCTACCGGTCCTCCGCGCTCATCACGCGCTTCACCCGCTCGGCGCTTCTCGAGGTGCTGCGTGAGGACTACATCCGCACCGCGTGGGCCAAGGGCCAGGTCGGCCGGATCGTGATCTGGAACCACGCGCTCAAGAACGCCATGCTCCCCGTCATCACCGTGATCGGCATCGAGTTCGCGTTCCTGATCGGCGGACTGATCGTCACCGAGCGGGTGTTCAATCTGCCCGGGGTGGCCAATTACCTGGTCGAGGCCATCCTGGCGCGCGACTATCCGATCGTCCAGAACCTGGTCATGTTCATCGCCACCATTGTCATCCTGTCCAATCTCGCCGTGGATCTCCTCTACGGCTTCCTCGACCCGCGGGTCCGCTATGGCGATTGAGCCGGCGAGTGCCACGGTCCACGCGACCGCGGCGGCGCGGCTGCCGAGCCGGGCAGGAGCCGCGACCGTGATCGCCCGCTTCTGCCGAAAGAAGCCGCTCGGCGCGGCGGGCGGCCTGGTGATGCTGGTGATCGTCCTCACGGCCGCCTTCGCGAACCAGCTGCAGACCAATGACCCCATCGCGACCGAGGCCGGCCAGACGCTGGCGCCGCCGGGCCACGAGCACTGGCTCGGCACCGACCACCTGGGACGCGACATCTACTCGCGCATCGTCCACGGCGCCCGCGTCTCGCTCATCGTCGGCGTCGCCTCGACCCTCCTGGGCTCGGTGCTGGGCGGCATCATCGGGCTCCTCTCCGGTTATGTGGGGGGCAAGACCGATCTCGTCGCCCAGCGCATCATGGACATCCTCCAGGGGCTGCCGCTGCTGGTGCTGGCCCTGGTCATGTCCGCGGCGCTGGGCCCCTCGATCCACAACGTGGTCATCGCCATCTCGATTCCGATCGTTCCCCGCGCGGCGCGGGTGATCCGCTCGAGCGTCCTCGCCATCCGCGAGCTCCAGTACGTGGAGGCCGCCCGGGCGCTGGGTCTCAAGCATCTGCGCATCGCCTTCCGGCATATCCTGCCCAACACGATCGGCCCGTTCATCGTCCTCTGCACCGCCCAGCTCGGCAGCGCGATTCTCGTCGAGGCGGCGCTGTCCTTCCTGGGCCTGGGCGTGCCCGAGCCCTATCCTTCCTGGGGGCGGATGCTGTCGGTGTCGGCGGCCGAGTATGCGCAGAAGGCGCCGCACCTGGTGATCTTCCCGGGGCTTGCCATCAGCCTGGCCGTCTTCGGCTCCAACTTGCTCGGCGACGCCCTCAGGGATACGTTGGACCCCCGGCTGCGCGGCGCCTGACGGCGGATGCCGGGACAGGCTGGTGGCGCTGCGCGCGGTCGCGCGCGGCCACGCGAAGTGGGACCACCGACAAGGAGACCTGTCATGGCCACGGATGACCTCTGCTGGATGCCGGCCGCCGAGATGGCGGCGGCGATCAGAAAAAAGACGCTCTCCCCGGTCGAAGTCATGCGCGCCGTCCTGGCGCGGATCGAGCGCGTGAATCCCGCGCTCAACGCCTTCGTGACGCTCACGGTCGAGCCGGCGATGCGGGAGGCGCGGGCCGCCGAGCGCGCCGCCATGAAGCGGGGCGCGCGGCTCGGCCCCCTTCACGGTGTGCCGTTCTCGACGAAGGATCTGGTGGCTACGAAGGGGATCCGGACCACGTTCGGCACCCGGCTCTACGCCGACAACGTGCCGACCGAGGACGCCCCCATGGTGGCGCGCCTCAAGGCCGCGGGGGCCATTCAGCTGGGCAAGACCAACACCCCCATGCTCGGCTGGATCGGCGCCACGCATAACCTGCTCTTCGGTCCCACCCGCAATCCGTGGAAGCTCGACCGGACGCCGGGCGGCTCGAGCGGCGGCGCCAGCGCGGCGGTAGCGGCTGGACTGGGTCCCCTGGCCATCGGGACCGATGGGGGCGGCTCGATCCGGATTCCGGCGTCGTGCACGGGCATCTTCGGTCTCAAGCCCTCGTTCGGCCGCATCCCCGTCTACCCGTTCAGCGCCGCCTGGAGTCTCTCCCATGTCGGCCCCATGACTCGCACGGTGAAGGACGCCGCGCTGATGCTCGCCGTCTGCGCCGGCCCGGACGAGCGGGACCCCCACTCGCTTCCCGCGCAGCCCGTGGATTATGTGGCAGCGCTGAGGAAGGGCATCAAGGGGCTGCGCGTGGCGTGGTCCGCCGATCTCGGCTACGAGGAAGCCGTGGACCCCGAGGTCAAGGCGGTGTGCGAGAAGGCCGCGCGGCGCTTCCGTGAGGCGGGCTGCCGGGTCGAGGAGGTCAAGCCGGGGTGGCCGTCGCCGCTCGAGGCCTGGGAGGCGATCTTCTGCGGCGGCCTCGCGGCGCGGCTCGAGCCCTACCTGAGCGAGCGGCGGCAGGACATCGATCCCGGGCTGGCGGCGATCATCGACGAGGCGCGGCAGTGGGGGCCCACGCGCTACGTCCAGGCCTGGTTCGACCGCCTGGCGTGGAACGAGCATCCCCGGCGCCTCTTCGAGGCCTACGACCTGCTGCTCACCCCGACGATCGGCTGCGCGCCGTTCACGATCGGGCTCGACAATCCGCCCGAGATCGCCGGCCGGCCCGTGCGCCGCTACGGCTGGGTGCCCTACACGCCCCCGTTCAATCTCACCGGACAGCCCGCCGCCTCGGTGCCCTGCGGCTTCACGCCGGACGGGCTGCCCATCGGCCTGCACATCGTCGGCCGGCGCTTCGAGGACGCCACCGTCCTGCGCGCGGCGGCCGCCTTCGAGAAGATCCAACCGTGGTCCCACCTCACACCGCCGGAGGTCGCACGCTCATGACTATCGACGACGTCAAGCGGCTGCTGGTCGTCGGCGCCGGACAGATGGGCGCCCAGATCGCGATGCAGTCGGCCCTGCACGGCTACGCGGTCACGCTCAACGATCTCAGCATGGACCTGCTCCAGAAGGGGATGGCGCTGAACCGCCAGCAGCTCGAGCGGCGCGTGCAGAAGGGGCAGATGACCAAGGACCAGATGGAGGCGGCCATCGGCCGCGTGCGGCTGGAGCCCGACCTCGGCAAGGCCGCGCGGGACGCCGACCTCGTCATCGAGGCCATCGTCGAGCGGCTCGAGCCCAAGAAGGAGTGCTTTGCCGCGCTCGACCGCTTCTGCCCGCCTCACGCCATCCTCGCCACCAACTCGTCCACCATGGGGAACTCGCTCATCGCGCCGGCCACGAAGCGTCCCGAGAAGTGCGTGAACATGCACTACTTCTACCCGCCGCTGGTGATGAAGCTGGTGGAGGTGGTCAAGGGGCAGTGGACCAGCGAGGACACGATCCAGACCGCCGCGGAGTTCGTCCGCCGCACCGGCCGCGAGCCCGTCATCCTTCGGAAAGAGCTGCCCGGTTTCCTCGTCAACCGGATCCTGCGCGCGCTGGTGGCCGAGGCCTACTACTGCCTCGAGCAGGGCGTCGCCTCCTTCGCCGACATCGACAAGGCGGTGGAGCTGGGGCTCAACCATCCCCTGGGGCCCTTCCGGCTGGGCGATCTCTCGGGGCTCGACATCGGCTACAATGCACGGCTCGAGACCTACAACATCACCAAGGACGAGAAAGACAAGCCGCCGCGCGAGCTCGAGAAGCGTGTCAAGCGCGGCGATCTCGGTCGCAAGACGGGGCGGGGCTTCTACGACTACTCGACCACCCCGCCCAAGCCGATCCTCGACTGAGGGGCCCGGCGACCCGTCGCGGCGCTGACGCGCGCGGGCGCTCTCTGTGCGCGCCGTCCGCTACCTGGCCCGTGCCCTGCGGCTCCGCTGCCCGCACTGCGGGCGCGGTCGGGCGACCTCGCGATGGCTCGTGGTGAGACGGCGGTGCCCGGCCTGCGGCTTCCGCCTCGACCGTGGGGAGTCCGACTACTTCCTCGGGGCGATCATGTTCAACATGATCGCGGCGGAGACGATCTTCGCCGTCGGGCTGCTCGGCGTGGTCTGGCTGACCTGGCCCCAGCCGCCCTGGAACGCGATGCTCTGGGGCGGGGCAGCCGTCATGATCGCCGCGCCCATCGTGTGCTACCCGTTCTCCAAGACCGTCTGGCTCGCCTTCGACCTGATCTTCCGCCCGCCCACGGCGAGCGACTTCGCGCCGGACGCCGAGCGTGCCGACGCCTGACGGATACGCGTCTCCTCTCGGCGTGACTCGAAGATTGGACATTGTCGGCGCGCGCGGGGCCGCCGATGCTCGGCGCCATGGGCGCATGGCGGCAGGAGCGGGGGTTTTCGCTCACCGAGCTCCTGGTGGTGACGGCGGTGCTGGGCTGCGTGCTGGCCGGCCTCTGGACCTTGCTCCAGGCTGGCTTCACCGCCTACGGGCTCGGCACGGCCCGAATCGAGGCGCAGCAGTCGGCCCGCGTGGCCCTCGAGCGCATGGTCAAGGAGCTGCGGGAGGCGGGCTACGATCCCACGGCAGCCGGCATCCCGGCCGTCACGATCGCCGAGCCCGAGCGCGTGGCCTTCCAGCGGGACCTCAACGGCAACGGGACCATCGATCCCACCCACGAGCGCGTGACCTTCCTGGTCCGCCCCGGCGAGACCGTACTGCGGCGCGATGCCGGCGGCGGAGCGCAGCCGATCGCCGAAGGCGTGCGCCGGCTCGCGCTGACCTACTACGATCGCGCCGGGACCGTGACGAGCGACCCGGCCCGGGTCGCCGCGATCCGGATCCAGCTCGAGGTCGCGTTCAGCGGCCCCGGGATCGTCGCCGAGAGTCACGTCACACTGCGGAACGTCCTCGACTGATCTGCTAAGATTCCATCATGCGCGTACGGACATGCCGTCGGCTCATCAGCCTCGTCGCCGTTATCTCGCTGCTGACAGCGGCGTGCGAGACCGTGCCCTACACAGGCCGGACCCAGCTGCAGCTGCTGTCGCCCGCGCAGGAAGACCAGATGGGGGTCGAGGCCTTCCAGCAGATCGTCGGGAAGGCCCGGCCGTCGGGTGATCCGGCAATCAATCAGATGGTCACGCGGGTCGGCAGCCGGATCGCGGCGGTCACCGGTCATCCCGAGTACCGATGGGAGTACCGCGTGATCCAGGACGACACGCAAGTCAATGCTTTCGCCCTGCCGGGCGGCAAGGTGGCCGTCTACACCGGCATCCTGCCGGTCACCCGCGATGAGACGGGGCTCGCCGTGGTGCTGGGGCACGAGATCGGCCATGTCATCGCCCGCCACGGGGGCGAGCGCGTCAGCCAGCAGCTGCTGGTCAACGTGGGGCTGGAGGCCACGATGGCGGCCCTCTCCGGCGGCAATCCGAGCACCGTGCAACAGGTGGGCTCCTTGCTGGGTGCCGGGGCGGCCGTCGGCCTGCTGCTGCCGTGGAGCCGCAGGCAGGAATCCGAGGCCGATCGCCTGGGGCTGATCCTGATGTCCAAGGCCGGCTATGACCCGCACGCGGCCGTGGATCTCTGGCGCCGGATGGCCGATCGCGCCAAAGCCGGTGGCAAGCCCCCGGAGTTTCTCTCCACCCATCCCTCCGAAGCCACGCGCATCCAGCAGATCCAGGGTTGGATGCCGGAGGCCATGCAGCACTACCGCCCGGCCCGGTAGGGCTCCACCCTTCCTTTCACCCTGGTCGGAACGTGACGGGGGTCTCCCCGTCGTCGAGCCCGCCTTATCAACCTGAGGTAGGGTTGGCCGGACCAGGCCCCACCGGTCGCCCTGTGGGGGAGTCAGATTTCTCTTAAAAATCCTAGAGTTTTTCCTTGACACCCCTTGCCGGCCAAACTAGGATAGCGCGCTAAGTGGGATGAATTCCCATGAAGTGGTGCCAAATACCGGCCGAGGGGGAAACTGTCCCCTCCGAGAGGACATGTGTTTCGGGGGCATTTCAGGCACACGATCGACCCCAAAGGGCGAGTCAGTGTCCCGGCCAAGTTCCGGGACGCGCTCCAGGAGAGCCAGGACGAGCAGCTCGTCGTGGTGCCCACCGCCAATGCCCTCGACGTGCATCCCCTCAGCGAGTTCAAGAATCTCGAGGCGCGCGTGAAGACGCTGCCGTCGCAGAACCCGCTGCGGCGCGAGTTCCTCTACAGCTACATCTCCCGCGGGCTCGACGTGGAGCTCGACCGGAACGGACGCATCCAGGTGCCGCAGGACTACCGCGAGCGCGCCGGGCTGAAGCGGGACGTGGTGATCATCGGCATGATGGAGACGTTCGAAGTCTGGGACGCAGAGCGCTACGCGCACTTCGAGCGGGAGACCATCACGCCGCTGGACGAGCTGCGGCGCAAGCTGGGCGAGCTGGGCGTGTAGCGTGAGGGCTCGGGAGGCGCCGGCGCACCTCCCGGTGCTCGTGGACGAAGTGACCTTCCTCTTGCGCCCCCGACGCGGGGGCTGGGTGGTGGACGGGACGATCGGAATGGCCGGACACGCTGAGCGGCTGCTGGAGGCAGGGGACGAGGCGACACGGCTGCTGGGGATCGACCGCGATCCCGAGGCGCTCGGCCGCGCCGGCCGGCGCCTGGCGCGCTTCGGCGGCCGGGTGACGCTCCGTCACGGGAGCTTCCGCGACCTCCGCGCCCACGCCGCGGCCGTCGGCATCACCGAGGCGCAGGCCGTCCTGCTCGACCTTGGGCTCTCCTCGTATCAGCTGGACGAAAGCGGCCGGGGCTTCTCCTTCCAGGGCGACGAGCCCCTCGACATGCGCTTCGATCCGACCCAGGGCATGACGGCCGCCGAGCTGCTCGACCGGGCGGGCCAGGACGAGCTGGCCCGCATCCTCGCCCAGTACGGCGAGGAGCGGCACGCGCGGCGAATCGCCCGCCGCCTCGTCGAGATCCGCACGCGCTCGCCGTTGGCGCGCACCGGCGATCTGGTGGCCGCCGTCAAGCAGGCGGTGCCGCGGGCCGCGTGGCCCCGGCGCATCCATGTCGCCACCCGCACGTTCCAGGCGCTCCGAATGGCCGTCAATGACGAGGCTGGCGCCCTCGCCGAGGTCCTGCCCCAGGCGGTCGGCCTGCTGGCGCGCGGCGGGCGCCTCGGGGTGATCGCCTTCCATTCCGGCGAGGACCGCATCGTCAAGCGCGCCTTCCGCAGCCTCGGCGCCTCTGGCTTCGCCGAGCTGGAGCCTTCACCGCTCCGGCCGGGGGTCGAAGAGACGCACGGCAATCCGCGGGCCCGCAGCGCCAGGCTCCGCGTCCTCGAGCGGCTGGAGGCGGCATGAGCCCGCGCCGCGGTTTCCGCTCCGAGTTCCGCGATCAGACCGCCGCCCGATTCCACCGCGAGAGCGATCGCCGCCGGCTGCGGTCCATGGCGGCCGCGCTGCTTTGCGCCGGCTTCCTTGTCAGCTTGGTCCTGGGCATGGTCGCGCTCCGCGTCCAGCAGGTGCGCTTGTCCTACCGTCTGGATGCCCTGCGCGTGAGCAAGGTGGAGCTCGAAGAGGCCAACCGCCGGCTGCGCGTGGAGCTGGCGACGCTCAAGTCGCTGTCGCGCATCGACGGCAAGGCGCGTGCGGAGCTCGGGATGCTGCCCCCCGGCCGCAACCAGGTCAGGCTGGCGCGCGAGTTCGTGCCGGGCGGCGGGCTGAGCGCCGCCGCCCCGCGCACGGCCCTGGTCGAACGCCCCAGGCTTCCCGACGGAAGAATCCGCTAGCGTGAATCACGCCGAGACCACGACTCCACCATGATCGACTCCCGGACGGCGGGCCTGAGGAGCCGGACGCTGATCCTGGCGGCGTTCGTCGCCTGCGCACTCCTCGGGCTGCTGGGCCGGCTCAGCTATCTGCAGGTCGTTAAGCACGAGGAGTACGCCCGGCTGGCCGAGCGCCAACACGCCAAGACCATCCCCTTGCGACCCAAGCGCGGGCCCATCCTCGACCGCACGGGCCAGGTCCTCGCAGTCTCCTCCAGGGCGGAGTCGGTGTACGCGCTGACGGGCCGCCTGGACGACCCCGAGCGACTCGCGCGGCGACTGGCACCCGTTCTGGGGGATCCCGTCCACGAGCTCGCAGGCCGGCTGGACGCCTCCCGTCCCTTCATCTGGGTCAAGCGGCGGCTTCCACCCGATGTCTCGCAGGCCGTCCGGGACCTCAAGGAGCCGTCCCTCGGCTTCGTGGACGAGAGCCTGCGGCTGTATCCGAACCGGGAGCTGGCCGCCCAGGTCATCGGCTTCGAGGGCATCGACGGCAGGGGTCTTGCAGGGATCGAGCAGGCCTGGGACGGCTACCTGGCCGGTTCCGAGGGCAAGGCGCTCGTCGAGCGCGACGCGCTCGGCCGCGAGGTGACCGGCGCGCCCAAGGTGCTCAAGCCCTCCACTCCGGGACAGGGCGTGATGCTGACCCTCGACGCGACGCTCCAGTACCTGGCCGAGAAGGAGATCGACGTGGCATGGCGGCGCACGCGCGCCAAGGCGGCGATGGCCGTGGCGATGGATCCGCGCACGGGTGAAATTTTGGCGCTCGCGATCCGTCCCACGTTCAATCCGAACAGCTTCGCGGCGGCCTCGGACGACGACCGGCGCGACCGCGCGGTGAGCGACCCCTTCGAGCCGGGCTCGACCTTCAAGGTGATCATGGCGGCCGCGGCGCTCGAGGAAGGGGTGGTCCGGCCCACCGACCGCATCTTCGGCGAGAACGGGGCCATCACCGTGGCCAACGCCACGATCCACGACTGGAAGAAGTACGGCTGGCTGACCTTCGCCGAGGTGCTCCAGAACTCGTCCAACGTGGGGTCGATCAAGGTGGGTCTCTCGCTGGGCCGCGAGCGCTACTACAAGTACATCACCGGCTTCGGCTTCGGCGCCCCGACCGGCGTCGGCCTGCCGGGAGAGAGCCGTGGGCAGCTGCGCCCGCCCGCCCGGTGGTCGGGACTCTCCCTGGCCACGATGTCCATCGGACAGGAGATCTCGGTGACGGCGCTGCAGATGGTCGCCGCCGTCGGGGCGGTGGCCAACGGCGGCCGCCTCATGCAGCCACAGATCATCCGGGCGGCGCTCGATGTCCAGGGACGCGAAGTACGGGCCTTCGAGCCCAAGGTCCTCCGCCAGGTGATCTCGCCCGAGACGGCGCGGACGCTCACCGAGCTGATGACCGCCGTGGTGCGCGACGGCACCGGCCATGCCGCGGCCATCCCGGGCTACGAAGTCGCCGGCAAGACCGGCACGGCCCAGAAGCTCGATCCGGCCACACGTCGGTATTCGCATGCCCCCGGCGTGCTCTCCTTCGTCGGCTTCGTGCCCGCCGACGACCCCCGGCTGGTGATGCTGGTGATGCTGGACGAGCCGAAGAACGAGAAGTGGGGCAGCGAGGCCGCGGCGCCGATCTTCGCGGCCATCGGTCGCGAAGCCCTCCGCTCCCTCAACGTGCCCCCGCGCGATAGCGCGCCCGTGCACATCGTCAGGGGCGAGGCGGTCGTGCCGCCGTCGGGGGCGCCCGCTCGAATGACGACGGCGCTGGCGGTGGCCGAGGTGTGGCCGGCGAGCTTCGGCGAACCCGGGGACGGCCCAAGCCTCATGCCGCGAGTGCAGGGGCTGTCGCTGCGCCAGGCGCTGGCGGCGCTCGCGCCCCTGGACGTCCAGCTCGAAGTCGCGGGCCGCGGGATCGTGGTGGCCCAGTCGCCGGCGGCGGGCGCTCCGCTCGCGTCGGGCACCGTCTGCCGTCTCACCCTCGCCCCGACACCCGCGAAGCCCGCCGCGGGCCCATGACGGGATCCCCGGTCCCCATGTCCACTCTTCTCGAAGCCCTGACGGACAAGACGGTGCTGGGGGTGCTGCCGGATGCCGTCGGCGGGGTGGCTTACGACTCGCGGAAGGTCGGCCCGGGCGAGCTCTTCGTCGCGGTGCCCGGGCTCAAGCAGGACGGCCGCCGCTTCATCACCGACGCCCTGGACCGTGGCGCCGCCGCCGTCGTCTTCGAGGGGGCCGACCCGCTGGCGGGAACCCTCACCGGCCGGATCCGCGTGCCCTCCTCACGGGAGGCCCTGGGACGGCTCGCCGACGCCTACTACGGCCATCCCTCCCGGGCCCTCGCCGTGATCGGCATCACCGGCACCAATGGGAAGACCACGACCTCCTACCTGGTCGAGGCCTTGCTGCGGGCTGCCGGGGCGAAGACCGGGGTCGTGGGGACCATCCAGTACCGGATCGGGACGGAGACTCTCCCCGCGGGGCAGACGACGCCGGAGGCCGTGGAACTGCAGTCGCTGCTGGCGCGCATGGTGGCCCAGGGCGTGGCGGCCGTGGCGATGGAGGTCTCCTCTCACGCCTTGGCCCTCCACCGGGTGGACGGCATCGAGTTCGACGCCGCCGTCTTCACCAACCTGACCCAGGACCATCTGGACTTCCACGGGACGCTGGAGGAGTACCGCAAGGCCAAGGCGCGGCTGTTCCGACTGCTTCGAGCGAGCCGGAAGCCGCGGCGCGCGGCGGTCGTCAACGGCGACGATCCGGTCGGGCCGCTCATGGCCGAGGCCGTGGGCGGCGCCGTGGCCGTCATCACCTTTGGAATGGGTGCCGCGGCCCAGGTGAGACCCCGGAGCTTCTCGTCCGGGCTCGGCGGCATCGCGCTGGAGGCCGAGACGCCGCGCGGGGTGGTGCGGGTGTCGTCTCCACTCGTGGGCGAGCACAACGTGATGAACCTCCTCGGCGCGATCGGTGTCGGGGTGGCCCTCGCGATGGATCCCGAAATGATCGGCCGGGCGCTCTCGGGCGTCAGCACGGTGGCGGGACGCTTCGAGCGGGTCGAGGCCGGGCAGCCGTTCCTCGTGGTGGTGGATTACGCGCACACCCCTGACGCGCTGGAGCGGACGCTCGGCACCGCGCGAAAGCTGGTCGCGCCGGGCGGGCGGCTTGGCGTCGTGTTCGGCTGCGGCGGCGACCGCGACCGCGGCAAGCGGCCGCTGATGGGCGGGATCGCGACCCGGCTCGCCGATCGCGCGTGGGTGACGTCGGACAATCCGCGCAGCGAGCAGCCGGACGCCATCATCGCCGAGATCGTCACGGGCATCCCCCGGGAGGCGCTCGACCGGCATGTTACGATGCCGGACAGGAAGGCCGCGATCCGCAGCGCCCTCGAGTGGGCCCGCCCCGGCGACGTGATCGTGCTCGCCGGGAAGGGGCACGAGACCTACCAGATTGTCGGCTCCGAGGTGCTTCCCTTCGACGACCGGGCCATCGCCCGAGAAGTCCTGGCGGAGCGACGGCCGTAGGGAGAACGATGCCGGCATTCACCGTCGAGGACGTGGTCCGCGGCACCCAGGGCGCCCTGGTCGGCGGCGATCTGGGCGTGCCGGTGTCCGGCGTGAGCATCGACAGTCGCACGCTCGGTATCGGTGAGGCGTTCTTCGCCATCCGCGGTCACCACCTCGACGGCCACGCGTACCTGCGGGATGCCGCCGCCCGCGGCGCCGCCTGCCTGATCGTCCACAGTCTGCCCGACGACCTGCCGCCCTCGGTGCCCACCGTGCTGGTGGATGACACCACGCGCGCCCTCGGCCGCCTCGCGTCCTATCACCGGGCGCGCTTCACGCTCCCCGTCGCGGCCGTCACGGGCTCCAACGGCAAGACGACCAGCAAGGAGATGATGGCCGCCGTCCTCGGCGCCCTCGGCCCGGTGCTCAAGCCGGAGTCGAGCTTCAACAACCAGTGGGGACTGCCGCTCACCCTGCTCAGGCTGACGGCGGAGCACCGCGCCGTCGCCCTCGAGTTGGGCGCCAACACGCCTGGGGAGATCGCCGCGCTGGCGGCGATCAGCCGGCCCACGGTAGGAGCGGTCACCATGGTCGCCACCGCCCACACCGAGTTCTTCGGGTCACTGGACGGCGTGGCCGCGGAGAAAAGCGCGCTGGTCCGCGCGATCCCGCCGGAGGGTGCGGTGGTCCTCAACGCCGACGATCCGCGGGTGGCGGCCATGGCCGGGGTGAGCCGCGCGCGGGTGCTGCTCGTCGGCCGCCAGCGGCCCGCCGACATCCGGGCCGTCGGCCCCGCCGAAGAGACGACCGAGGGCGTGCGGTTCACGCTCGAGGCCGGCGATGAACGTCGCACGGTGACCTTGCGCTTCGCCGGCCGCCATAACGTGATCAATGCTCTGATCGCGGCTGGGGTCGGTCGGGCCCTCGGCCTTCCCCTCGAGGTCATCGTCCGCGGCCTCGCCGCCGCGCGGCCGGTGAAAGGCCGCTGCGTGTGGCGGCGGGCCGGCAGCGTGCGGATCCTCGACGACACCTACAACGCCAATCCCGTCTCGGTGCGAGCCGCGCTGGAGACGCTTCTCGGGGCCGCCGATTGCCGGCGACGGATCGTGGTGCTGGGTGACATGCTCGAGCTGGGGGACATCAGCGAGACGGCGCACCGCGAGGCGGGGCGCGCCGTCGCCGCCTCCGGCGCCGCCGAGTTCGTGGGCCTCGGGCGCCGCATGCTGTCGGCCGTGGAGGCCGCGCGCGCCGCCGGGCTCGCGGAGAGCCACCACGCCGCGACGTTCGAGGACGCGGTGGCGCTGCTGCTGAAGCGGCTCGCCCCCGGCGATGCGCTGCTGGTCAAGGGATCCCGCGGGATGCGCATGGAGCGCGTGGTGGACGCGCTCGTCGCGCGCTTCGGAGGGGAGGATGGCTGATGCTCTACGATCTCCTCGTCCCGCTGGCCAAGTACCACACCGTGTTCAACGTCTTCCGGTACATCACCTTCCGGACGGCGATGGCGACGGTGACGGCGCTGGTGATCATCTTCGTCGTGGGCCCGTGGCTGATCGAGCGGCTGCGACGTCTTCAGGCTGGACGCGACACGATCCGCGAGGATACGCCGGACCGGCATCGCTCCAAGGCCGGGACGCCCACGATGGGTGGGATCGGCATCCTCGGTGCGCTCCTGGTCTCCACGCTGCTGTGGACCAACCTGCACAACCGCTACGTCTGGGTGTTGATCCTGACGACCGCAGGGCTCGGGCTCATCGGCTTCCAGGACGACTACACCAAGCTGCGAACGCGCAAGGGGATCTCCGCCAAATCGAAATTCGGCGCCCAGATCCTCCTGATCGGCGCGTTGCTGGCGTGGCTGTTCGTGTGGCCTCCGGAGGGCTTCACGACCGAGCTGGCGATCCCGTTCTTCAAAGGCTGGCTGCTCAAGTTGGGCTGGATCTGGATCCCGTTCGCGCTGCTGGTGATCGTCGGGGCGTCCAACGCGGTCAACCTCACGGACGGGCTGGACGGGCTGGCCATCGGGCCCATCGTGACGACGGGCGGGGCGTTCGCTGTCATCGCCTATCTGACGGGCAACTTCAAGGCGGCCGAGTACCTCCGGATCCTCAACGTCAAGGGCACGGGCGAGCTGACGATCTTCTGCGGCGCGCTGGTCGGCGCGGCGCTGGGCTTTCTCTGGTTCAACGCCTATCCGGCCCAGGTGTTCATGGGCGACGTGGGCTCGCTCGCTCTCGGTGGCGCCATCGGGACGCTGGCGGTCCTGACCAAGTCGGAGCTGCTCTTGCCGCTCATCGGCGGCATCTATGTGGTGGAGGCCGCCTCGGTGATCATCCAGGTCGGCTCGTTCAAGATGACCGGGCAGCGCGTCTTCCTCATGGCACCGCTCCACCACCACTTCGAGAAGAAGGGATGGTCCGAGCCCAAGATCATCGTCCGGTTCTGGATCGTGTCGTTCCTTCTGGCGCTCCTGGCGCTCACGACCCTCAAGCTCCGCTAGGGTGAGGCGCGATGGAGACGACCGTGGCGTACTGGGTGGAGGATGAAGCGCACGCGATGAGCGGCACAACCGAGCGGGGGAAGAGCTACCAGCGCTGGCTGGCGGCCCGGACGGTGTCGGTTGTCGGGCTCGCCAAGAGCGGCATCGCCGCGGCCCGTCTGATCCGGCGGCTGGGCGGCCGCGTGCTGGCCTCCGACGCCGGCGCCGGTGAGGCGCTCGCCGCCGACGCCCGCGGGCTGGAGGCGCTCGGCTGCGCAGTCTGGACGGGCGGCCATCCTGACCGCGCCTTCGAGGGCGCCGAGCTGGTCGTGGTGAGCCCGGGCGTGCCGCTGGACATCCCGGCCCTTCGCGCCGTGCGCGCCCGCGGGGTGCCGGTCATCGGCGAGCTGGAGCTGGCCTGGCGCGTGATGGAGGCCGATCTCATCGCGATCACGGGCACCAACGGCAAGACCACGACGACGGCGCTGACCGGGGAGCTGCTGGCCGGCCAGGTGCGTCCAGTACTCGTCGGCGGCAATATCGGCACACCGCTGTCGGAGCGCGCGGCGGATTTCCCGGCCGACGGGCTCGTCGTCGCCGAGACCTCGAGCTTCCAGCTCGAGGCGACGGAGCGGTTCCGGCCGCGGGTGGCCGCGCTGCTGAATCTCACGCCCGACCATCTCGACCGCCACGGCAGCTTCGAGCGATACGTGGAGGCCAAGGCGCGGATCTTTGCTAACCAGACCGATGCCGACTGCGCGGTGCTCAACCGCGACGACCCGGCGACGGCCGCGCTCGCGTCCCGAGCGCCGGGGCGGGTGCTCTGGTTCAGCCGACTGCAGCCGCTCGCCCACGGCGTCTTCCTGCGCGACGGCTGGATCGTCGCCAAGCTCAACGGGCACGTCGAGCCGATCTGTCCCGTGAGCGACATCACGCTGCGCGGCCAGCACAACGTGGAGAACGTCCTGGCCGCCGCCGCGTGCGTGCTCTGGACCGGGATGGCGCCCGAGGCCATCCGCCGGGGAATCGCCGCCTTCCGCGGGGTCGCCCACCGCATCGAGCGCGTCCACGACGACGGGGGCGTCGTCTACTACAACGACTCCAAGGGCACCAACGTCGCCTCGACCATCAAGGCGCTCGAGAGCTTCACCGAGCCCGTGATCCTCATCGCCGGCGGCAAGGGCAAAGGCCAGGACTTCGCTCCGCTGGCTCACGCCGCGCGTGGGCGGGTGCGGCGGGCGATTCTCATCGGCGTGGACCGCGACAAGCTCCGCGCCCCCCTCGCGGCCGCGGGGATCCCGGTGGCGGATGCCGAGTCCATGGAGGAGGCGGTGCGGCGCGCCCGCGAAGCCGCGCGTGTGGGCGACGTCGTGCTCCTGTCGCCCGCCTGCGCGTCCTTCGACATGTTCCAGAACTTCGAACACCGCGGCGACGTGTTCAAGGCCGCCGTCCTGAGGCTCGGCCGATGAATCCGAAGCGGTGGGGGGGGCTGGGGGAGGAGCGGCGCTCGCTCCCCCCCAGTCTTGGTTGATGCCGCGCAAGCTGACCCCCGATCTCTGGCTTTTCGGCGTCGTCGTGGCGCTCGTCTCGGTCGGCGTGGTGATGGTGTACTCGGCCAGCGCGATCATCGCGGCCGATCGCTTCCACGATCCGCTCTTCTTCCTCAAGAAGCAGCTGTTCTGGGCCCTGGTGGGCATGGGCTGCCTCTGGGGCGCCATGATGCTGGATTATCGGAAGCTCGAGCGGCTGGTCGTCCCGCTGCTCGTCCTCTCCCTGGTCCTGCTGGTGCTCGTGCTCGTGCCGCCGTTCGGCCAGGAGATCAACGGCACCCGGCGCTGGCTCCGCGGCGGGCCGATCTCGTTCCAGCCCGTGGAGCTGGCCAAGTTTGCGCTCGTGCTCTACCTGGCGTCCTTCCTCACGCGGCGCCCGGAGGCGATCACGAGCTTCAGCCAGGGCTTGCTGCCCGCGCTCCTGGTGGCCGGCAGCATGGCGGGGCTCACGATCCTGCAGCCGGATCTCGGGAACAGTCTGGCCTTGGTGATCCTGACGCTGGCGCTGGTCTATCTGGCCGGCGCGCGCGTCACTCACATGCTGGTCGTGGGCGCGGCGGCGCTGCCGGCGGTGGCGGCGCTGGTCATCATGAAGCCGTACCGGTGGCGGCGGATGGTCGCCTTCGCCAATCCCTGGGACGACCCCCAGGGCGCGGGCTTTCAGATCATCCAGTCCTTCCTCGCGCTGGGATCGGGCGGCTGGCTGGGCCTCGGGCTCGGGGAGTCGAAGCAGAAGCTCTTCTACCTGCCCGAGCCCTACACGGATTTCATCTTCGCCATCATCGGCGAGGAACTGGGGCTCGTGGGCGTGACCGTCATCCTCGGCCTGTTCGCGGTGCTCATCTGGCGAGGGCTCCGCATCGGCCTGCGCGCGCCCGATCCCTTCGGCAGCTACCTGGCGCTCGGGCTCAGCCTCATGCTGGCGACGCAAACCCTGGTCAACGTGGGCGTGGTGACGGGGGCGCTGCCCACCAAGGGTCTGCCGCTGCCATTCATCTCCTTCGGCGGCTCGGCGCTGTTGATGGCGATGTTCTCGGCGGG